>CAYXHH010000246.1:0-1543 GCA_964464725.1 uncultured Methylotenera sp. | reverse complement strand
TACCAGAAGACTTAAAAGCGCGTGAATTAGCCGAGCGTAAACGTAAGCCGCTGGGTGAGTTGTTTTTTAATGGGGATTGGAATAAGCCTATCGTCTAAGTGTATGGTTTAGCCATACTTAAATTGATGTATGCCGTAACCATTCATATTTTTTAGAACTGTTTTATACAACAACTTGGCAATTAGGCTTGGGATTTTTGCTCTATCCCACAGTACACCAAGTTCTTCAGCACGTTTAAAGTTAGGCCAGTGATATTGCGTTTGGTAACCATGTTGTAAAAATATTTCAACAGGATTCTCTGGCCTTGCCGTAAAGCGACCACCAGCTTGAACCAATTTGTTGTGTATTCTTTGTGCAAACTGGTCAAAGAATTTTTTAGACATCAAATCACATAGCAAAATATGTTGAGGAAATAAAGTTTGTAACTGACTGATGGTGGCATGAATCGCGCTTTCTTCGAGGTACATAAATACCCCCTCAATCACGATAATCACATTTTGATGTTGACGATAGGCATCCAGTTTATCTAGCAGTGTTTCAGTAGCAAACTCTATACAAATGCGGGTCAGCGTGTTCGCACATTCGGAAATGGGTAGCTTTTCATCTTTGAGTTTCATCAAGTGTGCTTCATCAATTTCAACCCATTGTCCACCTTGAATACGGTATGGGCGTGAGTCGAAACCAGCACCAACAGTCACAATCAGGCTATTAGGATGCGTCTTTAATTGATGGCGAATAGCCTCGTCAATCGAATAGCAACGTACCGAGTTACTAATATTAGGCATGGTCTCAGATTTAAACGGCTCAAATATCTGCATGCCTCGCTCATCCATAAATCGTTTGGCATAGATATCATGGCAAAGCGAGCGGGGATGTTCTGCATCAAGCATTCTTACGCCACAGCAATAATAAGCGGTGTTGGAAACTGAGTTCAACGTGAACCTCCCAAAATGATTGACTCTTAATTAATTGTAGCTAATTCAAGGATATATCAAGTTTGTTAGGTTGTCACTATTACTTAATATTTTGACTTGGCATGGTATTGCTTAACTAAAATGCTAAGCTCTGATAAAATCATCCATCTTTCAATCAAAGGCAAAATCATGGCTGTTGTAGCACTTACCAAAGCAAACTTTAAAGAAACTGTCGAAAAAAATAATTTTGTAATTGTGGACTTTTGGGCACCGTGGTGCGAGCCTTGTGTTAATTTCACGCCAACCTTTGAAGCGGTTTCTAATGCGAATCCTGACATTGTATTTGGCATGGTGAATACAGAATCCGACCCAGAAATTAGTGATTATTTTGAAGTGGCGCAAATTCCAGGTATTTTGGTGATTCGTGACCAAGCGGGTATTCATACACAAGTGGGCGAGATTGGTGCGTCAGGCCTAGAGGCTATTATTAAATGGGCGCGCGAAAAAGATATGTCGGCAGTGCATGAGCATTACGCGGCTGAAGCTAAAAAACAACATTAAGATTTTATAAAAGTAAAAAGCCGCCATCACTTGGCGGCTTTTTTATTGATTGATTAGAAACTACCAGT
>CAYXHH010000245.1:0-1582 GCA_964464725.1 uncultured Methylotenera sp. | reverse complement strand
TGTTGAGGCTAGACCCAACGACGCGTGAACAAGAACATTTGAATTATCTAGGTGGTTTTGATTTTAAAGGTGATATGGCGCGCGCAACTTGCGAACACTTTTCTGGCGGGGAAAAATCGCGCCTAGCTTTAGCACTTTTAATATGGACGCGGCCTAATTTGCTTTTACTCGACGAGCCCACCAATCACTTAGATTTAGAAATGCGTCATGCACTCACTTTGGCCTTGCAAGATTATGCGGGTGGTGTGATTTTGGTGTCGCACGATAGAGCATTATTGCGCGCCACCTGCGATAAATTTGTACTGGTAGCAGACGGCAAAGCAGAGGCGTTTGATGGTGATTTAGATGACTATAAAGACTGGCTCGCGACTCAAAAATCCACAGTAATCAATAGAGATGCTCTGCAAGCCAATAACAATGCGCCTTCTAAGGCATCCAAATTAAATACGTATGCAGTAAGCAAAGCAGAACGACAAGCGCGTATTGTTGCGCGTCGGCCGCTGTTAAAAGAAGCCGAACAGATTGAAAAAAATCTGGAAAAACTCAACCTTGAAAAATCGGCTTTAGATGCGCGCGCAGCAGAAAGCAGTTTGTATGAATTTGAAAACAAAAACGAATTACAAACATTGTTAAAACGCCAAGCTGAACTGGCTAGTTTGATTGAATCTGCTGAAATGCGTTGGCTGGAATTGAACGAGCAATTAGAATGCTTGCCTGAGATAAATTAATATACTTTTATTCACTTATTATCATTTATAAAATCTAAAGAGAACTTATGGAATACTCAAAACGACTTATTTTACTTCACGCGTTATGCTTAGCTGAAACCTATGACGATGGTGAAGCTAAGCCGCCAAATGTGAATTTAGAAGAATATGATGTTGAGGATTCTGCACATTATTTAGCCAGCTACATTACGTTTAATGCGATTCGCAGCGCAGATAGGCAACCGGCCCTAGAGTATAAAAGTAACTTTGATATGTTAAGTGTATATCAAGCCTATGCATTATTGGCGTTCGCATTTTTAACGACTGCCTTAGCACAAGAGAAAATTAAACCTGACCTCACGAAAGCGCAAGTGGTCATCGCAAAAACCTTATTTGCAGGTTTGCCTGAAGCAGAAATGTTGGAAATCATTGAAAGTGGTTTTAATAAATTCAAACTCATCGGTGAGGCAGAAGCAGAGCACTGGATGGAGTTTCGCGAGAATTTAGATAAGCTTACCGTTAGCTTTGTGGTGGCTGGCACGGATGATGAAAGTCCGCACAGTAAAGAAGAAATCTTGCCAATTTTTGGGCAAATGCTCAGCCAGCTTTGTGAAGCTTTTGAAGTTTAAGTTTACAACTTAAGAAATTTCTCGTGTTTCCGCAAACTCAATATCAGGATAACGCTCTTGCGCCATTTGCAAATTCACGCGGTTAGGCGCGAGGTATACGTAATCATCGGCACTGTCTAAGCCCACGTTAAAGCCGTATTTGTCAGCAATCGCTTTTAAGTCGGCATCTGAGCCTTTGAGCCAGCGGGCGGTGTAGCAGTCGTAGGGTTCAAACACCATATCTACGCCGTATTCGTGCTCTAAACG
>CAYXHH010000244.1:0-1595 GCA_964464725.1 uncultured Methylotenera sp. | reverse complement strand
AGAAAGCAAAACTATTTTGCTACTTGTTTCTCGCGCATCTCATCTAGTGTTTTGCAATCGATACATAGCGTTGCGGTTGGGCGTGCTTCAAGGCGTTTTAGACCAATTTCTACGCCACAGCCTTCACAATAACCATATTCATTTTCATCTATATTACGTAAAGTTTCGTCAATTTTTTTAATTAACTTACGTTCACGGTCGCGATTGCGCAACTCTAAAGCCATATCAGATTCTTGACTAGCACGATCATTCGGGTCTGCAAACATAGTCACTTCATCTTGCATCGTGTGCACGGTCTTATCGATGTCGTGACTGAGCTCAGATTTCCAGTCGTTTAAGATATTACGAAAATGTTGAAGTTGATTTTTGTTCATGTACTCCTCATCAGGTTTTGCCTGATAAGGTGTAAAAGTTTTATTGAGGGTATCTGCCATAGTTTTATATTGTGGAATTTAATCCAACAAGTCTTTCCAAAAAGAACGCTAAAAAGATTGCATTCAAAAAAGGTAATAAAAGGTTATTAATTTTTAATCGCGCGAGTTTACACCTATTGCGCAAGATATGCAAAGCTATCAGCAAAAACAATTTCAGTATTAATTTATCTCTTTCAATTCAAGGGCTAATAACGTATTTTCCATCAGCGTTGCAACCGTCATGGGGCCTACGCCACCTGGTACTGGTGTTATGTAACCCGCACGTTGCTTCGCAATGTCAAAATCTACATCTCCACAAATTGTCCCATCGCTCAATCGGTTAATGCCTATATCAATGACAATTGCGCCCTCTTTAATCCAATTACCTTGAATTAGGCCAGCTTTGCCTGCAGCAACCACTAATAAGTCAGCGTTTTTAACTTTATCAGCTAAATTCTTGGTATGCCGATGGCAACTAGTAATCGTACATCCAGCTAACAATAGTTCAAGCGCCATTGGCCGACCAACATGGTTTGAAACGCCAACAATGACAGCGTCCAGTCCCATCAAATTAATATTTGAAGCTTCTAGCATCTTAATCACACCAAATGGTGTACAAGAGCGCAAAGTTGGCTTACGAACTGCTAAGCGCCCTATATTGTATGGGTGAAACCCATCCACATCTTTATCAACAGAAATATGCTCTATTAACTTATCTTCATTAATATGATGTGGCAATGGTGATTGCACCAATATGCCATCAATAGTGGGGTCGTTATTAATGCTATCAATCAACGCAAATAAATCGGCCTCGCTTGTACTTGCAGGTAAATCATGTGCAATCGAGCGTATACCTACCTTGTCGCATGCTCTGCGTTTGTTGCGAACATAAATTGCTGATGCTGGGTCGGCGCCGACAAGAATAACAGCCAAGCATGGCGCGCGTTTACCACTAGAAATTCTTGCATCAATTTTAGTTTTAATGCTGCTTAGTAAATCCTCTGCGATGGCTTTTCCATCAATAATTTGTGCTGTCATGCGCGTAATTTAAAAAAATTAAGAAATAAAACAGCATTTTAACATATTCGAATTGACCAAATGGCTGGTTTGCGCTATATTTCTGCCTCTTCGGCGTGTAGCGTAGCCTGGTAGCGCGCCTGCTTTGGGAGCAGGATGTCGGGA
>CAYXHH010000243.1:0-1611 GCA_964464725.1 uncultured Methylotenera sp. | reverse complement strand
ATCGTGATTAACAAAGTAGAGGATGCTGTGCCGATGGCAGAAGCGCTTTTAGAGGGCGGCATTCGCGTATTGGAAGTCACTTTACGTTCATCATGCGCGTTACAGGCTATGGAGCAAATTGCTAAGCACGTGCCAGATGCCATTATGGGTAGCGGCACAGTGCGTAACTTAAAAGATGCGCAAGCTTCATTAGATGTAGGTTGCAAGTTTGCAGTGAGCCCAGGCTACACCACAGAATTAGGTCAGTTTGCCCGCAAAATTGGTTTAAGCCTTTTGCCTGGTGTGTCTACAGGTTCAGAAATCATGACTGCCAATGCAGATGATTATTACTTCTTAAAACTCTTCCCAGCGGTTGCAGTAGGTGGCATCAACTTACTTAAAGGTTTCGCTGGCCCATTTGGCGATGTGAAGTTTTGCCCAACAGGTGGGGTAACGGTAGAATCTGCCCCACAATTTTTAGCATTGCCTAATGTAGTGGTGTGTGGTGGCACTTGGCTGACCCCAACAGATGCAGTTGAGCGAAAAGATTGGGCTCATATCACTAAGTTAGCTAAAGAAGCCAGCGCAATTAAACCTGCATAATCACCTACGCAACATGAAAGCGTATAATTTAGCTTTGTTACGTGTTAAGTAACAAAGCTTTTTTATTTTATAAACATCAACTTAACGGCTTGTAGACCACAAATTGTTACCGATACATCAATATAAAACGATTGTTTTTGATTGCGATGGCGTAGTGTTAAATAGCAATAAAACCAAAGTGAACGCCTATTTTGAGGTTGCAAAAAGAATGGGCGGCACTGATGCACAAGCGCAAGCGCTGGTTGATCATCATGTTGCTAAAGGCAGTTTTCCACGCAATGGTAAAATTCAATATTACTTTGATCATATTTTAAAACAAACACTTACGCCAGAGTTGATGCAGCAGTATATGGAAGCATTCGACGATATACTCGATACCACACTCATGCAATGTGAAGTTGCGCCAGGACTAGATGAGTTAAAAACCGTGACACCGCAGGCACGTTGGATGCTGTTGTCAGGTGGCGACCAAGCAGAGTTGAGGAGAATCTTTCCACGTCGAAATTTAGCACATTATTTCGAGGCAGGAATATTCGGTGGCCCAGATCAAAAAGAGCATGTGCTCGCTAGAGAAATTGCGAATGGAAATATTGAGTTTCCTGCATTGTTTTTAGGCGACAGTAAGTATGATCATCAAGCGGCGGTTGGCGCAGGATTAGACTTTATCTTTTTAAGTGACTGGACTGAGCTAAGGGATTGGCCTGATTACTGTGATTTGCATTCAATACAAGTAAAACCTAACTTGGCTTCTTTGCTAAAAATTTAATTTAACATAGATATAAAGTGATAGGAAATCTAGGTGCTAAGCTAGCTAATATGCTTCGATATTTCGTTAAGAAATAAATCCATTAACCAACAACTACAATATAGGAAGCCAGTTGAACGTATTGCAGATATGTCATTCATATTACCCGCCTTTTTTAGATTGCGCGAGGCAATATGCTGTTCTGTTCAAAGATACCCAATACAAAGTTACCACTGTATATTTGCAAGGTGACTTTAGCCAAGAAGTAGTAGATGGAAGCGCAT
>CAYXHH010000242.1:0-1625 GCA_964464725.1 uncultured Methylotenera sp. | reverse complement strand
ACGGCTTGCGATTCTTCTATCACGGCGGGGCGAAAAGAAAGTACTTTACCGCTTAGTTGGGTACGCGCTTTGTTGCCAAAGGTCATGTGTATGGCGCCATCAGCCACTTCTAGCCTGCTGATAAAATTGCTTACCACTTTTTCTGGCACAGGTAACAACGCCTCAGCATTATTTGCTGGCAAGGTTTTCGTGGTTTTCCAAGCTTCTGCAATCGGGTCTTTTGCGGCATCTGCAAGTGGCATAGCGGCTTTCACTTCCTCGCGAATGATGCGCTCGATCTGTGAAGGAATCGCGATTAGCGCCAATATCGCAATAATCGAAACCACCACCATCATTTCAATCACAGTGAAACCTAATTGTTTGTTATGCATATCAAACCCTTCAATACTTAACACTTAATTGACTGCAATTTGTCGTCTACGTTCAAATAAACAAATAGCTGCCGCCGCAGCGGCATTGAGTGATTCTAAATCCTCATGCATGGGAATGCTGATTTGCTTACTCGCCGCTTGAATGAGTTTATCGCTTAAACCCGCGCCCTCGTTGCCAATCACAAATGCACTTGGTTTTGTGAAGTCTTGCGCGTACAAAGACTCACCAGCCAAGGTGGTGGCATAGGTATTGCCAGCAAATTGCTGCATGGTCTGCAACAAATCTACGCCTTCAATGATATTTAAATAAAACTGCGCGCCTTGACCACCCCGTAATGCCTTTGGAGACCATGCATCGGTGCAACCTTTACTTAAATACACGGCATCCACCCCTGCCCCTAAAGCCGTTCTGAGCATGCTACCTAAATTGCCTGGGTCTTGAATATCTTCCAACATCAAGGCAAATTCAACCTTTGCTGGCGCTGGGGATTCAGGCAACTTAATCACCGCTAAAATACCTGTGCTAGTTGCCACTGGCGTCAGCTCTGCAAACATGAGCGTCGGAAACATAATCGTATTCACATGCTCAAAGTGCTGCATTAAATGCGTGGCTTCTAAACTACTTTTACCTTCAGGAATAATGACCAGCTCAGGTTCGCCAAAAGCTTGGCAATAGCTCTCAATTAAATGCACACCATCTAAAATTGTTTTGCGCTCTGTACGGCGCTCACGTGCGTTATCAGCCAACTTTTTTAAGTATTTAAAAATCGGGTTATCGCGCGAGGTAATGTGCTTAAAAGAATTGTCTGTGCTCATGCCTGCATTCTAAACCATGCCAGTTGCTAATAGCCATTAATGGGCGTAAATTGTGCAAGCAGTCTATAAAAATATCTTAATTTCAATATTTTCAAGGGAGCGACAAATGTCATTAACAAAACGTGCGTTAGCAGAGTTAGTGGGTACTTTCTGGTTAGTGTTAGGCGGTTGTGGCAGTGCGGTATTGGCGGCGGGGATTCCCGAGTTAGGCTTGGGTTATTTAGGCGTTTCACTCGCTTTTGGTTTAACGGTAGTCACTATGGCCTATGCAATTGGGCATATTTCTGGTTGCCATTTAAACCCAGCGGTTTCTATTGGCTTGGTGGCTGGCGGACGTTTTAAAGCGGCTGAACTCCCCCACTACATTATTGCGCAAGTAGTTGGTGGCATTTTGGCGGCAGCCATTATTTATTGCATTGCCAGCGGGCAAGAAGGCTT
>CAYXHH010000241.1:0-1626 GCA_964464725.1 uncultured Methylotenera sp. | reverse complement strand
GGTGATTGTACTGGCTTTGCGGTAAAATTTGTTCCCGTCTGTAACAAATCTTATAAAGCCTTTTCATGACCAAATATGTATTCGTAACCGGCGGTGTTGTTTCCTCTCTTGGTAAAGGCATTGCAGCCGCGTCATTGGGCGCAATACTAGAATCGCGTGGCATAAAAGTCACCATGCTCAAGCTCGATCCTTATATTAATGTTGACCCTGGTACCATGTCGCCTTTCCAGCATGGCGAAGTCTTTGTGACTGATGATGGCGCAGAAACTGACCTTGATTTAGGCCATTACGAACGCTTTATCTCGACCCGCATGGCCAAGCGTAACAGCTTTACTACTGGGCAAATTTACGAAACCGTGATTAAAAAAGAACGCCGCGGCGAGTATCTTGGCAAAACCGTGCAAGTCATTCCACATATTACCGACGAAATTAAAGCGCATATCAAACGTGGTGCTGAAGGCGCAGATGTAGCGATTGTGGAAATTGGTGGTACGGTGGGTGATATTGAGTCATTACCATTTTTGGAAGCAATTCGCCAAATGGGTTTTGAAGAAGGTAAGCAAAATGCCTGCTATGTGCACCTGACTTTATTACCGTGGATTCCGACAGCGGGCGAATTGAAAACTAAGCCGACACAACACAGCGTTAAAGAATTGCGCGAGATTGGTATTCAACCTGATATTTTGCTGTGCCGTGCAGAGCGTGAAATTCCAGAAGATGAAAAGCGTAAAATTGCCTTATTTACCAACGTGGCTTACGAGGCTGTGATTAGCGCGATTGATTCAGATTCCATCTACAAAATTCCTGGTTTGTTACACGACCAAATGATGGATGAGATTGTGTGCCATAAGCTCAACATCTTGGCAAAAGCAGCTGATTTAAGTGTGTGGAAATCGATTTGTCAGTCACTTTCCAACCCGAAACATACCGTCGATATTGCTTTTGTTGGTAAGTATGTCGATTTGACCGAGAGTTATAAATCGCTCACAGAGGCCCTCATACACGCAGGGATTCATACAGAATCTAAAGTCAAAATTCACTATATGGACAGTGAAGAGATTGAAAAATCCGGCACTGATGCATTAAAAACCATGGATGCAATTTTGATTCCTGGTGGGTTTGGTAAGCGCGGCACCGAAGGTAAAATCGCCGCAATTCAATATGCGCGTGAAAACAAAGTGCCATATCTTGGTATCTGTTTGGGTATGCAACTTGCAGTAATTGAATTTGCACGTAATGTGGCGGGTTTAAAAGACGCGAATAGTACCGAGTTCAATGCAGATGCGCCACACAAGCTGATAGGCTTGATTGATGAATGGCAAGATGCAAGTGGCAAAATTGAAAAGCGTGATGAAAATTCTGACTTGGGTGGAACGATGCGACTAGGTGCACAAGCTTGTCCGATTGTGCCAAACACACTTGCGGCAAGTATCTATGGTGCACAAGTCAACGAGCGCCATCGTCATCGTTATGAAGTCAATAACCATTATGTTGAGCAGTTAAAAGCAGCTGGTTTAGTCATTTCTGCGCGCACTAAAGGTGAAGATTTATGTGAAATGATTGAGTTGCCACAAGCCACACATCCTTGGTTTGTAGCTGTGCAGTTTCACCCTGAGTTCACGTCAA
>CAYXHH010000240.1:0-1629 GCA_964464725.1 uncultured Methylotenera sp. | reverse complement strand
GGCTAAACATATTCTGGGCGAAAACTGGATGCAAGACTATATTGCTAAAGCGAATAATGGTGGAATAGAAAAAGTATTGCTTTAATTGATGTTTGAGTTAAACGCTCTTTGAATATGCTTAGTTTTAATTTTTGAATGATGCATACTGCATGAATCGATTTATATTCACTGTCGCTAGCTTGCTTTTAACTTGCCTTACACAAAGCTTAATCGCGGCTACTTTAGTAGGCTGGGCAGAAATGCCGTTACATACATTTTCAGAAGGGCCAACTTCGGGTCAGTTTAATCAAGAAGGTGAAATTAATAAGAATAAGCAGCCTATTCAAGGATTTTCTGCAGTCATAAAGACTGGTCAAGAGAATCGATTTTATTTTTTATCTGATAACGGATTTGGTAAAAAAGATAATTCTGCTGATGTCTTGTTAAGTCTTTATGAAGTCGATATTCAGTTTGCAGACGCTTCAAATAAAAACAGCAAAGTTAGTGTAGTCAGGCATGTTAATTTTAATGACGTAAACCATCACCTTGGATTTTCGATACAAGCTGATAATGAGCATTATTACGGCCTAGAATCAAACCCCAAGACTGATGACTTGATAAGAAAAAATAGATTATTAACTGGGGCAGATATTGACCCGGAGTCGATTGCAATAGATAAGAATCAACATATATGGGTGGGCGATGAGTTTGGTCCTTTTTTGATAGAGCTTGATTCAAATGCAACCGTGCTAAATAAAGCAATTCCTCTACCCAACATTCTCTCCCCAGATAGTCCTAACTTAGCAAAAAATCAACCTAATATCAATTCATCTGCAGGTTTTGAAGCAATGAATATCAACGCTTCGAAAAATAAGTTGTATGCAATTTTAGAAAATGCAGTGAATGGTGATGATGAAAAGCAATTACGCGTGTATGAGTTTGACTTAATTAAAAAACAATATGCAGATGGGTATTACATTTATAAATTAGAAGTGGATGGTACGAACGTGACAGATATGGTTGCCATTAACGACCATCAGTTTTTAGTGTTAGAAAGAAATACAGCGACCACAGCTCAAGAAAACGCGCTTAAAAAAGTGTTTATGATTGATTTACTAAGTAGCAAGTTTGGAGAAATTCTCAAAAAAGAACTTGTAGTGGATTTAATGAATTTAGAAGACCCAAATGATTTGGATAGTGACGGTGACAAGATTTATCGTTTTGCATACTCTCATATTGAGGCTTTGACAGTACTAGATCAATCTACTCTCTTAGTTGCAAATGACAATAACTTTAGTGGTAGAACTTCATTTATCAAAGTTAAGCTCGATAAACCACTTGCAATTGAAAATAACCAAACTGTAGTTCCTGAAACAACTCATTGGAGTCAAACACAGCAAACTAACACTCTTATTGACTTTGGCGACCATACTTTTTTTGGATGGATGACAGTATTAGCTTATTTTCTCACCAGCATTCGATTAGGCATTAAGACGCGGTTGGCGTGGCTGAGTAAAGATAATGTCATTTTTTGGATTTGTTTTACGCTGCTGATAATTTTTCTAGGATTCAATAAGCAGCTAGATTTACAAAGTAACTTTACCGAGATGATGCGCGATATGGCTAAAGAGCATGGATGGTATGAACAAA
>CAYXHH010000239.1:0-1634 GCA_964464725.1 uncultured Methylotenera sp. | reverse complement strand
GTTTTCTGGTCGCGATATTCACGCCTTTATCTGTCGCTTGCGCAGATAAAATCACGGCAATTAGCAGTTCAAATGTTGTCGTGTATTCAAGTTCCGTTGTTGGTTTTGGGATAGCTTTAACTAGCCGTTTGAAGATTTCCGCGCGTTTTTCAGCGTTCATTAGTATGTAATGTGCATCCTTGTTAATGAGCAGGCTTAGCCACGCCACCCGTTTGTGGAGTGGCAACTATTTTGCGATTACCTGCCCAATTGCGTGCAGCTATCAAGCAGCCCAATCCAATAAAAGCACCAGGAGGTAACACTGCCAACAAAAAGCCATGGTAATTTGGAATCACATGAATAACAAACATCTTTGCACTTGGCCCGAGTATTAAGTCAATCCCAGATAGCAGCGTGCCTTTTCCAATAATTTCGCGAATGCCTCCTAATAAAGCCAATACACATGCCAATCCAAAGCCCATCATAAACCCATCAAGTGCCGATGGCAGGGTGGGATTTTTGGCTGCAAATGACTCTACGCGCGCTAAAACGATACAATTGGTTACAATAAGCGGTATGAAAATGCCGAGAACTGCGTGTAATGGATGCAGAAATGCGTTCATGCTTAAATCAATAATCGTAACTAAGGCAGCAATAATTAAAATAAACACAGGGTTACGGATTTCTTTTGGAATAAATCTGCGCACTGGAGAAACCGAAGCATTACTGGCCGCCATCACAAAAGCAGTGGCAAGGCCCAGCGAAAATCCATTCACAACGCTGGTGGTCATGGCCAGTGTTGGGCACAAACCTAATAGCTGTACTACGCCAGGGTTTTGTTTCCAAATACCATTTTCTATAATTTCGCCATAAACTGCCATCTTAATTACTCCTTAATACTAGCTTTGTCTGCTAATAATTCTGACTTATTCTTTTCAAAATAGGTTAATGCATTATGTACAGCTTTTACCACGGCGCGAGGCGTGATTGTAGCCCCTGCCATATAGTCAAATTTACCACCATCTTTTTTGACTTTCCATTGTGAGTCTGTTGTTTTCGAGAGTGATTCATTATCAAATAGTTTAATCCATTTATCTTTTGCTAGCTCAATATAATCGCCCAAGCCAGGCGTTTCTTTGTGTGCAATCACGCGAACACCGCCTAAGTTGCCATCTTTATGTATTGCAATTAGCAGCTTGATATCTCCGCTATAGCCGTCTCGAGCAGTTGATTCTAAAATTACTGCTGAAGCTTTGCCAGCAAGTCTGGCGATATAAATCTTTGTCGGATTGCGGTTATTGAGTTCTCCACCTTCGGGGACAACAACAAAATCTTTAATCATTTCGTTGTCATACAAGTTGGCAGGTAAAACTTCAGCGAAAGATTTCATTTTTTCTTTCGCTTCGCTAGCCTCAATTGGTGCTTTAGTAATTAAAAATGTTTTGGCGAGAAAACCAGTACCAATTAAGCTAAATAGCACCATAATCATCATGGTTTTGCTGGTGTGTTTGAAATATGATTCACTCATTTTTCGTGTCCAAACACACGCGGTTGTGTCGCAGCATCAATCAACGGCACACAAATATTCATAAAAATCACTGCAAATGCAACGCCGTCTGGGTAACCACCATAAACGCGGATAATATAGGTAATTA
>CAYXHH010000238.1:0-1664 GCA_964464725.1 uncultured Methylotenera sp. | reverse complement strand
GTTTTCTGGTCGCGATATTCACGCCTTTATCTGTCGCTTGCGCAGATAAAATCACAGCAATTAAAAGTTCAAAAACGGAGCTATATTCTAGCTCTGTGGTTGGATTGGGAATGGCGACACTTAAACGCTCAAAAATAGCTTCACGTTTGGTTGCGTTCATTCAAAGACTAATGTGCAGGCTTAGCTGCGCCACCTAATTGTGGCGTGACAGATGGTTTTCGGTTTCCTGCCCAGTTGCGAAATGCGATTAAGCAAGCAAGCCCTAAAAATGCACCAGGAGGCAAGATGGCGAGCAAGAATCCGTTGTAATCAGGAATGCTTAGCATGTAATGCTTAAAGTCTGGGCCTAAGGCCAAATCTAAACCTGAAAAAAGCGTGCCTTTGCCAACAAGTTCGCGTATACCCCCTAAAATGGCTAGGACAATAGTCAGTCCCAAGCCCATCATCAGACCATCTAGCATCGAAGGAACAGGTGAATTTTTGGCAGCAAATGATTCCACGCGCGCGAGTACGATACAGTTCACGACTATCAGTGGAATAAAAATACCAAGTACTTTGTGAAGTGGTGCTGCAAATCCATGGATGGTGAGGTCAATCACCGTCACTAAAGCTGCAATGACCAAAATAAACACTGGTACACGAATTTCAGCAGGGACAAATTTTCTCACAGGCGAGACTGCACCATTGGAACATGCCATGACGAGCGCAGTGGCTAGGCCTAAACTGAGACCATTTACCGCTGAGGTGGTAACAGCAAGCGTTGGGCACAAACCTAATAATTGCACCACGCCTGGATTTTGTTTCCACAACCCGTTTTCTACAATCTCTTGATATTGACTCATTGTTTTTCCGAAAAAAGTATTTGCTTATTTGCTTCAAAATATTTTAAAGCTTTATGTACCGCTTTCACAACTGCGCGAGGTGTGATGGTCGCCCCAGCCATATAGTCAAACTGACCACCATCTTTTTTCACTTTCCATTGTGGCTCGCTTGTTTTTGAGAGCGACTCACCATCAAAAAGTTTAATCCAATTACCTTTTAATATATCGATATAATCACCCAAGCCTGGGGTTTCTTTATGCGTCAATACACGAACGCCTGCTATTGTTCCGTCGTATTTAATTGCGATCAGCAACTTAATATCGCCTGAATAACCATCGTGCGCAATGGCCTCTAAAATTACTGCGCTTGGCGCATGATCGATGCGTGCTAAGTTGGCAACACTGGGTTGTGTGTTACCGAGTAACTCATTTGGCGCAATGGTAATCGCTTCTTTTAACATGTCGTTATCGTGCAATTCAGGAGACACAACTTGGTTAAATAATGCCATGCGTGCCTCAGCCTCGCTCTTCTCAATAGGCGCTTTGGTGACGTTAAATATGTAAGCTAATAAGGCCGTGAAAACCAATGCAAACGCAATCAGCGTTAAAGCGGTTTTGCTGGCGTGTTTAATAATAGTTTCAGACATTATTTGTCGTGTCCAAAGACTCTGGGTTGCGTATAAGCGTCAATCAACGGCACACAAATATTCATAAAAATCACTGCAAATGCCACACCGTCTGGATAGCCACCATAAACGCGAACAAGGTAAGTGATTATGCCCACGCCAGCGGCAAAATAGAGTTTACCCTTTGGCGTTGTTGGGCCGCTCACTGGGTCAGTGA
>CAYXHH010000237.1:0-1669 GCA_964464725.1 uncultured Methylotenera sp. | reverse complement strand
CTGCCAAAGGCCGCGCCCATATCGGCACCTTTGCCATGCTGCAACAAGACCAAGCCTATAACGCCTGCTGCTGCAATTACGTGAATAACTGTAACTAAATTTTCCATCTTATTAACCTTTTCAAACTTGCCTCATCACACTCAAAGTGATGGTATTAACGTCATACTGAATGCTCAGCCGCTTGGCAAATCCCTTCAAATTCTTGCGCATTGAGCGAGCACTTACCAATCAGCCCGCCATCGATGTTAGAAACTTCGAATAATTGTACCGCATTTTGAGGGTTTACGCTGCCTCCATAAAGAATTTTTAATCGATTTGCAGCTTCTGGATTGAGTAAATTAATTTTATTTCGAATAAACTGATGCATGCTTTTTGCTTGCGCTGGCGTGGCTGCCAAACCTGTTCCAATCGCCCAAATGGGTTCATAAGAAATCACGGCATCAACAAACACATCTGGCCCGTGAAGCTTAATAATGGTATCAAGTTGCTTTGCAACCACCATTTCCATCACACCCGCTTCACGCTCAATCAATGTTTCACCAACGCACAGAATCGGCGTTAATCCATGTTTTTTAGCCGTCACAAACTTTTGCGCGATATTTTCATCAGATTCGCAATAAGCCGTGCTGCGTTCTGAGTGTCCAATAATCACGTAGCGCGCGCCAAAGTCTTTAAGCATGGCCGCGCTCACTTCACCAGTAAAAGCACCCACTTCCTCTTTGGCTAAATTCTGTGCACCCCATGCGATATCGGTGTGTTGCAACATGCTTTGCAATTGGGCAAGGTAAGGATAAGGCGCACACACCACCACTTGTGTGTTTTTTAAGTTTGAAAGTCTTGCGACAAAATCCTTAAGCAAAGTTTCATTTTGCTGAAGGTTGCCATGCATTTTCCAATTCGCAACCACCAGCTTTTTGAAATTTTTTTGTTGCAATGTTTGAGTCATTTTGGCGCCTTATTAGATGGCGCGAATTCTACGCGCGCGGGCATTTTTGGTCAATTTAATACAGACTTAACGCTCAAGTTTGACCAAAAAAAATCTACACCAATTAATCTAGGCAAATAAATCGCCTTCTGTTTTACCCACCATGGCGACTTGTTTCACTGCTTGCACAAACGCAGCACTTTCATGCAGTTGATTCATGTCTTGCGGATGATGTGCGCCATGCATACGCGCAAGACGCGCAATGCTTTGGGCAGACATTTTCCACTCTAGCTTGCTAAGCAATTCATCAGCCAAGTCAGGGCGATTACACAACAGCACCATGTCGCAACCCGCGTTGAGCGCGGCTAAACTGCGCGTGGTGACATCGCCGCCCACCGTTGCGCCTTCCATGCTCAAGTCATCACTAAAAATCACGCCGTTAAAGCCCAATCTTTCACGCAACACTTTTTGCAACCACTTCGGTGAAAAACCCGCAGGTTTATCGTCCACTTTGGGGTAAATCACATGCGCAGGCATAATCGCATGCAAGCCTTCATCAATCATTTGCCTAAAGGGTTGCATGTCGTTTTGGGCAATCTGGTCAAACTCACGTTCGTCAATTGGAATACTCACGTGCGAATCCGCCACCACAAACCCATGCCCAGGAAAATGCTTACCCACCGCCGCCATGCCACCTTTTTTTAGCCCTTGCATGAGGCTAAAAGCTAACTCATTAATGGCTTG
>CAYXHH010000236.1:0-1721 GCA_964464725.1 uncultured Methylotenera sp. | reverse complement strand
GCAGGATTAATTGAATGGAAACGCCGCCGAAAGGGTTTCTTGGTGGATGATTGTAGTCACTATTTCTACATCAAGGTACCAAAAAAAGACGCAGCATTGTTTTTTTGGAGCTCACCGCTCTTCGCGATAGAAAGGAGTGGAATCACACTGCATTTAGGGGTGCCAGCCAAGCAAACCGATGAAGAGGTGATGGCGCGTTATCATGAAATGGGTTACTTAGGGTTAAGCAAGGTATATTTACATTGTTCAGCGATACCGAAAGATTCGCTCTTAAAAGCGATACAAGATTTATATCTGGACCTGGAAACTCATCCTGAGATGGTGGTTGTATGTTGAGACAGACTGCTTAATCACACATCGAAGTTTCTATTAACAAAGAGTAATTAAATTGTATAAACACATATTAAACGCAGGAAAGTTAGGGTATACAGTACATTCTATTAACTCATTGGTGAATAGAGTTAAGTTTTTGCTTAAATCTTTGTTTTATAGAAAAACAATCAAAAACTTCGTTGTCGAAATTAACAGATTGGAATATTCAGAATTATTCACACATGAGATGCCGTTGTTGGTTGTTGTGCACAGTCCCTACCTACATAATGAATGGTCGGTAGAGGATCGTTTTAAAGTCATTTTAGAGCATTACAAAATCATCAAAAAAATGCCTGACATCTTAAACTTGGTAGATGCTAAACCTAGAGTGATTCTAGACTTAAACCAATATTTAACTGGTATGTTTATAACCCTAGACAAGGCCAAATGGTTTGTGAGAGAAGGTGAGATTGTTTTAAACCTCTTCAAAGAAGATCAACGTCTGATGTCACTCGCATTTACTTTTTCGACACTCAATAATCAACTTATCATTTATGTGGGAGCGTTGCAGGGACGATTGCCTAGTAGCGAAACACTAGAAATGATGAAGTTAGTCACCAAAAGTTTAGAGGGTCTGCGGCCAGCAGATTTGTTGATAGAGATTTTGCGAGATATAGCGCAAAATCTTGGCGTTAAGAGGATATTAGCCATCAGTGATGAGAATAGGCATCATCGACATAAGTACTTTGGCAAGGTGCAACAGAACTTGTTAAAAACAAATTACAATGAAAAATGGACAGATAATCAAGGTGAGCGATTAGACAATGGTTTTTACTCGCTACCAGTTAGTAAAACCAGAAGAAATATTGCGGAAATTTCTAGTAACAAGCGCGCAATATATCGACGTCGTTACGAAATGTTAGACCAAATTGCAGGCACTATCAAAAACCTATTAAGCACAAAAGCGTTAAGCCCATCCTCGCTTGAACTTACTTTTCCAATATCGGTTCAGCAAAGGATGATTGACCTTAATCCAGAAAAAACAGTGTTAGCTCAAGCGATGTATGACACCGCGAATTATCAAATTAAACTTGGTGATTTTTCAGCGGCTAAAAAATCTTTGCGGGCATTAATTAGGCAGTACCCAAATTCGGATGTGGCCATGAGTGCAAAAAAACGCTTAAGCGCATTAGAGGTTGTGAAAGCGATTGAAGGTGCTCAAAGACTAAAAAGAAAAAAGTTGTTTAAAGCATCGAGAACCCCAAGTAACAGAAATTAAACGTTCAATTCAATAATCGTATTTGCGGTAAAATGGCGCCAACTGAATATAGTTGGCTTTTCTTTTAAAAGACACTCTTTAAATTTATGGCATTAAAAATCTTTGAGATTTTCCACTCTCTACAAGGTGA
>CAYXHH010000235.1:0-1761 GCA_964464725.1 uncultured Methylotenera sp. | reverse complement strand
GCGAGTGATGACGAAAAACGCTTCTTTGCTGAAATGGGCACAGATTTTTTAAGTAAAATTGGCGAAATAGTGAGTGCGTCTTTATCTCGCAGTTTAGACTTAACATAAGTTACAACCCAAATTATTAGGCACAATGATTGTCTGAACCTTTACTCAAAGAATATTTAGAGTTTCTTAATTTTGAGCGTGGCTTAAGCCCACTCACCCGCGAAAATTATGCGCGCGATATCACACAACTGATCACCCTTGCCGACAAGACCGCACTTAATAATTTACAGGTCAACCATATTCGTCGTTTTATTGCCAGCTTACACAGCAAAGGTTTGGGTGGAAAAAGTATTGCACGCATGTTATCAAGCTGGCGTGGGTTTTTTGATTTTTTAGTCCATCGTAAAAGCTTCAGCAACAACCCAGTGATTGGATTAAAAGCCCCTAAATCACCTAAAACTCTCCCGCAAGCACTTTCGATTGAACAAGCTGTGAAGCTTGTAGATATTAGCGATGATGATGCTTTAAGTATTCGCGATCATGCCATTTTAGAACTATTTTATTCATCTGGACTCCGCTTAAGCGAGCTCGTCAATTTAGATATGAATGCTTTAGATTTTTCTGAAGGTACAGTGGTTGTGACAGGCAAAGGCAATAAAACCCGCATTGTCCCAATTGGCGAGCACGCCATGAATGCCATCAAAAAATGGCTTGAAACGCGCAACAGCATTCTGACTCACAATGTCTCTGAAAAAGCCGTATTTATTGGTTTACAGGGCAGACGAATTACGGCAAGAAATATACAGTATCGCTTAAAAGAATGGTCGATTAAACAAGGCGTTAACTCATCTGTACACCCGCATATGTTGCGACACAGCTTTGCCTCTCATGTGTTGCAAAGCAGCGGCGATTTACGCGCTGTGCAAGAAATGCTGGGGCATGCCAACATCAGCACTACGCAAGTGTATACGCATTTAGATTATCAACACCTCACTAAAGTGTATGACACTGCGCACCCACGTGCTAGAAAAAAATAAATCCTGACATTGCCACAATTAAGCTATGGTTTTTATGTCATAAAAATTATGGCAAAATGTGACTTACTGAATTTGCTAACCATTCTTAAGTAATGCGCAAACTGCTTAATACTTAACCGCTTTTACCATTCAAAAAAGGAAATCTTATGGAACACACACTACCCGCTTTACCTTATGCAAAAGATGCTCTCGCGCCACATTTATCGGCTGAAACACTCGAGTTTCACTATGGCAAACATCACCAAACTTATGTGACCAACCTCAACAATCTGATCAAAGGCACTGAGTTCGAAAACGCAAGTTTAGAAGAAATCGTTAAAAAATCTTCAGCAGGTATTTACAACAACTCTGCGCAAATTTGGAATCACACTTTCTTTTGGAGTTGCATGAAACCCAATGGCGGTGGCGCACCTACCGGCGCACTAGCAGATGCAATTAACAAAAAATGGGGCAGCTTTGATGAGTTTAAAAAAGCATTTCAAGCTTCTGCCGTCGGTAATTTTGGTTCTGGATGGACATGGCTAGTTAAAAAAGCTGATGGTTCTGTGGATATTGTGAACATGGGCGCTGCAGGCACTCCACTTACTACTGGTGACACTGCTTTGTTGACGATTGACGTTTGGGAACACGCTTACTACATTGATTACCGCAACGCACGTGCAAAATTTGTTGAGGTGTTTTTAGCTAGTCTTGCCAACTGGGATTTTGCCAGCGCAAATTACGCTGCTTAATATTT
>CAYXHH010000234.1:0-1778 GCA_964464725.1 uncultured Methylotenera sp. | reverse complement strand
AACACCCAAAACACCCCAGAAATTAGAGCAAGCGCTCCTAAAAAAGCAGTCGGTAAATGCCAGCTGATAATTTTTTGTTGCCACAAATATAAGCCACCAAGTAAATAGGCCATCGTAATATATTCGCCACCTTTTGCACCAACTGCTCCAAAAATCGGCGATTGCATAATCTGCGTAGTGTCTTGGTTAAGTAACAACTGCGTTTTTAAATAATCTAGTGGCGTCGCGCTGGTAACCGCATCTAGCTTGACTGTCGCAGGCAAAAGCCCATTAAAAATATAATCCAATTGGTCGCTGAAACTGAGTTTGGTTTGCGCAATTTCTAATGCAGCTGGCCATTTCGTCATGAGTGCAGGAAACGAAATCAATAGCACTGCATAACCAATCATAGCGGGGTTAAATGGGTTGTAGCCGAGTCCACCATAAAGTTGCTTTGCCACCACAATGGCAAACAAAGTGCCTACTACAATCATCCACCATGGGCTGAGTGGCGGTATGGCTAAAGCAAGTAACCATGCAGTGACGACTGCACTGTAGTCTAGTAAAAATGGTTGCACTGGACGCCGCCTTATTTTGAGCATGGCGGCTTCTGCCAACAAGGCGGTTGCGGTAGCTAATGCGATGGTCACCAAAACACCGCCACCAAACACCCACACGTAAGCGACGATGCCAGGCACGAGTGCAAGCAACACTTTAAACATGATGGTGCCGACGGAGGGTGCGTCTGATATGTAAGGTGAACGGTTCAAAATAGTCTTTCCATATTTATTTTTTTGCAGCATCCGCAGCCGCTTTAGCGGCCTTTGCTTTTGCAATGGCGGCTGCGATTTTTGCTTGCTTGTCTTCATCGACAGCAGGTTTACTTTCTAATCCTACTGTTTGTCGTCTTGCATCAATTTCTTCAATTTCTTTTTTGACGTTTTCACTCACAGGTACGACATTTTTAGGCGCGTCACCGCTTGCGGCCGCGGCTGCTTTGGCGGCTTTTGCACGTTCTATTGCAGCTGCAATAGCTGCTTTTTTAGCATCATTTGCATCTGACATCATTGAAGCATCGCTAGAAGCCTTATCCTGCTTGGCTTCCAGAGCATCATTTTTCTCTCGAGGTAATTCTTGGGTTTGTGCTTGTTTGTTCCCTTGTGCGCGCTCCGCATGTTTCTGCGCGCGCTCCAATTTCTCGCGTTCTATACGCGCGAGTCTTGCCTCATTGCGCTCACGTGCCAAATTCGCTGCTTCTTTGGCTTTGTCGGCAGCGATAATTTCGCTTTTTGCATACCTGTAATATTGCACCAGCGGAATATTGCTTGGGCACACATATGAGCAAGCGCCACACTCAATACAATCGAATAGTTTGTAGTCTGCCGCTTTTTCAAAGTTGTCTGACTTGGCAAACCAGTACAGTTCTTGCGGTTGTAAATTTACTGGGCAAGCATCAGCACAACGTGCGCAGCGTATGCATGGCATAGCTGGTGGCGGTGGCGCAAATAAATGTGGGGATGCTGCAATAATACAGTTGGCCGCTTTAGTAATTGGTACGTTATGGTCAGGTAAATCAAAGCCCATCATTGGGCCACCCATAATGTAATGCGTGGTGTCTGGTTTGGCACCGCCTGCCGCAGCAACCAAATGCAACAACGGCGTTCCAAATAACACTTCAAAATTCTGCGGAGTTTGCACGTTGCCGGTCATAGAGACGATGCGGCTAATCGCAGGTTCACCAAACTCAAAATAGCGATATAACGCCAATACAGTGGCAACATTGAAGACTTGCAAGCCAA
>CAYXHH010000233.1:0-1782 GCA_964464725.1 uncultured Methylotenera sp. | reverse complement strand
CATGAGGATGGGACTGCGCGTGCGCAGGTGGTGACTAGAGAAACAAATCCTCGTTATTACGAGTTAATTGAGCATTTAGAGAAGTTGCGCGGCAACGCCGTAGTACTGAATACTTCACTGAATCGACGTGGCGAACCAATGATTTGTAGCCCTACCGATGCTTTAAACATGTTTTATGGCTGTGATTTAGAGTATTTGATGTTGGAAGACATTTTGGTGACTAAAAAATAATCTCGAGTTATTGAAGTCTTTTTTGAAATAACTCCGCATTAGCCCAATTGGTGTTTGACGATATTGCTTAGTTTAGCGATAATCAAGGCTTAGACCTTAAATTGTAAGTAATTGATTTTTAGAAAATATACCGCGAATGAAACAATCTCACATAGAAGTTACTGAACGAATTATCGAAGTAAGCCGCCCAACGCGTACTGCTTATCTCCAGCGTGTGGAAGAAATGGCAAATCGCAAAAATAGTGCTGACCGTATGGGATGTGCCAACTTTGCCCACGCTATTGCAGCGATGCCAAAAAATGACAAGCTACGTATTGTGGCTGAAAAGGCCCCAAATATCGGAATAGTCACCGCATACAACGATATGCTTTCAGCACATCAACCATATGCCAACTACCCAGATATTATTAAAGACGAAGCCAATAAATTAGGTGCAACTGCCCAAGTGGCAGGGGGTGTGCCAGCCATGTGCGATGGCATTACGCAAGGTGAGCCGGGCATGGAATTATCTTTGTTTAGCCGTGACACCATTGCCATGAGTACTGCGGTAGCGCTCTCACATGATGTGTTCGATGCTGCTTTATTGTTAGGTGTTTGTGACAAAATCGTCCCAGGTTTGTTGATTGGCGCCTTGCATTTTGGTCATTTGCCTTGTGTATTTGTGCCTGCAGGGCCAATGAGTACGGGGATTGATAACACCACAAAATCCAAAGTACGTGAAAAATATGCACAAGGCTTGGTAGGGCGTGAAGAGCTGTTAGCGTCAGAGTCTGCCGCTTATCACGGTCCAGGTACCTGTACCTTCTACGGCACAGCCAACAGTAACCAAATGTTGATGGAAGCGATGGGCTTGCACGTGCCTGGTTCAGCCTTTATTCATCCGCATGATGATATGCGCGAACTGCTCACGCGTGAAGCGGTGAAAATGGTATTGAGCAATACACAAAGACAACATTACACACCAATCGGAAAATTGGTAGATGAGCATGTGATCGTGAATGCCATGGTTGCCTTATTAGCCACGGGTGGTTCTACCAACCACTTGATTCACTGGGTGGCGATTGCGCGTGCTGCAGGCATTATCATTGACTGGACAGATTTCTATCACTTGGCAAAAACCACGCCGTTGTTGGCGAGCGTGTATCCAAATGGTAAAGCAGATGTGAACGAATTCCAAAATGCGGGCGGTCCTGCGTATGTCATCCGCGAATTAATTGATGGCGGCTATATGTACCCAGATGTGTTCACAGTGGCTTACGGTGGCTTGCGTGAATATGGCAAAATTCCTGCTAAAGAAGACAATAAGCTGGTATGGAAAGACCTGCCCAAAGAAAGTGGTGACGAAACTATTGTTCGTCCAGCAGAACATCCATTTGATGAATCAGGCGGATTGCGCTTACTTAAAGGTAATTTGGGTCGTAGCGTGATTAAGATTTCTGCTGTGCCAGAAGATAGACATATCATCGAAGCACCAGCAATCGTGTTTGATGCGCAAGAAGAGTTGCTTGAAGCGTTTGATCGTGGCGAGTTGGAAAGAGATTTTGTGGCTGT
>CAYXHH010000232.1:0-1814 GCA_964464725.1 uncultured Methylotenera sp. | reverse complement strand
TTAATAAATCTTCTATCACTACAGAGCGTCGTGCAAGTAATAGTCCGATGCGTGCTAATGCGCTCAAACCAACAATTAAAACTACTAAAACCAATGTTACTCGTGCTTTAGAAAAAACAGGAACGGATGATAATGAGTGGGAAGAGTTTTAATTATTAGTAAATTTCGTAAAGAAGGGTATTGGGTAAGATTATGAAGATTAATATGCCAGTGACACAAAAAGAAATAGAGTTGAGTGATACCAGCTCTATTGTCTCGAAAACCGACTTAAAAGGGCATATCACTTACATTAATCGAGATTTCATCGAAATTAGTGGTTTTGTAGAGTCTGAGTTAATAGGAAAAAATCATAATATTATCCGCCATCCAGATATGCCGCCTGAGGCGTTTGCAGATTTATGGCGAACAGTAAAAAGTGGCAAGCCATGGAACGGCATGGTGAAAAATCGCTGTAAAAACGGAGATCACTATTGGGTAGAGGCGAATGTTGCCCCATTGCGTGAAAACGGCGAAGTGACAGGGTATATGTCAGTGCGCTCTAAAGCGACCCGCCAACAAATAGATGAGGCTGATGCCCTTTACAAAGATTTGCGCGCAGGAAAGGTAATTAAAGAAGGCATATTTGCCAAACTATCTCGTTATATTAATGATGCACCAATCATGCTAAAAGTGGGCGCGTTGATTGCGTTACCAATATTCTCACTTTTGGTGTGGTTCAATAATGAACCTTTATCAAGGCTTTTAGAAATTGTAACAGTTGGCACTATCGCAGCCACAGCTTCACTGTTTGCGCTACGCAAGTATGTGGTTTTACCAATCAAACGTGCAACGGATGCCGCTAATGCCATTGCTGATGGTGATTTTGGTTTTAGGATTTGTACAAAGGCCAATGACGAAGCTGGCCGTATGATGCAAGCCATTAAAGCGATGCAAATTAGAATTGGTTTTGAAGTAAGCAACAATAAGAAAATTGCAGACGAAGGTATCCGCTTACAAACCGCGTTAGATAACAGTACTTCTGCGTTTACTTTTGGTGATAGTGATAATAAATTGCAATATATCAATGCTACTGCAAAAGCGATTTGGCAGGAAATGTCAGCAGAAATTAGTAAAGTACATCCCCAATTTAATATTGACTCAATGATAGGTAACAATATTGGGCAATATTTTGAAAATGCCAGTGAGCGAGCAATTTTTGCTGAAAAACTCAATGCACCTAGAACGATAGAATTGTCGATGTATGGGCGCCATTTTAAATTAAATGTTGTGCCTGTTTACAACCCACAAGGTGAGTATTTGGGACGTATGACACAATGGAATGATCGTACAGCTGAGGTGCTTGCAGAGAAAGAAGTTTCTAGGCTGGTTGATGAAGCAGTTGCAGGTAATTTATCTGAGCGCGTAGATACCCTGAAACTACCAGAAGGCTTTGTAAAAGACACGGGTGTTGGGATTAATAAAATTTTGGATGCAGTGATTGGCCCGCTTAATGTAGCAGCTAAATATGTAGAAGAAATTTCTAATGGAAACATTCCAGCTAAGATTACAGATACTTATAACGGTGATTTTAATACGGTTAAAAACAACCTGAACCAATGTATTGATGCGGTGAACGCTTTGGTTGTGGATGCTAACTTACTTGCTCAAGCAGCGGTTGAAGGCCGCTTATCAACTCGAGCTGATGCTAGCAAACATCAAGGTGACTTCCGCAAGATTGTAGAAGGTGTTAACAATACCTTAGATTCAGTGATTGGCCCGTTCAATGTGGCTGCTAATTACGTTGAGCGCATTTCACATGGTGATATTCCTGAGCG
>CAYXHH010000231.1:0-1816 GCA_964464725.1 uncultured Methylotenera sp. | reverse complement strand
GCGCGTTTTTAGTCATTCATATAGAAAATACTTAACGCGGATAAGTGAGCAATTTATCCGCGTTTTTTTATTTACCCTTGCACAGGCTCTGGCAAACCACATCTGCGATTCGCTGGCACGGCAATGTCAATTAACTTGGGTTTAGGTAAGTTTAAGTTTTGCATAATCTCAATAAACTCATCTCTTGTTTTGCCAGCCAAACGTGCATTGATGGTTTTTTCTTGCACGACACAACTCACGCGGCGACCTTGATAGTCATGCCCTGGATAAATTAACGTATCATTGTCTAGGCAGAATATTTTTTGTGTAATACTATCAAAGAGCGTCCCCGCGTCACCGCCTTGAAAATCGGTACGACCACAGCCGTTAATCAATAAGGCATCACCTGTAAAAACTCTATCGCGCCACACATATGACAAACTACCAGGCGTATGCCCTGGCGTGGCAATCACTTTGATTTTTTGGTTACCAAACATAATCACATCGCCATCATTCAACTGCAAATCTGCAGCGCTTGCACCACAGAATTCACCCACACCTGTTTTGATATTTAAACGCGCTCTTAACATGCCACTGGCAGTAATATGGTCGGCATGTACATGCGTTTCTAAGGCATATTTTAGATGTAAATGATTTTCTTGAATGAAAACGATGTAATCCTCAATATGGCTTGCAACTGGGTCTATGATGACAGCCTCACTTGTGTTTTCATCAGACAATATATAGGTGTAGGTAAACGATTCTTCATCAAACATTTGCTTAAACATCTTGATACTCCTTAACACTTTTAAAATACTTTTAAATTTATGTTGAAATACATTATATAATAAAATATAATATAAATATATAAATTATTTACCATTTGAAAAATATGCTAGAAATCAATGAAATTAACTTTGATGAATTACGTGCCAAAGCCGATATCGCAACGCGCTTACTAAAAGTAATGGCAAATGCAGATCGTTTAATGTTGCTGTGCCAACTCTCGCAAGGTGAAAAATCAGTCAGCGAACTCGAGCAAGCTTGCGACATTCGGCAACCGACACTCTCACAGCAACTCACTGTTTTACGTGAGGCAGAATTAGTGGCGACACGTCGCGAAGGAAAAAATATTTACTATCGGGTATCAAGCAAATCCGCTCTTGCTTTAATGCAAGTGCTTAATCAAGAAATCTGTCACGCTTATAAGGAGCAATAAAATGACCATACAAATTACCAAAATTACGGATGACTTTAGTACCGCACCGCAAATCAGCGTTGAGGATATCTCAGATATTGCACAACTTGGCTTTAAAACCATTATTAATAATCGCCCTGATGCAGAAGGTGGCGATGAGCAACCAAAAAGTGCGCAACTTAAAGCAAAGGCTGAGCAACTTGGCTTAACGTATGTGCATATTCCAGTCATCCCGAATAATATTCAGCCAAGCCAAATTGATGCGTTTACGGTAGCTTACAATTCAGCCGAAAAACCAGTATTAGGTTTTTGCAGAACGGGTAATCGAGCAGGCAATATGTTCAAGTTATCACAATCTAGTGGCACACAGCAGAACACCGCACCAAAAGGATTGGTTGCTTGGCTAAAAAGCAAATGTTTAATCACCCGCGTTTGGCGTTGGTATAAAGCGAAATGCCCATTAACCAACAATACTAAAGCCTGTTGTAAATAACATCCCATGCTCGAGCATTCACTTGCACTCGTCTTATTTGGTTTAGCCATAGGTGCCAGCTCTGCTCTTACTGGAACAGGTGGCTCAATATTGGCTGTTCCATTATTAATGCTTGGTCTTGATCTACCATTAAGCCAAGCAGCGCC
>CAYXHH010000230.1:0-1832 GCA_964464725.1 uncultured Methylotenera sp. | reverse complement strand
AATATTTGTGTCACAAAAAAGTCACAAATTATAAGTATTTCTGAAATACAAAATAACTAAAATATGTAACTTAATTTACATATTTACATGTCATTTTTAAAAATCTCAACTTCTACATTTAAGCTTTGCTTTTTATAAATGTCATTTGCTTAATTGAGTCTGATGACCCTATCTACGAATAAAAATCTGTATTGCGCTCCCAATTTTGGCTGGCTCTTAATTGTGATGCCATTGCTCACTAGCTGTGCATTTTCGCCTTGGGAAAAACAGATTGATAAAAATATGGTAAATGATAATTCACTGGAAGAGGCGAAAGCAAAAGTTACAAAACAACCAGAAGATATTGTTGCACGTAAAAATTATATTTTATCAAAAGAACTGCTCTCAAATAATTTATATAAAGAAGCTCAACAAGTCCAAACTAACCAACGCTACGATGATGCTAAATTAATTTTAGATAAAGTCTTGAACTTTTTACCAGAAGATACCAAAGCATTGGAAGGTAAACAAAAAATTGATCGCGAAGCTGAGCAATCAAAAAAATTGGCAATTGTTCAAGAGCTCATTGAATATAATGCCATTGATGAAGCAAAAGAAATGTTGCGTCAAGTACAGTTGGAAAACCCTGAAAATGCAGAAGCAAAACGTATTCAAAAAATATTAGATGAAAAGCATCCTCCCGCAAAATTCGTTGTTCCAACACTTAAAGTAAAACATGACAAACTAGTCAATTTGGAATTGCGCGATGTCAATATCAAAGTGGCATTTGATGCATTATCAGCTGCAACTGGTGTTAATTTTATTTTAGATAAAGACATTAAGTCTGATGCTAAAACGAGTATTTTTATCAGGCAAGCAACTATTGAAGATGCCATTGAAGCCCTTATTTCAAGTAGTTCCTTGCAAAAGAAGTTGTTATCTGAAAACACTATTTTTGTATACCCCAATACACAACAAAAATTGAAAGAGTATCAAGAATTAACTGTCAGGAGCTTTTATTTCACCAATACTACAGCTAAGCAAGTTTCAGCATTACTTAAGTCGATGTTAAAAACTAAAGATATTTTCGTTGACGATCGATTAAATATGCTTGTGATGCGCGATACCCCTGAAGTAATTCGTATTGCTGAAAAGTTAGTGGTTGCCAATGATCTAGCAGATCCAGAAGTCATGTTGGAAATCGAGGTGCTAGAGGTCAGTCGCAGTCGACTACAAGAGTTGGGAATTAGGTATCCAGATCAGCTTAGGGTATTGGGTGCCAATGATTTATTGCGATTGAGAGAACTTAATAGTATTTCTTCAAGTAATGTTGGCGTATCACCAAATCCAGAATTGAATTTTAAAAAAACCATAGGCGATGTTAATTTGCTGTCTAACCCAAGAATTCGGGTAAAAAATAACGAAAAAGCCAAGATTTTAGTAGGGGATAAAGTCCCTATAGTCACAACAACTGTTGCTGCAAATGCTGGGGTTGCAGAGAACGTTACATATATTGATGTTGGATTAAAGTTAGATATTGAACCTCGTATTACTTTGGATAATTTTGTGAACATTAAAATTGGCCTAGAAGTGGGTACTTTAGGTGAAAGGACAACGACTGGGACTGGAACTAGCGTTTTTACAATCGGCACTCGGAGTGCAAATACAGTATTGCGACTAAAAGATGGTGAAACACAAGTACTGGCAGGTTTAATATCCGATGAAGAACGAAAAAACTCCAGCAGATTACCTGGAATTGGCGATATTCCGTTACTTGGAAGTTTATTCGCAAATCAAGAAGATAGAAGAAATAAAACGGAAATTGTGTTAGCGATTACACCAAGAGTGATTAG
>CAYXHH010000229.1:0-1834 GCA_964464725.1 uncultured Methylotenera sp. | reverse complement strand
TGGTTTGGTGAAACAAGTTGTTGATGGCAAAGCTATCTATTATGTAGATTGCGTACGTAACTAGGCAACTTTTATCACATTGCACTGCATCAGTTTGGGAGCTGTCATATGCGAATCAAACGAGCTTTAAAAGTGAATTTTATTTATAGCGCATTAATTGCTATCACTGCTAGCATATATACCACTTGCTATGCGGAAGAATCTTTTAAACCAAGTGTTGATACAGCACCAGTTTCTTCTGCAATTGAGTCCAATAATTCTAATAGTGATTCAGCAACTGAAATCAGCTCAGACACGCTTTCTGATATAGCTTCTGTAAAGCTAGAGTCTATCGACTATCCAACGCTCCAACGTTCTAACAACGCCTCATTCACATCAAAAGATAGTTCGCAAACGAATATCACCCCTTCTACTAAAGCTAACAAAAATCCTTTTGAAGAAATAAACCAAGGCCGTCAATCTCGTCCTGTCAATTATGCTAGAGCAGCCGAGCAATTTTGTTTAGCGGCACGTGATAAAAATGATGCCGATGCTCAGTACGCGCTGGGCTGGATGTATGAAAATGGTAAAGGTGTGACGAAGGATGACAATATTGCTGTCAAATTTTATAGTTTAGCCGCTAAGCAATTTCATCAAAGCGCTCGCGAATCTTTGAGTGCAAGTCGAGGAAATCCGAACATCGCTAAGTTTCCAGCGTGTATGTCTAAAAACTTCATCCCCAAAGAAACAGACTTAACAGAAAATTTGGCCGAAAAAGACGTTAAGTCTGCGCCATTTTATGTCAAAGGTCCTATTTATAAACTTGTTTCAAAGATTGCTCCGCGCTATCAGATCGATACAGATTTAGCGATGGCGTTTATTGCAGTTGAATCAGGATTTAATCCGAACGCGACATCGACCAAGAATGCGCAAGGACTGATGCAACTGATTCCAGAGACTGCTGCACGCTTTAAAGTGAAAAACGCGTATGACCCTGAGCAAAACATCCATGGCGGATTAGCCTACTTACAATGGTTACTGAGCTATTTTAAGGGTGACGTAGCACTTGTTGCCGCGGCTTATAATGCTGGAGAAAATACCGTTGAAAAATTCAAAGGCATTCCACCTTATCCAGAAACAAAAAAGTATGTCAAAAAGATATCAACGCTATATAAGAAAACGCATCATCCGTATCAAGATAAAGCAGGCATTTCAAAAAAGATTTAGTCTTGTTCAATATTCAGGCTAGCCGCTTATAAACTACATAACTAAATGATAAGCCATTCTCACTGACATGAGATGTGCGCTCTATTTCTTGCCAACAAGATAAATCCAAAGCTTCAAAATAGGCATCACCTATATACTCAGCATCTACTTCAGTAATATAAAGTGTATTCGCGAACTTTAAGCCTGTTTTGTATAGCTCAGCACCACCAATTAAAAATGGTTCTGGATCATCTTTACACAGCGCGATTGCCGACTCTAACGAACTCGCAATTAAAGCACCTTCAACTTGGTAGTTCTTATTTCTGGTGACAATTACAGTAGTACGACCTGGTAGTAGGCGTCCTAGCGACTCATAAGTCTTGCGACCCATGATAATGTGATGCCCCATTGTAAGCGCACGAAAACGTTTTAAATCCTCTGGTAGATGCCACGGCAACGTATTCTGATGGCCAATCACGTTGTTTTTGGCAAAGGCGACAATAAGTGAAAGTGTTTGCATAGCGATATTATACTTTGAGTCTAATTAGTTTTTTTTTAATAAGCAACCTATACAAATAAAAACACCCTGCCTAGGCAGGGTGTTTAATTAGCTACTAACTTGTATTCGCTACAAATTAATCTTTCGATT
>CAYXHH010000228.1:0-1840 GCA_964464725.1 uncultured Methylotenera sp. | reverse complement strand
GGCAAATCGACAATGCCTGAAGCGCGTATGGTTTCACGATCAATGACTGTAACGGCAGAAGGCGCATCAGATAGCGGTTGGGATAAGCGCGATACGGTAAGCACGCGCGGAATATCAGCAAAATAATCCTCTTCTGTTATTTCACGACCAGCGATATCAATTGGCCAAGAATCACTGAAACTGGTTTCTTTTGTGTCATCTTGATTTGACGTAGCATCTTCAGTAGCGAACACGTCTACGCTACTAAGGAGTACACAAAAGATTAAAAAAATATATCTACAATAATTCATTTTCGTTGATTTAAATCGTCTGTTGTTTATCGCGCCTTCAATAAACTTACATGAATTTAGATTTCGCCTTAACCCAAAATTTGCGAACCAGCCATATCATAGGAATACCAATTAACAACCAAGGAATTGCACTTACGACAAATGTAATGACTGCTGCAAAACTTTCCATCAGCACGCGGCCAGCATCTTTAAGTGCAACTGCTACAGGCGCAAAGAACCCTTGCTCAGTGATGCCCTGCTTTGCTGTGAAATTAATATTCACCGCCACAAAATCTGTCTCAAGCGATAAAATTTTTCGCATACTTAACGCACTATCAAGCTCAATTTGTGTATTGGCGAGTTCGCGTTCAACTTCTATTAGGTCTTTAAACTTAGCCGTTTTATCATCTAACATGCTACGTAGTCTATCCCTCAAACTGGTTAGATTTTTAATGCGGGCATCAGCATCGACCACTTGATTAGTTTTATCTTCACTATCGCGGCCATGTTGCAACACTTCTCCATTTTTAGAGAGCCCAGTTAAGAAGATTTCCACGCTTCTTGGTGGAACTCGCACACTCAAGCTTGCCGATGGTGGACTGTAGGGCGTTTCTTTATTGAAGTTTGCGCTCAGCATTTGGCAATTGAGCGCCTCGCAATGCTTTACTGCCGCATCAAATGAGGCTTGCATTTGTTCTGCTGGTGTTTCAATCTGCAAATGATGTCGAAGAGCAATATATTTTCTTTCGTCATTTGCGGGTTTAGCTGGCTCAGAAATTTCCGTCAAACTTTGCTCTGCACCACCTTGCATGCCCATTTGAGCATCTGCAGCCATTTTTCCCATCGTTCGAGACATCTCTGCAGGCGCAGAAGCCGCTTCAGGCGGACTAGTTACCGCATGCTCTCCACAACTGAGCAATAAAAATGATAACCACAAAAGTAGCAGTATTTTTTTCATACTATCCCCCAATAATTGCTTGCGCCTTACTTAACTGCTATTTTGAGAGTAATTTCAGCGCCTGCTTAATGCCGTCTGCGACTGTGATGTCTTTTTCTAATAACTTAACGGCTGCTAACGCTTCTCTATCGTTATAACCTAAGGCCAGCAAAGCATTCAAAATATCATGGCTAGCAGATTTGGTTTGATTGCTTGCGGTACTTAAGCCTGCGGCACTAAATTTATCTTTAAGCTCCAATAATAATCGTTCAGCGGTTTTCTTACCGATGCCAGGAATCCTTGTCAACATGGCTACTTCTTGCATGCTGACCGCTTGCACAAGCTCTTCAATCGACACACCACTGAGAATGGAAAGCGCTGATTTTGCGCCAATTCCATTGACCTTTAACAACTGTCGAAACGTACTTTTTTCTTGCTCAGAGCCAAACCCATATAGCAATTGCGCATCTTCGCGTACCACCATGTGTGTAAGCAAGGTCACTTTCGTTCCCACTTCAGGTAGGTTATAAAAAGTGCTCATCGGCACTTCAAGCTCATAACCCACTCCCGCACAATCTACAACAATAAGTGGTGGCGTCTTTTCTATCAATAGTCCGTTTAGGCGTGCAATCAT
>CAYXHH010000227.1:0-1848 GCA_964464725.1 uncultured Methylotenera sp. | reverse complement strand
ACTAACTTTTTAGTGAGTATACTTAACGGCTTTTAATGCCAAAAAAATTTCAGAAAAACACCTAAGCTTGTAGTTTTTGCTCTAGACTATTTGCCCATTTGAGCATCGCCATGTATTTAGGTGAGCTGTTCACTGGCTGGTAAAGTGATTGTAAAACTGACCAACAGCCCCATTTACTCCAAGTACCGACACTACTGTAATGACAGAATAAATCACCACCTGCTTTTGTCCATGCATTAAATAGTTTTTCGTACATTTCTCCCATGCGAGGATCTGCATTCGCCTCTAGAAGCAATTTGGTCACCTTGTCATTATTTTCACTACCACCAGTGCCAACGCAATGCTGACCACCTTCGTAAGCAATAAGTTTAAGCCCGAATCTGTCAGCTACTTTTTTGCTTTCTTCAATCCAGCCTATGGTTTCTGGTAGTGATTTTTTATTCAAATAATCAAATAATTTTTCTAGGGTCCAATTTTGGACAATTTTTTCGTTAAGTTCTCCATCAGGAGAGACATTAAATTGTGGATATGGTGCGATAGCCAATGCATCAGCATGCTTATAAGCATCACCACTCATACATACAGCCTCGCTCATGGCAGTCCAAGCGGCTTGGCTCGCTAAGACTCTGACTATTCTATCTTTTCTACTAGCACCATATACACTGTCAAAAATTGCAAATATTTGCTTTGACCGATATGCTTTATACTCACTAGCACCTCCCTCGCCCTTTTCTCCATCAGCACGTGGTAGACGCATTTTTTTTGCTTGTTGGTCTGCATATTCAGTTTGAACAAAACCAAAATTCCAAATCTCATTTGAATATTCAATATATGCTTTGAGCTTGGGGTTTAAATTATCCTTCACATAAATAGCAAACTGTTTAACATAGTCATCATCGGCTAAGTGTGGAATACAAAACCATGGATTGGTATTTAAACGATTGGCCATATCCACCAATACTTCTAATGGCATACCTTTACCATTCGGTAAAAAATCGTTCATACCGTAAGTCACATAATCTGGCTTGGGCCTACCTGACCATGAGCTTTGTGTTGAGCCGTTAATTTTCATGGTATCCATAAATCGCACACATGCCATTCTCTTCCATAAGTCTAAAAACTCTTGTTTCCATGGATTTTCTAAATAGGTTTTTTCTAGTGCAATAGGCACAATCCTAACGTTTTTAATTGGGTTACTCGGAGTTAAGCCATGAATATTAAATCGTAATCCATGCGCAAAGTCACAATTTAGAACAATTCGGTTCGGTTTGTGGGATACAACTCGGCATTCTTTAAATTCAAGTGTATTTTTTTTACGATTGACGCGATCGTAGTTATACATCGATGCAGGATCACCATCATATAAAAAAACATATTGCCCACTTTTAATATATTCATCACGTTTAGAGTTTTCTGGCCCCTCAGCAACCAAACAAGTAGCAAAATTAGCCCCAGGAGGAATTTCAGTAAAGTAACCTTGCTCATCTTGCAAACTTGCATCTTGAGAGTTATCTAGGTTAAACCCTGAAGAGCTTTTCATTAAATCAACAAACGGGTATTCAGTCGCATAATAGTTTACTTCATTTAAATTAACACCAATTCTAGGTTCAATAGGTAACTTGCGATCTTTAGAATGACGATTTGCAGAAAGCTGATCAAGGTTAACGCCATCAGTTATAGCTAAGTTTGAAGAGTCAGTTGCATAAGAATTTGGGAGTAATAATTTTGCTAAGTTGCCTACCCCAGCCGTTGCAGTTGCAAGCAAAATATAGCGTCGTAATTTATTCATAATTTACTCCAAAGTGATTGGTTAAAGCTATTAAGCAACCCATTTTCTGTAATAATGCC
>CAYXHH010000226.1:0-1853 GCA_964464725.1 uncultured Methylotenera sp. | reverse complement strand
GATGCCGTAAATTGAATAATGAACAAAAATGCTTATACATCTCCCAAAAGACTCATTTCAGTTTTAATTGGCTCAATTTTTATCAGTGAACTGCTGATTATGGTGACATTTTCTTTACTGCCCGAAATTTCACCCAAATTAGAAGCATTACTTGATGCAACGTTAATTTCTATTCTAAGCGCACCATTTCTATATTTTTTTGTGTTTCGTCCAATGACCAAACATATCGCCAAACAAAAAGAAATTGAGGATCAACTTCGCATTTCTGCTGCCGCTTTTGAAACGCATGATGCAATTATGATAACGGATACTAAATCCAAAATTATTCGCGTTAACCGCGCTTTTGAACAAATGACAGGTTATACAGAGGCTGAAGTAATTGGTGAAAATCCAAGCATATTTAATTCTGGACGTCATGACCCGATTTTCTATAATCAAATGCAAGTAGATTTAGAAATTAAAGGCACTTGGAATGGAGAAGTATGGGATAAAGATAAATATGGCAATATCTATCCAAAAGAAACAACGATTACAGCAGTTAAAAATGAACAGGGTGAAACTATCCAATATGTGTCTGTATTTACTAACATCACTGATCGAAAAAAAGCTGAAGATGAAATCTACAGCCTAGCATTCAACGATTCACTTACCCAACTACCTAATCGCAGACTGCTTTGCGATCGCTTAAATGTAGCTCTGGCTAGCTCAGCGCGGACCCATCAATATGGTGCTTTGCTTTACCTTGACTTAGATAATTTTAAAATTTTAAACGATACACTTGGGCACGAATATGGCGATTTAATGTTGGTTGAGGTCGCTAATCGCCTCAAATTTAGCGTAAGAGAGGATGATACTGTAGCACGCCTAGGAGGTGATGAGTTTGTAGTTCTTTTAGAAAACATTAGTAAGGATGCTGAAGATGCAACACAAAAAGTTGCTCATATTGCTGAAAAGATTCGCAATATATTATCCGTTCCATATCGCCTAAATGAGCATACTCGACATAGTTCTCCAAGTATAGGTGTATGTTTGTTCTATGATCAAATTAGTTCTGTAGAGGATTTATTAAAACGCGCCGATATAGCTATGTATGAGGCTAAGAGCTCTGGTCGAAACAGAGTTCGTTTCTTTGATCCAGACATGCAAAAAACAATGGAGGTGCGGGCTTCTCTTGAAGCTGATTTGCGTTCAGCAATTACTAATGGGCAACTAAAATTGTACTATCAAATACAGCTTAATCAATTTAGGCAGCCTATCGGCGCAGAAGCATTAGTCCGCTGGATTCATCCAACTAGAGGCATGGTTCCCCCAAATGAGTTTATTCCAGTTGCCGAAGATAGCTCTTTAATTGTAGAGATTGGTAATTGGGTACTAGAAAATGCCTGCGCACAGATTGCTTTGTGGAGCAAGGACAAAAAGACGAGCAAACTGGTATTGGCTGTTAATATTAGTGCACAACAGTTTGTTCAGCCTGACTTCGTAAATACAATTGATAAGCTGCTTAAAAGACATAATATTGAACCATCTAGACTTAAACTTGAGCTTACAGAAAGCGTTTTAATCGAAGACATTAAATCAGTTGTCACAAAAATGAATACGCTAAGGGATACGCTTGGCATTACATTGTCCCTAGATGATTTTGGAACTGGCTATTCATCGCTTTCATACCTAAAACAATTACCACTTGATCAAGTTAAAATTGACCAAAGTTTTGTACGTGACATGACTACAGATGCAAGTGACGCAATGATGGTCAAAAATATTATTGATATGGCACATAATTTTGGTCTAAATGTAATTGCGGAGGGGGTAGAAACTGAGGAACAACTGAATTTACTTAAGAAGAATGGTTG
>CAYXHH010000225.1:0-1867 GCA_964464725.1 uncultured Methylotenera sp. | reverse complement strand
CAGCACAAAGCGGCTGACTTGCAAGCGCAATATGCCGCACAAGATAAAGAGACGCTAGACCCGCAAGCGATTCCTGCGACGGTAGCTGGCCGCATGATGCTCAAGCGCGTCATGGGTAAAGCCAGTTTTGCCACGATTCAAGATGCCACAGGTCGTATTCAGCTATATGTGGCGCGTGATGAAATTGGTGAAGAGCTCTATGAAAGCTTTAAACATTGGGATTTAGGCGACATCATGGGCGCGACAGGTCGTTTATTTAAAACCAAAACAGGTGAATTGTCGATTCATGTGAGCGAAATCAAGTTGTTGACTAAATCGCTACGCCCGTTGCCGGAAAAATTTCACGGTTTACAAGATCAAGAGATTAAATATCGTCAACGTTATGTGGATTTAATTACCAGCGAAGAAACGCGCGAAACGTTTAAAGCGCGCAGTAAAGTGGTGTCAGCGATTCGCAACTTTATGACTCAAAATGAGTTTTTAGAAGTCGAAACACCGATGTTGCACCCCATCCCAGGTGGCGCATCGGCCAAACCGTTTATCACGCATCATAACGCACTAGATATGCAAATGTTTATGCGTATTGCGCCTGAGCTCTATTTAAAACGTTTGGTGGTCGGTGGCTTTGAGCGCGTGTTTGAAATCAACCGTAACTTCCGTAATGAAGGTTTAAGTGTGCGCCATAACCCAGAATTTACCATGATGGAGTTTTATGCCGCCTATACTGACTACCAATGGTTGATGGACTTTACCGAGCAATGTATACGTGCTGCTGCCATTGCGGCACGTGGTACTGCAGTGTTGAGTTATGACGGCAAAGAGGTGGATTTAAGTAAGCCGTTTGAGCGCTTAACCATCGTTGGCGCGATTCAAAAATATGCACCGCAATATACGCACGAACAGTTAAACGATGTGGCATTTTTGCGTTCAGAAATCATGAAACATGGTGTTAAACCATTTGACCATGCGGGCTTAGGTGCTTTGCAGTTGGCGCTATTTGAAGAAACCGCTGAAAGCCAATTGTGGCAACCAACTTATATTATTGATTACCCAGTAGAAGTCTCGCCACTTGCGCGCGCCAGTGACAAAAACCCAGAAATCACCGAACGTTTTGAGTTGTTTATCACCGGCCGTGAAATGGCCAACGGCTTTAGTGAGTTGAACGACGCCGAAGACCAAGCCGCGCGTTTCCACGCGCAGATGAAAGCCAAAGAAGCGGGCGACCAAGAGGCGATGTATTACGACGCAGATTTTATCCGTGCGCTTGAATATGGCATGCCACCAACAGGTGGTTGCGGTATTGGTATCGACCGTTTAGTGATGCTGATTACCGATAGCCCAAGCATTCGGGACGTGATTTTGTTCCCGCATATGCGTCCTGAAGCTTAATACTTAACGATAAATTTGACTGAAAAATTGGACTGTTTTTATCGTTAAGTTAACTATCATTTTCAATACAAAATTAAATTAAAGATTAAATTTAAAACCGTCACAAATTCGTGGCGGTTTTTTTGTTGTAAATTTGTGATTTGATGACTATAAATAAGCTTTTGTCATCAAAGTGTCATATTTGTCACACAAAATTCATCTGTTGAAAAAACACAGCTTTGAATTTTTAAATAGGGGACAAAATGAACATAAAATTACGAAATCTGGTGGCACTTGCGCTAGCAGGTTCATTTATTTTTGGTTATAGCACAGCACAAGCGGATTCTACAGTCGATATTGTAAATGCGTTAATTTCTAAAGGGATTTTGACTGAAGAAGAAGGTGCATTGCTGGTGAAAGGCCATGAAGGCGAAATTGAAGGCCAAAAGAAAAAAGAGAAAAAAGCATGGACTAGCCATGTCAATATTCGTGGTTATGT
>CAYXHH010000224.1:0-1883 GCA_964464725.1 uncultured Methylotenera sp. | reverse complement strand
TTAGCGCTATTGGCTGTGGCACATTTAGTGCCAGGTATTCATGTGTCTAACCTGATGGTTGCGTTGCTTGCGGCACTGGTGATTGGTCTAGTGAATATGTTGATAAAACCAATTTTGGTGATATTAACCTTACCTGTCACGATAATCACCTTAGGTTTGTTTCTGTTTGTGATTAATGGTGCGTTATTTTGGGCTGTTGGCCATTTTTTGCAAGGGTTTGAAGTTAAGACCCTAATGGCAGGCATTATTGGTGCGCTTGCTTACAGTGTGATTTCTTGGGTCTTAAGTGCAATTGTGATTGATAAAGATAAAGACTAAAAAAGTGAATAAAAATATACCGATTAGTTTTGAGTTTTTTCCACCTAAAACAGCAGATGGCATTGCGAATTTGCGTGAAACGCGGCAACAGTTGGCGCAGTTCAATCCAGAATTTTTTTCTGTGACTTTTGGTGCGGGAGGCTCGACCACAGACCGTACTAAAGAAACTGTTTTCGAAATACAGTCTGAAGGATTTTCTGCAGCACCTCATATCTCGTGTATTTCTTCTAGTAAAGATGAAATTCGTGCTTTATTGAGCGCTTATCAATCACATGGAATCAAACGGTTAGTGACTTTGCGTGGTGATGTGCCTTCTGGTGAAGTGAGTGTAGGAGACTTTAAATACGCGAATGAGTTGGTGCAATTTATTCGCCAAGAAACAGGAGATTGGTTTCATTTGGAGGTCGCAGCCTATCCTGAGTTTCACCCTGAAGCACTATCTGCCGCCAAAGACTTAGCTAATTTTAAGCGTAAAATTGAATCGGGTGCTAATTCAGCAATTACCCAATATTTTTATAATGCAGATGCCTATTTTAGGTTTGTGGATAGCTGTCGTAAAGATGGCATCACCGTGCCTATTGTGCCTGGTGTCATGCCTATTTATAACTACACACAATTAGCGCGTTTTTCGGGCGTTTGTGGTGCAGAAATCCCACGCTGGTTACGTTTACGTTTAGAGGCATATGCAGATGATTTACCATCGCTACGCGCGTTAGGAATAGATGTCGTGAGCGAGCTTTGTGAGCGTTTGTTATCTTGGGGAGTGCCAAGTATACATTTTTATACGCTGAATCAATCAGGTATTATTTCTAGCATCATTAAGAACACAGGCCTTAAGCTAGCTGACTAAGTCTGTTAATGAAGTATCATCCCACGCGGGTTAAATAGAGCGTCTTCCACAAACAAGTAGTCTTTCTCGCGACCTTCATTCCATAAGGCAATCATAGCAATCCAGCGCATTTCCTCAATGCCTATTTGCTTTTGTTTCAAGGCCATTGCACGGTCGATAATTAGGTCGCGCTCAACGTCATTAATGACGTTAGCTTGTTGAAGAAACATTACAAATCCAAAACTTTCAGTACTGATTTTTTTGAGTTCATGGTCGGCAAAAACGCGCATGCCAGTGTCTTTGTGAGAATAAATAGCAGGGGGCTGAGCAAGCATTAATTTCATTTCATGAAACCAGTTCACTGCACCTGATACATCTGACTTATCAAATCCTGCTGCGTGCAGTTCTTGTGTCATCACATCATTTTCAGGCAAAGCGTGCTTAGAAAAATAGTTTTCAAACATGAATATTAATACTTCAAACATCTTAAATTTATCCCCAAAATAAAAATTAAAACTAAAATTTTTACTCACCAACTCAGACTAGGCGATGGTATTTTCCGCCCGCTAATACAGTCACTTTATTCTCTAACTCTAATAGCATTAGGATGGACGAAAGTACCTCTGTAGTCAATCTGGTAAGTGACTGTAAAGTATCAAAATCAATCGGGTCAAACCCCATAGAAGTCAATACAGTATTGGCTTGTGGCGAATCTGTACCCGAATGGGCTAATGAC
>CAYXHH010000223.1:0-1887 GCA_964464725.1 uncultured Methylotenera sp. | reverse complement strand
CCAGGCATGCAAGAAATGCTCTATCCAACATCGTATTTGAAGTCTAAAGACCTTGGCAAGGTATGTGCTTTATTTACGGACGGAAGGTTTTCTGGGGGCACTTCAGGGTTAAGTATTGGTCATGCATCGCCAGAGGCAGCCGAGGGAGGTGCGATTGGCTTAGTAGAAGAGGGTGATACGATAGAGATTGATATTCCAAATCGAACAATTAATCTTAAAGTCACTGATGAAGAGCTCAGCGCAAGACGCACCAAAATGGAAGCAAAAGGGGAAAATGCGTGGAAACCTGTGCAACGTGAACGGTCTGTATCACCTGCACTACGCGCATACGCGGCAATGACTACCAGTGCTTCTCGTGGCGCAATTAGAGATGTTTCTCAGATAGAGAAGTAACATAGCACTAGGTAATTTAACGTTATATTTTATAGAAAAAGTACGAATGACTTTGATGGATAACAAAACTGCTGAAGCACAAAAATCCTCTGAACCTATCACCCTAAAATCAGAGCAGGGTGAGTTTAGCCATGAGATTCTTTACATTAAAGAAGACAATGGTTTAGATTTTATTGAAATTGAAAACAAATTTGCAACAGCTAAGCTAGCTTTGCAAGGTGGGCATTTAATGACCTGGCACCCAAAACACACGACAGAACCAGTGTTGTGGATGTCGGATAAATCTCGTTTTGAGGTAGGACGCTCTATCCGGGGAGGTATTCCGATTTGTTGGCCGTGGTTTGGTGCGCATCCAACCGATAGCAGTTTATGTATGCATGGTTTTGCAAGAGTGACGCCTTTTACCTTAATTGATGTTGGTTTAATGAAAAACGGTTATACCCGTGTCATTTTGCAAATGCAGCAAACAGAAAATGCACAGCGTCAACTTTCGTATCCATATACTGTGATGTTGACCATAGAAATTGGCGAGACTTTGTCAATGAAACTCTCAACAACCAATCGTGCAAGACAGCCATTCTTTATGGGTGAGGCTTTTCATACTTACTTCAATATTGGTGATATTGAAAAAACAACGATTACTGGTCTTGAAGATACTGAGTATGCTGACAAACTGCTCGATTATTGGCGAGACACACAGGTAGGCCCAATTGAATTTAATCAAGAGTTTGATCGGGTTTATGTGAGTACAATCAAGCCTGTAGTGATTCATGACAAGATGTTAAATCGCACCATTACCATAAACAAAACTGGTAGCGGCAGTACTGTCGTTTGGACGCCGTGGAAGAAAAAAGCACATGAAATCGCTGATATGCCAAAGGATGACAGTTGGCGTAAGATGGTGTGTGTAGAAACTGCAAATGCAATGGAAAATTTGGTAATGATTAATCCAGGCTATACGCATGTATTGACCGTAGAATACGTTATTACTGAGCTTTAATATGTTTTTGTTTAGTTATTGTTTTTACTTCATTTAATTTTACAAAATAGATGTCGTTAATATGTCAACGCATGCCTTATCAAAAGCGTTGATTGTTCACAGATTAGTGTAGGCATATAGGTTTGGATATAAGTGTTTTTTGTTTAAGCATTGCGTAATTTTTGTGATTTTTAAATTGTCATGTATGATGCTGAAACGAAAAACTACAGTTTTTATTTTATGACTTTATTAAGAATTCTTTGTTAAGAATTCTTTTTTTAATGGATTCAAGGAGACAGCATGAAGGTTTTATTATCGATGTTCGCAGCTGCAGCTATTTTATTTAGCGGTGTTGCTTCTGCAAATCAAGCTTTAGCACAAAAAAGTGGCTGCTTAGCATGTCACGGTGTAGACAAAAAAGTACTAGGTCCAGCCTTTAAAGATGTTGCGGCTAAATATAAAGGCGACAAATCTGCTGAAGGTAAATTAGTAGAAAAAGTGAAAAAAGGTGGTAG
>CAYXHH010000222.1:0-1890 GCA_964464725.1 uncultured Methylotenera sp. | reverse complement strand
TTGTTAGACGTCACACCATTGTCATTAGGTATTGAAACTTTGGGCGGCGTGATGACAAAACTCATCAAGAAAAATACGACGATTCCAACTAAAGCGGCGCAAACATTCTCTACTGCTGAGGACAACCAAAATGCAGTTACGATTCAAGTGTTGCAAGGTGAACGTGAAATGGCGTCTGCGAATAAATCACTTGGTCAATTTAACCTCAGTGATATTCCACCTGCACCACGTGGTATGCCGCAAATTGAAGTAACCTTTGATATTGATGCCAACGGTATTTTGCATGTATCTGCTAAAGATAAAGCAACTGGCAAAGAAAACAAAATCACTATCAAAGCAAACTCTGGTTTGTCTGAAGAAGAAATTCAGCGCATGGAAGAAGATGCCGCTAAATATGCAGATGAAGACAAAAAATTGCGTGAATTAGTGGATGCACGTAATGCTGCCGATGGCATGGTACACTCAGTTAAAAAATCCTTGACTGAGCATGGCGATAAATTAGACGCGGATGAAAAAGCCAAGATTGAAGCAGCAATTAAAGACGTGGAAGATGTGATGAAAGATGGCGACAAAGAAACGATTGAAGCCAAAACTAATGCGTTGATGGAAGCTTCACAAAAACTGGGCGAGAAAGTGTATGCTGCACAACAAGCTGAGGCAAACACCGAAAGCGCTCAACCAAGCCAAGAAACTGAAAAAACTGTGGATGGCGATGTGGTAGATGCAGAGTTTGAAGAAGTGAAAAAAGACTAATGTCGGGTTTTCACAATTAGCCTGCAAGTAACTCTTGCAAAACAGAAGCCACGGACATCGTGGCTTTTGTCTTAAGTTTAAACTTTATACCTAATTGGATAAATTATGGCCGCATCAAAAAGAGATTATTACGAAATTCTAGGGGTAAATCGAGATGCCTCTGAAGAAGAAATTAAAAAGTCTTATCGCAAACTCGCGATGAAGTATCACCCTGACCGCAACCCTGATAATCCTAAAGCGGAAGAGCAGTTTAAAGAAGCGAAAGAAGCTTACGAAACATTAAGTGACGATCAAAAACGTGCCGCTTACGACCAGTATGGCCACTCCGCTTTTGAACATGGCGGTGGTGGCGCAGGTGGTTTTAGTAGCGCCGGGTTTAGCGATGCCTTTGGCGATATCTTCGGCGATATTTTTGGTGGTGGCCGCGCTGGCGGGCAGCGAAATAATGTGTACCGTGGTGCAGACCTACGCTACAACATGGAAATTTCCTTAGAAGATGCAGCTAAAGGTACTGAGACTAAAATTCGTATTCCTGTGCAAAGCACCTGTGAAACCTGCAAAGGTTCTGGCGCAAAAGCTGGCACGCAACCTGTCACATGTACAACTTGTGGCGGCCACGGCCAAGTGCGCATGCAACAAGGCTTTTTTTCGGTACAGCAAACTTGCCCCAAATGTCATGGTACGGGCAAAATGGTAAAAGACCCATGCAATACTTGTAATGGTGCTGGTCGCGTTAAGCTTAACAAGACCCTTTCAGTCAAAATTCCTGCAGGTGTGGATGAAGGAGACAGAATCCGCTTAAGTGGTGAAGGCGAAGCTGGTGTCAATGGTGGGCCAACTGGTGACTTATATGTCGTGATTCACCTGAAACAACACGAGATTTTCCAACGTGATGGCGCTAATTTACACTGTGAAATGCCAATTAGCTTTACCACTGCTGCGCTGGGCGGCGAGATTGAAGTGCCAACGCTAGATGGTTCTGCCAAAATGAAAATTCCTGCAGAAACACAAACTGGTGGAGTATTTAGACTAAAAGGTAAAGGCATTAAACCGTTAAGACAATCAGAAAATGGTGACTTAATGGTACATGTCGTGGTAGAAACCCCAGTCAAACTGACTGAGAAACAAAAAGAGTTA
>CAYXHH010000221.1:0-1893 GCA_964464725.1 uncultured Methylotenera sp. | reverse complement strand
AATGAAACCCCCACTGGGCGTGCAAAAAACAGACGTGTATCCATTATGATTTTATATGAATCGCAAGCCACTGAAGATAACAGCTTAGAAATCACGCCTAGCAAAAGTTTTTAAAGCTGCATTAAACTCTTTAATGGGAACTGGTTTCCCAAATAGATATCCTTGATAGCGTTTGCAACCGTGGCTCAAAAGCAGCTCTTTTTGTTGTTCAGTTTCCACACCTTCCGCAATCACATTTAAATATAAGCTCTGTGCCATGGCGATAATCGTCCGCACAATTGAGCGATCATGGCTATCTGTGACAATGTCACGCACAAAAGATTGATCTATTTTAAGTTGATAGAGAGGTAATTTTTTAAGATATTGCAATGATGAGTAGCCAGTACCAAAGTCATCCAATGAAAACTGCACCCCTAGTTCTCCTAAAGCGGACATTGAACTGATTGTCTCTTCGATATTTTCTAATAATAAACTTTCAGTCAACTCTAACTTCAATTGCATTGGGTCGATGGCATGTCGTTCGATTGCTGATTTCACTTGCGCTACAAAATCTGGCTGCCTAAATTGTTTCGCGCTCACATTAATCGACAATGTTAAATCCATCGCTAACTCATTTTTTTGCCACTCTTTAATCTGTGCACATGCTGCATCCAGTACCCAATTTCCGATTGGTACAATTAAACCTGTTTCTTCTGCAAGCGGTATAAATTGTGCTGGAGAGACCATACCACGTTCTGGATGCATCCATCGAATCAGGGCTTCCGCACCTAAATGTTGTCCTACATGATCTACTTGTACTTGATAAAAAAGCACTAATTGCTTTTTATCTATTGCTTTACGTAACTCGCGTTCTAATGAAACTCTCGCTGTAATAGTCGTTTGCATCTGTGGGTTAAAAAAGCGCATTGTATTTCTACCAGCTTTTTTAGCTTGATACATGGCAATATCAGCCTGTTTTAATAATTCTTCAACTGTAATGACTTGATCGCCAAAAATAGATATCCCAATACTTGCGGTACTATGATGCTCATGCTCATCTAGCATAAAAGGTTGATTTAAGGCATCGATAATTTTTTGTCCGATTATTTCAGTCAAAGAAGCAGTTTCTAGCGCATTTTCACTCAAGTCTTCTAATACAACAACATATTCATCTCCACCTAAACGGGCAACTGTATCTCCACCTCTGACGCATTTAGCAAGTCTTTCGGCAACTTGTTGTAAGAGTAAATCACCCACATCATGCCCTCTTGAATCGTTAAGCACTTTGAAATGGTCTAAATCAAGAAACAGCACTGCACCTTGCCTGCCAGTCCGCATGCCTGATGTAATTGCTTGCTTTAACCTGTCCATCAGCAAGCGCCTATTAGGTAGATGTGTCAGTGAATCATAGAATGCTAATTGTTGGATCTCCTCAGCAGCTGCTTTGATATAACTGATATCGGTAAAAGTTGCGACATAATTTGTCACGATGCCTTTGTTTGTTTTAACAGCAGTAATTGTGAGTTCCACAGGAAAAATCTCACCATTTTTACGTTTATTCCAAATTTCTCCAGACCACATTCCTGTAGTATTTATACCGTTCCACATAGCCTCATAAAATGCGCTATCGTGACGTCCTGAACTAAATATGCGTGGACTTTTACCTACCAGCTCCTCGTCCTTATATCCAGTCATTTTAGTGAAAGCTTGATTCACTTTTAAGATACTGTTTTCTGCATCTGTAATTAAAATACCTTCATTAGTTTCAAACGCAATCGCTGCAATACGAGATTCGGCTTCAGATTTTTTAATTAGGCTAATATCTTCCAGCGCAATACGAATCATAGATTGCTCTTCTTGGTCTGGCACCTTAATACAATTTAAGTTGCCATGAAAACTATTGCCATTACTTAA
>CAYXHH010000220.1:0-1894 GCA_964464725.1 uncultured Methylotenera sp. | reverse complement strand
ACGTTAGATAAAAAATAGTCGGTATACAAAATGGCATTGTCATAGCTGTTATCAATTTCTTCTTGCGTGCAATCTTGCAACTCCCCTGTCATACACATGGGCTTAAATTTCTCAAATTCTTTGGGGTAACGTCGGTAATACTCTGGTCCATGATTACCCATTTGATGCAATACAATCAAAATATCTTTGCCTTTTCTGGCAGCAATATATTTGTCTAAACCACTTAGCATGCCAATATCGCGGCACTCGCCTTCACAAACAGGGTTAAGCGTTGGGCTTTTAAAGTCTTCATATTTCAAACGTGTGGCAACGCCTTTTGAATCAGAATTATTATCGCGCCATAAAATTTGCACGCCATGATCAAACAGCACATCGAGCACGTTTTCTTGGCTTAAGGCGACTTCTTTATCGTAAGCTTTTCTGCCCAACGAAGAAAACATACATGGCACTGAAACACTGGTAGAGGTGCCACAAGAGGTCACATTGCTCAAACTCACGACATCTTGCTTCGCTAATAAAGGATTAGTTTCTCTGTGGTATCCGTTAAGTGAAAAGCGGTCGGCGCGCGCGGTTTCACCCACCACCATAATCATGAGCTCTGGTTTTGCGATAGGTCCAATCATTTTGGCATCAAGTGCAAGATGCTTTAATGGACCATGTTTCGCATTACTTATTTTAACAACTAAAAACTTAATCACAGAGTAAGCGGTATACGTTGGGTTGGCATAAAAACGCGTGATTTTATGCTCACGCCAAAACGAAAAATAATTGGCTGTAAATGGGGCTATCAACACAATCATCACAAGCACTAACACACCAGATAACTTTAATCTGGATACAATTTCAGCGCGTGTCGTTTTAACTGAAGGAAAATACTTAAGCACTAAATAGGCTGGAAAAATTCCAAACACAATCGTTCTAAATAGTAAGCTCCAGCTTAACAAGCCAGCCAACTCTTGACTGTTGGTTTGCAAGATATTATCGATCATCACGACATCTACAATCACTCCAAATTTATCCATGTAATACGCGGCTTGTGAGGCAATAATTAGAAACAGCGCTAGCACCCAACGCGCCGCTTTACCATGGGTGATTAGCAAGAAGAATAATGTGCATAAAATACTAAAAAAGAGCGCCAAGGAAATTAAAAATGGTAGGCGATGCCAAGTGAGTGGGTAGATTTCTAAAATACGCTCAAATAATGAAATATTGCCGGTGAGCATAATGAACGCTGTTACCAGAAAAATACCGCGCGTTTGAGTTGAGGATTGCCTAAATACACCTACTAATTTCTGGAAGACTTTATTTAAATACATATTTATTTTTTCTCAATGATTTTTTTAATCTTAAACAACACAAATACCACCAACCAAACTACCCAAGCTGACCACAAATTGTGTGATAAGAAGTGCTCTCCACGCATGATTTGTGCCCAGCCCATGGTAAAACCTAGCAATAAACTAATAATCAACATTGCATTCGCAAACCTTGGTTTACTGCTTTTAAAAGCAAAATAAAAAGACACTAACGCAAACCCACCGCTTGCATGTCCACCGGGAAAGCAATGTCCTGCTTTCACCCCAAATGGCAAATCTGAAAATAATTTAAGTAGAGGTAACTTACCCCCATACATCAGCAAATCATTTGGGCAGCCGTGAACGCTTAAGTGTTTTAAAATGCCCACTGCGCTGTTTGCACTTAACATCCCGATAAACACAAAAAAGAAAGGGTTGGAAAATAAGGTTTTGGTCAAGACTAAAAATGACTGGCCTGCATGTTGTTTGATTGTGGTTGAAATTGCTATCGCTAGAGAACCAAGTGCAATCAGTCGCATGCAGTGTTTCAGGCCATCATGCATAACAATATCTAAGAAAAACTGATGTTTTAGGGTAAA
>CAYXHH010000219.1:0-1904 GCA_964464725.1 uncultured Methylotenera sp. | reverse complement strand
CGCTTGCAAAATGGGCAATCCACATCTGAAAACACGACCAACTTACGGCTACCATTACCCTTCACGACTTTAATCGCTTGATCTAGTGGCAAGCTATTAAAATCTACTTTGGTAAGCTCTTCCATACGCTCGCTCGTCACGTCCTTTTTAGTTTTAGCATCTACTAATCGGCCTTCCGCGATTAAGAATGTGAGCTTTTCGTCTGTGTAGATAATTTGACCGCCTATAAAGACTTCGTATAATCCCGCATAGGGTGTTTTGGTGACACTTTCCACTTTAAATTTCGGATATGCTGCCTCGATGGCTTTTTTAAGGCTGGCTTCATCTGCGATGGCCAGTGTGCTTAATGTTAGCAAAACCGCCGCTAATGTTTGATTCAATTTAACATGTTTAAACATATATTTTCTTTCTAATCGGCTACTTATGCAGCAGCTTGTTGGATTAATATTTTTTTGATACTTCCATGACGGTTAAGTTGCCTGAAGCCAAAACTTAACAAGTTTTTTAACACAATATTATCATTTGCAAACAAAGCATCTAAGCCAGAAGTGAGCGTATTCATTGTCAAAGTATCAGCTTTTCTAGCGCGAGCGTATTTTTTCAAAAATGACGCATCACCTAAATCTTGCATCACGTGTAGTTTAGTCGCTTGAGATGTCAACTCCATTACATCCCTAAATCCCAAATTCACACCCTGCCCTGCCATCGGATGTACTTGATGGGCAGCATCGCCTAACAATACTATACGCTCTGCGATTGTCGTGATGGCTGTTTGCTGCTTCAACTTAAACGAATATACCTCGCCAATCATCGTTAAATTACCCAGCGCATGCTGAGCGCGCGCTTCCACTTTTCGTGTCAACTCGTGGTGCGACAATTCTAACAGCTCAGCTGCCTGTTCGGTTGGCAGCGACCAGACCAGCGATACATTTTGTCCGACTAACGGTAGCAAAGCCAGTGTTTCATGGGATGAAAACCACTGCATCGCAATATTTGCGTGAGGTCTTTCGGTCTTAAAGTTAGCCACAATGGCAGTTTGATTAAAGTCTTTCGTTTGCACGCCTATATGAGCCTGTGTTCTCACCCACGATTGGATACCATCCGCTGCCAGCAATACATCTGAAATAATTTCTTGATGATGCTCTAGTTTTAGAACAATTGCAGAGGGCGTATGTTGAAGTTGTAGGCAATTTACCTCATTGATGACATTCACTTCTAATGTATTAATTTGCTGCCAAAGCGCGTACATCAGATTTTGGTTTTCCATGATCACACCTAACTTCGGCAGATGCGCATCACCACTGTTTAAAACAAGTTCTTCTGAGTCATACCATAACTGCATCGCATACATTGGACAAACTCTGGAGTCATCCACAAATGCCCAAACGCCCAAAGTTTTTAACCATGCTTCAGATTCAGGTGAAATCGCATAAATACGCGCGTCCCAATCTGTAGTTTTTTGGCTCATGCTCGCCTTGGCATCGACTAATGTAACGCGTTTACCTTGTTTAGCAAACGCCACAGCAGCACTTAAGCCTACTAAGCCAGCGCCAACTATCGCCACGTCAGTTTCAATTACTTTAGACATTTTGCTAAACTCATTTGCCAAAACTCATTCTATCCACCAGCAGATTTTTTGCTGGCTTGAATAAATCTAAAAGACCTAAGCCAGCGCCGCGCAAACCACTTACACCAACAATATCGTTAGAAAACACATTCACCAGTAAATCGGTAAACAACAAACCGCCGCGCGTATCGCGTTTGCGTTGCTGGTTATATTGTTTTAACATTTCCTCGCTACCCAATAAATTTTCAGGTGTTTTGATCGTTAAGTTCGCCAAGGTCCAAGCATCTCGAATCCCCACATTAAAGCCCTGCCCCGCAACGGGGTGCATGGTTTGTGC
>CAYXHH010000218.1:0-1906 GCA_964464725.1 uncultured Methylotenera sp. | reverse complement strand
CATTCCACCACTTGTCCAACGCGGATTTTAGCGGTTTTACGTAATTCAACTTCACCATCCACCGTGACAATGCCTTCCGCAACCATGGCTTTTCCTTGGCCACCACTCTCAGCGATGCCTTCAGTTTTGAGTAAATCACACAGCGCGATGTATTCGCCTTTAAGTTTAAATTCTGTCATTGTTCACCTTTTAATCGAAGTGGTAGTCCTGCCGCCACAAAAGTCACTTTATCCGCAAGCTTAGCAACATCCTGATTTAAGCGCCCTTGTTCATCTTGAAATTGCCGATTGATTTCACCCAGCGGCACAATACCCATCCCGACTTCATTACTCACTAATATGACTTCACTTTTTAGGGTTGGTAAGGTGTTAAGTAATGCCTGTTTTTCACTCTGCCAATCCACATGGTTCGGTTTTTCGCAGTCTTGGCAAATGCATTGCGCTAGCCACAAGGTTAAGCAATCCACAATCAAACATGTGTTTGGCGCATCAAGCTTTAACAAGGTTTGCGCAAGGTTAAAAGGCGCCTCTACCAAAGCCCAATGCGACGGACGGCGCGCTTGGTGATGTGCGACACGTTGCGCAAATTCTTCATCATAAACTTGTGCGGTGGCAATGTAGGTGATAGGCAACTTAAGCTGAGATGCAATACATTCGGCATAAGCGCTTTTGCCACTACGTGCGCCACCTAAAATTAAGTGTGTACTCATCTCTCACGCCAACCATTTTCCATCAACATTTCTGAAAGAGGTCTTTCCACCGCCCAACCTTCTTCAACCAACATAGGCTCTTTGTAAAAGCTATTCACATACCCCAAACATAAAATAGCGATAGGTTTTGCACCAGTGGGGATATTTAATAATTCGGCTAGTTTGATGGGCTCAAACATACTCACCCAACCCATGCCGATGCCTTCAGCACGCGCGGCTAGCCAGAGGTTTTGGATCGCGCAACTGACAGAAGCCATGTCCATTTCTGGCAAAGTGCGTCTCCCAAAAATATGCTTTTCTCTGTCTTCACACAAAGTGGCGACCAGCAACTCACCACACTCTAAAATACCTTCAACTTTTAATCGCATAAATTCTGCCATGCGCGCAGTATTCTCAAACTCGCCAATCGCTTGTGCAGTTTTGATACGCTCTTCATTCACTTGCGCGTGGATTTTTTTGCGAAGGCTCATATTGCTAATGCGGATAAAACGCCATGGTTGCATTAAGCCCACGCTAGGTGCGTGATGTGCAGCATGCAGTAACTTGGTCAGTAGCTCAGGCGCTATCGGCGTTGGCAGAAAGTGGCGCATATCACGACGTTCAGCGATTGCCTTGTAAATCGCCTGGCGCTCTTGTTCGGAATAAGCGTGGAAATCAGACATATAAAAAAGCCGCTATTGCTAGCGGCTCCTCTAATTATGATGCACTGATTGGTTTGAGGATTTGCAACTGACGCAATACATAAGCACCTAGCCAAATTACAGCAAAGTACATCACGGCAAAGCCCATCCAGCTGGGTAAGTATTCCCAACCGTGTTGTAGTGATTCAATTAAACCTTTTGCTGGAAAACGGCCAGAAAACAAATAATAGGTTTGCGTAGAAATCACAAATGCCACAAAACTAGTACCTGTAGTTACTAGCGCATAGGGCGCAACTTTGAATACATCTACTTGTTTGCCCAACCACAAACCGCCCAACCACATGGCGGCATAGCTAGGTATCAAACCCCAATAACCATCGGTCAAGCAAAAGCCTTGCACGGGGTCGAGCGCTGCAGCGCCAAAGTCAATAACACTTGCCAACACAAAAAACGCCACAAACCAAGCGGTACGACGCAATAATAAACCACCCATTAAAAACACTGCTAAACTTGCATCTGGCAAGGCATATTGGGTGAGCACATGGCTACCGCGTGT
>CAYXHH010000217.1:0-1942 GCA_964464725.1 uncultured Methylotenera sp. | reverse complement strand
CCGTCTTTCACCACTAACTCGCCGTCTTTAAACACGTAATCTGGTTTGGCAAACATGGCTTCGCGGTCGGATTGTTCGGTATAAACCGTAATATCTGCCGCTGCGCCCACGCCTAAATGGCCGCGGTCGTTTAGACCAATCAGTTTAGCTGCACCTGCGCGCGTCATAATGGCAATTTCATATAAGCTATATTCACGGTCGAGCGACGTTAAGTTGCTCATGGCTTGCGCGTCTAAATTCAGTTTGGCAAACGCATCGTTTCTAAAGCTTTTATCCATCAACAAACGGATTAAGTGCGGGTAGCTGGTAAACGGCGCGCCATTGGGGTGGTCGGTGGTTAAAAACACGCGCCATGGGTCTTCCACACTCAAAAACAGCTCTAGCCCAATTGCCCATTGCAAGGCATTCACAAAGTTTTTGTCGCGATATTTAAACGGCACCACGCCACAGCCTGCATCACATTCAATATCCATAATCACCGATTTTTTCGGGTTGGCATGTTTAGCATTCAGGTGTTGCATCATGTTGTCGCCCGATGCAGTCACGGTTTGATTAAACAAAATCTGCCCCACATCGGTGGTGATATGTTTGTTCTTGTTAATCGCTTCTGCAATTTGCGCGGCGGCCGATGAAAATTTCTTATCGCCCTCGGTGCCGTAACTATGAAACTGAATATGCGTGAGGTGCATAGGCACGCCATCGCTGGCGCCCATCGTGTCTAATGTGGTTTGAAAGTTGCCTGGCACGCCCAAGTTATTGCAATGCACATGCAATGGTTTGGCAATGCCCAACTCATGCACAGCGCGGCTTAGGCTTTGTAAGATTTGGCGAGGCGTGACTTGGTAATGCACGTTATCCTCATCCAAATTCTGGCGACGTTGATTAAATTTAAACGCATTAATCCCACCGGGATTCACCACCTTAATGCCGATAGTTTGCGTGGCGTGCAAGGTCCACGCGACATAATCGTTAATGGCTTTTTGGTCTGCTTTACTCGCTAAAAGTCGCAAAAAGTAATCATCGTTGCCCAACATGGCGTAACCGCCTTTGTCGATCATCGGCGTATCGCCCATTTCCAAATGCGCTTGGCGCGCATTGATGGCTAAAATGGCAGGTTCAAAAGCAGCGGTGTAGCCCATTTCAATATAACGCATGCCAGTATCGGTGGTACTAGGGGTGGCATTATGACTACAATTTGGCCCACAAATATGCGCCTCTGGCTCGGTTAAGCGTTTGGTTTCTTGATATTCTGGCAGCATCATGCGGGCAATATTCACCTTGCCGCCGCCAATATGACTGTGCATATCAATCGCACCTGCCATGACTACTTTTCCAGCTAAATCAATAGTTTGGTGAATTTTTTCAGTGTCGCTTGGCTTAGCGATAATGCGCCCATCGCGAATGTAAATGTCTTGTACCACACCATCTTTACCGTGCGCTGGGTCGTAAATTTTGCCATTTTTGAGTAAGGTAATCATGCCAGCGCTTCCTCAATCATCGTCAATACTTGCGCCAAGGTCGGCAAATTATTCTCGCGCACTTTTTTTAACGGCAACACCACAGAAGAATCCACCCTAAATAATGTCCCGCCGCAATCCAAGCCTGGGGTGGCGATAGGAATAAACACATCGGGTGTATTTTCCAATACCATCGAAGCACTCCCTAGTACTATCGTTGGCGCATCGGTATCGGGCATGGGCTTATCTGGGCTAAAGCTATTCACCCAAATTAAGGTGTCGTGCGCAGGCATGGCTTGCTCATTGATGGCTAATCCACTTAACCAAGTATTCGCGTAATTTGCAGTGGTGTCACCATCGCTACCGCCCAAGGCCAGTGCACCTGCACGCGTGGTTTCATTCAGTGCAACCACTGTTTGCGTAATCTGTTGTATGGTGAGTTCTGCGTGCGGAAAATCCAAATCTTTGGCTATCCAAATCATCAC
>CAYXHH010000216.1:0-1946 GCA_964464725.1 uncultured Methylotenera sp. | reverse complement strand
GACTTAAATCTTTCTATCGATAATGTGCGTCAATTAGCAGGTGAACCACAAGAGAGTGTGGTTGAATTAGAGCCGTTGCCTGAACCTAATGATGGAACCGATACTGACTTGATGAATCAAGGCCTATTGTTAGCAGATGAAGTTGAACAAAAGTAGAATATCAAATATTTTTCCAACACAATTTCTCTAGAGGTAAGCTATGCGAGCAATCCAATTTAGCTGTTTAATTTTATTAAGCTTTTTGTTCGCAACATCTACACAGGCAATTGAGGCAAATACCCTCATTAAAGTAACCCCAATTTTAAAATCCACTAGCAGTTGGGATGGTACCCCGATTGTTTATCCACAAGGCCAGGCTGAGATTACTGGCATGATTGTAGAAATGTTGCCAGGAGCTGAGACAGGTTGGCATTTGCATCCTGTTTCATCATTTGGGATGATTCTAGAAGGCGAGATGGAAGTCACTCTAAAAACTGGGGAAGTCAAACGCATGAAAGCCGGTGACTCAGTGGTGGAGGTGGCGAATATTTTGCACAATGGACGCAACATCGGCAGCACCCCTTTAAAAATTATTGTGTTTTATGCGGGTGCGGTGGGCAGTAAGTTAACTGTGAAAGAGGGCGCAGAGCATTAACTATTAATGCTAGATATAAAGAGGAATTACTTGTAAGAGAGTTTACTAAAAATCAATAAACCGCCAGCCACAATCACCAGCATGCCAACTAAACCTATTACATCAGGGATTTGGTCAAAAAAGAGATAACCAATTAAGCCAGCAAACAACAGCTGAGTGTATGAAAATGGCGCAAGTGTGGAGGGCTTAGCATGCTGGTATGCTTTGGTCATCAGCAAATGGCTCACGACAGCAGATATGCCAAGTAACACCATCAATAAAGCGAAATAAGGTGTGGGAGTTTTCCAAAAAAATGGAAGTAGCACTGTCGTGACTAAGACGCAGATTAATCCACTAATAAAGTTGGTGATGCTGGATTTATCCGTATGGTTGAGCTTGCGGGTGATGATTTGATACAAGCTAAACGAGAATGCCGCGCCAAGTGCTAATAAGGCGACTGGGTGGAACATGCTGCCTCCAGGACGCACGATGAATATCACTCCAATAAACCCAATCGCTACCGCAAACCATTGTATACGCGTAATGTGTTCACCCAATAGCGGGCCTGACATCGCCGTGACTAATAATGGACTCAAGTAAATAATCGCCGTACCTTCTGCTAGCGGGATGTAATGTAGGGCGCTAATAAACATGAGATTGGTATTGGCCATGCATAAGCCACGAATAATCTGCAACTTGGGATTATGCGTGGTGATGAGTGTTTTTAAACTTGGTGGTCTCAATGCAGCTAGTATTAACAACACATGCACTATATAGCGAACCCATAGCACCATCACCACGGGGTAAAAATTGGTGAGATATTTAGAAAGCGCATCGCTACTTGCAAACAGAAACACCGCGGCACAGATGAATAAAATGCCTTTTTTTGGATGTTCTATAATCACAGAAGATGCTACATTTGATTGATGAACCCCAATTTTAACTTAAATTTGCTTGGATTTTATGGTTAAGTACAAAATGGCAATTGTAAGCTTTGCAAAATTTCACCGTTTTGTGAGTTTTGTAAAAAAATCACAGCACCAGCCGCTTTGTCTTTCCATTCAGGTTTTAGACTAAAGTTTTTATTAAAGGTATTTTGGTTGTTCAGTTGATAGGCCCCAAAAAAATGCCGTACCACGTAATCATGCTTAAGTTCGCGACCGCTATTTTCGCCAGCATTCACTTTGCTCACTAATTTATTTTCATAAATCGCCACAAAAATATCGGCATTTTTTGCATCTGCGGGGTTCACCGCGTTGGCTGTGGCCTGCAGGTTAATTTCGCCGTTAGCAAGGGTGGTCGCGTTGAGACTTAAGTTGGCACGGCTCGCAAT
>CAYXHH010000215.1:0-1954 GCA_964464725.1 uncultured Methylotenera sp. | reverse complement strand
ACAATGTATACCACTTTTCAAATAAAACGTTAAAACTCTAAACTTAAGTTAATCCTTGCACGCCTTCTAAGCGTGTTGTAATCTGCAAATTCTTGATAATTACTATCAAACAAGTTTTCGACAACACCAGACACTTCTCCATTCCAATGCCCAGTGCTAAATCTTCGCGCAACTCTCAAATCAAACCGTTTAATCGAATCTACAAAATTACCATCGCCTAGCTGTGTAGTTTGACTGGTTTGATAATAAGCGAGGCTAGCGTCCCATAGCGTATCAAATCGATGGCTTAGCAATGCACTGATGGTATGGCGCGGCGAAGCCTCATTGATGTTACGTTCGGTATCTTCTGGGTTGGCTTTAATATCCACATAGGCATAATTAAGTAAAAGATTCGTGTGATTGAATAATTTCCACTTTGCTTGCGTCTCAAAGCCGTTCACTTGCACGTCACCACCATTAAATGAGCTTCTTGGCGTACCCCCCAAATTAAATAGTGATGGGGGGAAAGTAATATCCTCGCGTTTATCGCCTCTGATAAATGAGCTGATTTCATCATTAAATATTTTTGCATCGATGGAAAACCGACCAAAATCGCCCAAGTAACCAATTTCTCTTGAAACAATTTTTTCTGGATCTAAGTTACCTATATTATTGATTCTGTTCACAATTCCTGTCACACCTGGAATTGTTAAGGGGATGAATAGCGTAGAGTTAAATTTTTCTTCTACAAAATTTGGCGTGCGTAACGCAGAAGAAACGCCCAGCCTTATGGTTTGCTTAGGGGTTAATCTGAAGTTGACGCTTGCCCGAGGAGAAATATCAGTGTCTGTAAAACTATTGTGCTCAACCATCGCACCAAGATTCATCAGTAATTTTTCATGAGCATCCCACTCCACATGCCCGAACAATCGCTGTAGATGAAAATACTCCTTATCCTTAGTACCCAGCCAATTTGGTGCATAGACACTATCCGTTCTAGCGCTAGCGCCCCACACCACACGCAAATCTTTATAAGGTGAAAAGTTATGCTGCATTTCGATATCAAAACGCTCGGTATCAATATCGTTATTAATCCTAAGCTCATCGTCTCGAAAGTTAGCTACTAAAGCGTTAGCTGTCGCTTGCGCAACGGGCAATGGGACACCATCATTCAATAAGTCATTTACAATAACTCGTGCGGCATTAGCGCGCAAATTGGTCGTGGTAAATTTATCCTTAGATGAATCGTAACTATGATAAGCCTGTAGCTTAAAATCACTATCAGCACTAATGTTGTGTTGCCAACGGATGAGCTCGTAATGATTCAATAACTTACGTTGTCGAGGCACAAAAAGCACGGGGTCTTCATTGATATTCCCCTCACCTCTTTCACCATTTGCGATACCAAACTCAAATTCCAAGGTATTTTTGTCGTTAAGTCGGTAATCGGCTTGCGTATTGAACATACGCGTTCTTTTAAAATCATTCCTGTTTTCTAACCCGTCATCTTGACGATAACCAGCAGAAATTCGATAACTTAAATCATTTGCTTTACCAGCATGCCGATAAAACGCTTCATTTCTCCCATTACCATGGGTAGCAATGATGCTATTGTTTGGGGCATCGGTTGGATTTTGCGTGATGATATTAATGACACCAAAATAGGAATTAGCACCATAGCTTGCCGCATTTGGACCTCGCGTCACTTCAATACGTTCTATATCTGCAATTGCTAGCGGTAGCTCGCTCCAATTGACGCCACCAAATACCGGCGTATAAACCGAGCGGCCGTTAATCATCACTTGCATACTGCCCGCATAGGCTGATGTTAAGCCGTGATAGCTCACCACATGGTTGGTGTTGTAAATAAAGCCTGCATTAGTGCCTACATAAAAGCCTGGTACTAACCGAAAAATTTCGGGCAAATCGACAATGCCTGAAGCGCGTATGGTTTCACGATCAATGACTGTAACGG
>CAYXHH010000214.1:0-1974 GCA_964464725.1 uncultured Methylotenera sp. | reverse complement strand
GCTGTTTTAAGCATGAGACCATGTGATAAATTATTGATGTCCTCAGACGTGCACGCAAAGTGAATAAATTCGCTGGCTTTTTTGATTTCTGGGTTGCCGTCAAATTTCTCTTTGAGCCAGTATTCCAGTGCTTTCACATCGTGGTTGGTGCGCACTTCAATCGCTTTGACTTGTGCTGCATCAGCCTCACTAAAATTGGCAATCGCGTCGTCTATTTCTTTAACGGTTTCAGCACTAAAGGAGGCAATTTCAGTGAGCTCTTTAGCAGAACTTAACGCCTTCAACCACTCAATTTCTACCCATGCACGGTGTTTAATGAGCGCGTATTCGCTAAAAAAAGGCCTTAGCGCATCTAATTTAGATTGGTAGCGACCATCGAGTGGAGAAAGAGCATTGAGGGTGGTAAGTGACATAACAGAAAGTAAAATAGCGATTTATAAAAGTGCTATTTTACGCTGATTAATTACCTTAATCTATGAAAAACTAAAACGACTTGAATTCAACCTTAGCTACCAGCATATCCAAAATCAAACGAGATGACCTTGCTATGAGTTTTGCTTGTTAGAAGCCAATTCAATAAGCGACTTAATTTTGCAACGCAAACATGATAGCGTTTTATTAACTCAATCTGCAGTAAAATATTTCTAGCAAATTGCTAGATAAGGTAGTTCAACTGATGTGTTAGCTCAAAAGCACATTTCAATATCGGAAAGCATAATGAATCATGAAGTTGTTTAATAAAATCATCACAACGAGTTGTTTATTATTGTTTGCTATAAAACTAGCACTCGCTGAAGATGCTTCGACTTGGGTGAAGCAAGGAGAGGCCGCACTAAAAGCGTCGCAGGAGATTACGCCCAACAATAAAAGCGCAAAAAATGTGATTTTATTTGTAGGTGACGGCATGGGTATCTCAACCATTACTGCTGCGCGTATCTTTGAAGGACAGCAGAGAGGTGTGGATGGGGAGGGGAATCAGTTGGCTTTTGAAAAGTTGCCTTATGTGGCCTTATCAAAAACCTATTCAGCCAATCAACAAACGCCAGACTCCGCGCCCACCATGACTGCTATGGTGACGGGCGTTAAAACCAATGATAGCTTGCTCTCAGTTGATCAAACCATCGCTCGTAAAGAAAAAGATGCGCAAAAACTAAAAACAGCAACATTAACTACGATTCTGGAATTGGCAGAACGAAAAGGATTATCTACGGGGGTGATTTCGACGGCAAGACTGACACATGCCACTCCTGCAGCCACCTATGCGCATACTTCTAATCGCGATTGGGAGACGAATTCGCAATTACCACCCGATACTCAAATTAAAGATATTGCTGCACAACTCATCGATAATTTTGGTAAAAACGGTATTGGTGACGGGCTAGAAGTGGCGCTGGGTGGAGGCCGTACCAAATTTATGCTGAACACAGCGATTGACCCTGAATATGCAGAAAAAAAGGGCGAACGCACGGATGGACGTGATTTGATTAAAGAGTACCAACAAAAATTTGGGGCGCAATATGTGTGGAATAAAGCACAGTTTGATGCGCTAGATGCCAAAAAAACCAAACGCTTGTTGGGTTTGTTTGAACCCTCGCACATGAAATATGAGCATGATAGAAAGGTTAAGTATGATGAGCCTAGCTTGAGTGAAATGACCGGCAAGGCGATTGATATTTTATCCAGCAACAAACAAGGATTTTTTCTCATGGTTGAAGCAGGGCGTATTGACCATGCACATCATGCAGGTAATGCCTATCGTGCTTTAAGCGAGACGGTCATGCTGTCAGATGCAATCAAAACTACCCTTGCCAAGGTAGACTTAAATGATACGTTGGTGATTGTGACTGCTGATCATAGCCATACCTTTACCATTGCGGGTTACCCTGCTAGAGGTAATCCAATATTAGGTAAAGTCTACTATCCTGGTGAATCGCAATCAGCCAAGGCAGAGGATGGCAAACCTTATACCACGCT
>CAYXHH010000213.1:0-2002 GCA_964464725.1 uncultured Methylotenera sp. | reverse complement strand
GATATTGGGGGGCAACACAGTTTGTTTCTGGCCTACATTTCGAGCTTTGCTATTACCAAGCACAACAATTTTGTATCGCTGAGCATATTGAATATTTTGAAGGCGGTGCACAGGGAGAGCACAAATTAGCGCGTGGTTTTGAGCCTAGGCCAACTTGCTCGTATCACAAAATTGCGCATCCAGATTTTGAAGCTGCCATCAAACAGTTTGTCGCGCGCGAGTCAGAAAGTATGGCTGTTTATACTAACGAGCTAGAAGAGCGTGCGCCATTTAAACAACTCTAATACTTAACGACAATTACCATGCAATTTCTTTACCGTCAAAGGCAATAAACTTGCCTGAATTATTCAAGTTTAGTTTTTCAATCACATCACGCAAACCAGAGACGCTGGTATGCGTATCAATTAACGCATTGTAGCCACCCATGTCAGTTTTTACCCAGCCTGGGTGTAGGGTCACCACACTAATGCCATAAGGCTTTAAATCAATAGATAAACTTTTCATCACCATATTAAGCGCTGTTTTTGAGCTGCGGTAACTGTAACTTTCGCCACTGGTGTTGTCATCGATACTGCCCATTTTGCTGGTTAAGCTGGCGATTTTTTTAAGCTGGCTACGTGTAATATGTTGTACGAAAGCCTCTGCCATTTTGAGCGTTGCCATGGCATTCACTTTAAATGCTCTTGCCCAATCATCATAATTTGTATCCCCAAACTCGCTGTGCGGGTAAATTCCTGCATTATTAATCAGCAAATCGATGCTTTCGTCTTTCAGCTGTGTTGCTAGTTGGTCGATTTGAGTAAAGTCTGCAACGTTTAAACTTAACACACGCACATTGCTATTTTTGCTAGCAAGGGTATTCAATTCAGTTGCCTGATCAGGCTGACGGCAGCAAGCAAGCACTTTCCAGCCATCATCTGCATATTGTTGAACAAATTCCAAACCGATACCGCGGTTTGCACCAGTAATTAATACTTGATAAGCACTCATCTTTATCCCCCGAAAAAAGATATGCTCATTATGCATATTGGCAATAAAAAAGCCACACCCAAAGATGTGGCTTCTTGTTAAATTGGCCTATTCTTACATCGTAATGCCAATTTCAAAAATAAAGTCTAGCTGTAAATCAGTGAGTTGCGCTTTGTGGGCAATTTCTTTTAAAAAAGCGTCTTCTCTGTCAAAGGATTTGGCATTTTGCCAAGCTTGTTGCGTTTCATCACTTGAGTTTGCAATAGCATTTTCAAATTTTGTCAGCGCGTTAAAATAGATGAGTGCTTTGTTCATTTGATGCTTAGAAATGCGTTCAAACGGCATCAATTCTAACTCTGGCAGATTCGGCAAAGCGTCGTTGACAGATTGGCTAGCTGGATTAGATTGCGTTAAATGTTCCATCATTATGAGTCCGAAAAGTTAACAATACTACATATCACTTAACTCGATTAACGGCACAATTTTTCGAGACTTTAGGGGGTTAAGTAAAAAAGCCGCAATTTAAATGCGGCTAATAATGGAATCAAAAGAAAGTTTGAGAAACTTAAGAAGAAAAACGACGATAGTATTTTAAAACTTTAGGAACGTACTGTTTGGTTTCTTTATAGGGCGGTATTCTATTTTGGTATTTAATCACTGCGCCTGGCCCCGCATTGTAAGCGGCCAAGGCAAGCTCTAAATTACCGTTAAACTGCCCCAATAATTCGCGCAAATACCGAGAGCCCGCTAATACATTCTGTTGCGTGCTGTCTTTTTTGGTGTATCCAAAGCGCACTGCAGTCGCTGGCATGAGTTGCATTAAACCATACGCGCCTTTGTGCGACCTTGCATAGCGGTTGTGTTTAGATTCGGCCGCAATCACGGCATTAATTAACGCTGGATCAAGTTTAGTTTCTACTGCCGCGGCAATCACCTCATTTTGGTAGGGGAGTGACGCTTGGCTAGTTGTACTTTTAGGCGCGCTTTCAGCCGTGATAATCACTTCTTCAGGTGTGGTGTCCTCAATCACAAT
>CAYXHH010000212.1:0-2027 GCA_964464725.1 uncultured Methylotenera sp. | reverse complement strand
GTTTTTTAATGGTGATTTTGTTCTCGTTGCTTACCCGCGACAAACGCGCCGAAGAACTCTGGGAAGAGCTATATGTCAGGCAGAATACTGGCTTACATGTTGAAGATGTTTCGCACTAAAATAATTCTTTTTGTAATGCACTATTTTGCAAGTGTTTAGACTCCTTTTTTTTCATGCTTTTTATGCGTGTTTTGCGTGATGCATGTTTTTTAACGACCGCCATCGTTTCAAGGTCGGTGTTGTTTGTCTGACGTGCTTGGCTCACGCGCAGACGTGCTTCTTTTATTGCGGTATTAATTTCAACCAAAGGAAATGGATAATCGCGCCCAGTGACACAATGATATTGAACTTGCAAACTAACTGGCATTTTCCAAGGTTCAAATATCCAAGTTGTAGGGACTTGGCGCAAACTTGGTATCCAGTGCCGTACAAAAATACCTTCAGGATCATGATCCATCGCTTGCTTAATAGGATTGTAAATACGTAGCGTATTAATTCCAGTAGTACCAGATTGCATTTGTGCTTGTGACCAGTGAATTCCAGGTTCGTAATCTAGAAACTCACGGGCAAGATGTAAGCCTGTTTTGCGCCAATGCAGCCAGTATAAATAACTGGCTGTGCTCATTAACATGGCACGCATTCTAAAATTAACCCAGCCTGTGGTCCGTAGCATCGCCATACAAGCATCTACTAACGGCCAACCAGTCTGCCCCGAACTCCATGCTTGCAGTCGTTGCTGAGAAATGGCATCGGCGCAATGCTCATCTCGCATTTCATCATGCGCGTGATGCATATTTTCATACTCTAATTCTGGCTCACTTTCTAACTTTTGCATAAAGTGGCAATGCCAATGTAGACGACTTTCAAATCCAGAAATACCTGCGGCCAAACCACGAGGATATCGGTCTGGTGTTTCAGCAATTTGCACTAGTTGGGCGCGTGCTGCTTGTACAACTTCGCGCATACTTAACGCTCCCCAAGCTAAATAAGGCGATAAGCGCGAACCTGCACTCACAGCTGAGATAGGACTGGAAATACCACCACGGTAGCGGGATGCACGCCCATTTAAAAAACTAGTGAGTAATTCTAATCCATGCTTACGGCCACCAAGTTGACGTTGTGGTTTATCTATACCGTTAGTAACGACAGATTTGATGTTTGGCAACACTATAAGGTTTGCTGGCAATATGCGCTTAGGCAACGTAAACTGGGGTGTACTCATGCGCTTTTCCCAGTGTGCATTCCAATGATTGCGATTTTTTAATCTACGCACTACTCCATTTTGAGGAAATTGTAGCCAATTGATTTGATGCGTATTACACCATTTTGCAACTGCTTTATCTACCAAAAAAGTATTGTTGTTGCCTGTTTCTTCATGACTGTAGATTGCAGCAATAGTTTGCTGTTTTTGAATATGTGCAAGCGTTTCGATGATGCCTAAGTTTGATTCTAGTAAGTGTAAACCCAAACTTTTTAAATCCACTGTAAGTTCTGTAAGACACTCTTTGATAAACGCGGCATGCTGTGTCGCATAATCTTCACCAGCCCACACTGTAGGCTCCCATACAAACAATGGTAATACTGCACCTGCATTGCACGCCGCGACAAGCGCAGCATGGTCTGTAATACGTAAATCTCGCTTAAACCAAACAATATGAATAGGCTTACTCATTAAGTAATCTAGATACGAATAATGTACGCATAGACCTATACAAAAGAGCTTGCGTTCATTAGGCAAGCAAGCTTAATTATCATTTTACTTAATGATAAGAGCAGATCACTATTTTTAGTGATTCTTAATTATTTTGTCCAATTGCCATATCCATTAAACTGCTGAAACACTTCACGCATTTGTGCTTCATCGAGTAGTGGTGGTGTGTCCGTGATTTGCAGCAAGCGCCAGTATTGTTCGCACAGGTTTTCGACTTCCACCGTCACGGCTAGGGCATCCTCTAAATCACGTCCCAGAGCAATCATACCGTGGTTTGCTAGCAGGCAGGCTTTGCGGTCAATTAATGCGGTTAAGG
>CAYXHH010000211.1:0-2045 GCA_964464725.1 uncultured Methylotenera sp. | reverse complement strand
TTGTGGTGGCAAAGCAACGCGTGAGACCGATACCTTAGATACGTTTTTTGAATCTAGCTGGTATTTTGCGCGCTATGCCAGCCACAACTGCAACACAGCGATGGTGGATGAACGCGCCAATTATTGGCTGCCAGTAGACCAATATGTGGGTGGCATTGAGCACGCGATTTTGCATTTGTTATATGCACGCTTTTTTAATAAATTGATGCGCGATGTGGGTTTAATCAAAAACGACGAGCCGTTTACCAACCTGCTCACACAAGGTATGGTACTTAAAGATGGCTCAAAAATGAGTAAATCCAAAGGCAATACGGTAGACCCACAAGCTTTAATAGATACTTACGGCGCAGATACCGCGCGCCTATTTATGATGTTTGCTGCGCCGCCAGACCAATCTCTGGAATGGGCTGACAGTGGCGTGGAAGGTGCAAGTCGCTTTTTAAAACGTTTATGGAAAGCCACTTACGACCATGTGAGTTTAGGTCATGTTGAAGCTTACAACTCTTCAATTTCAAGCCATGGCGACTTAAGCGCCGAGCTTAAAAGCTTAAGATTGCAATTACACCAAACCATAGAAAAAGTAGGTGATGATTTTGGTCGCCGCCACAGTTTTAATACCGCAATTTCTAGCGTCATGGAACTCATGAATGCTCTCGCAAAAATTGAGGCTACAGATGCGTTAAGTCGCAGTGTACGGCAAGAAGTGTTGCAAAATGTGGCCTTGCTACTCTCGCCGATTGTGCCGCATATTTGCCAAGCGTTATGGGCGGAATTGACTGCAAATAGCACGCAAAGTACTCATATTTTAAATACACCTTGGCCGATGGCGGATAAAGCTGCCATGGTGCAAGATAGTATCGAATACGTGGTGCAGGTGAACGGCAAACTGCGTGGCAACTTAAGTGTGCCGCGCGAAATGGAAAAGCCAGCCATTGAGCAACTTGCCCTTTCGCAAGATTTTGTGACGAAATTCTTGGTAGATGGGGCTTCTGTGCGTAAAATCATTGTTGTGCCAAATAAATTGGTGAATGTGGTGATTGCTTAAATGTTGAAATTTAACCTCCGTAGCTTGTTAATGGTAACGCTAATATTTGGCTTGATAAGCTGCGGTTTTCACCTGCGTGGCGCTGCAGATATTTCGTTTAATAGTATTTTCATTCAAGGCAATACGCTGGTCATCAATAAAAATCTCAAAAAATCTCTCGCTAGTAATGACATCAAAATCTTATCTAGTGCAGAAGGTGCAGACTTGTTACTCGATTTAATTGGTGAAGAAAGTGAAAAGCGCATTCTGTCTCTTGGTGGCCAAGGTACTGTGAATGAGTTTGAGCTTTATTACCGCGTGCATTACCGTACAAAGCAAGCGGGCGCAGAGTTGTGGAGTCAACCACAAACGGTTGAGTCTAGACGTGACTTTACTTATAGTGATGCCAATTTGCTGGCAAAACAGCGTGAAGAAAAACGCCTAAATGACGATATGCAGGATGATGTTGTGCGCGGAATTATGCGTCGATTATCTGCACTCAAAAAATAGCACAGCTTTTAAAAATAGCCAAAATTAGCATGGCGCGCTTAGATCAAACCAAACTAAAACAACAACTTAACACCAATTTGGCACCAATTTATGTGCTGGTTGGCGACGAACCCCTTGCCCAAACGGAATGCTTAGATTTGATTCGTGCTGCCGCACGCAAAGCTGGGGCAGATGAACGTAACAGTTTTATTGTCGAGCGTAATTTTAACTGGCAGCAAATCAGTCAGTTTTCGCAATCACTTTCACTGTTTTCTGCAATGCGAATTCTTGAAATTCATATCCCAAGCGGCAAGCCAGGGGTAGATGGTGGCAAAGCGTTAAGCGAGTTAGCCGCAAATCCGATTCCTGATACAACCACCATTATTGTGTTACCTGCATTAGAGCGAGAGGCAAAAAATAGCGCATGGTTTAATGCCTTGCAAAGTGCGTGCACCCTGATTGAATTTAGCGAAATTGCACCTAGCGATTTACCTCAATGGCTACACAATAGGTTAGCCGCACAAAATCAAAG
>CAYXHH010000210.1:0-2051 GCA_964464725.1 uncultured Methylotenera sp. | reverse complement strand
AGGTACAGCAAACGTGATTCAAATATCGTTGGCTTTGATTTCACTGATACCATTGTGGGCGTTGATGCGAATTTCTTGTTTTAATGACAAGCAAAAAGATGACATGCCAATTGGGCTATATACGGCAAGTGATGAAAAATGTGAAAATAATGTTTACCTTTACATACACTTAAGCGTTACTTAACACCAAAACAGACTTAAAAAATTAAGGTTTTAAATGATTAAACAATCAAAAATATTGTACCCTGCTACAAAGGCGATAACCAGCGTTTTAACATTGTTGGCTATTTGTGGGGTAATGACGGGATGCGGCAAAAAAGAAAACGCAGAGAAAAGTGGTCAAGCCATTGTGAGTGTCAACGGTGAAGAAATTACTTTTTTACAACTTAATAATGAACTACAACGCGCCAATATTAAGCCAGAACAAAAAACACAAGCCGAAAAAGAAATTGTCAAAAAACTGATAGACCGCCAAATTCTTGTGCAGGCTAGCATTAAAGATAAGCTAGACCGTAATCCACAGGTGATGCAAGCAATAGAAAATGCAAAAATGCAAATTCTTGCACAATCATATTTAGAGAACAAATTAACGTCTATTGCCAAGCCAACAGCATCAGATATTTCCGATTACTACAACAGCCATGGCGATTTTTTTGCCAATCGCAAAGTGTATGTGATGGATCAAATTGTGTTTGGTGAAAACCCTAATTTAAATAGCGAGCTTGAAGCCTTAAGTGACAGGGCTAAAACGATAGAAGAGGTGATTGCATGGCTAAATGCCAACCAAATTGGGTTTGCGCAAGCCAAAGAAGCACATCCCGCAGAATCAGTGCCGACAGAGCTATTGGATAAGATTAGCAAAATGGCAATAGGTGAGATTATCTTTTTTAAAACCAATCAAAAAATCATGGTTAGCAAAATGGTAGAGATTGTAAGCAAACCAATCTCCGCGACTGACGCCAAACCCATTATTGAGCGCATATTGTTAGCTCAAAAACGTAAACAGTTTGCAGAAGCGGAAATTGCACGCTTGCGTAGTGCCGCAGAAATTACCTATCTCAACAAAAAATTTGAGTCTAGTACCAATGATTCAGGAGTCATTGACACCAAACCGAGTGATGCGAGCAAAGATAAAGCAACCGAACCAAGCAAATCAGCACCTACTCAAAAACCAACAGAGTCTGGTAAAACCGCAGACCATATCGAAAAAGGCATTTCTGGTCTTTAAATTTGGTAATGAATAAAATATACCTTGAACTTAAGCACAATAATACAAATACTAATAGGTAATATGATGAAACGTTTTTTGATATCCCTAATCGCTTTGATGACCCTATCATGGTTACCAATCGCTTCTGCGCAAGAGCCAAGTTACGTGTTAGGCGCGGGGGACTTAATCAAAATTAGTGTATTCAATAACCCAGATTTAACGCTCGAAACACGCATTGCAGAAGGTGACATCATTAGTTACCCACTGATTGGGCCTGTCAAAATTGGCGGCATGTCAACATTTGCTGCCGAAAAAAAATTGGCTACCTTGCTAGAAAAAGGTGGCTACGTTAAGAACCCACAGGTCAATATATTCGTTGCGCAGTTTCAAAGCAAACTGGTTTCAGTATTAGGCAGCGTGCCTAAACCTGGCCGCTACCCTATAGAAAGAACGACCAATCTAGCTGATTTAATTGCCCTTGTTGGTGGGGTGTTGCCAGATGGTTCAGACGTGATTACCGTCATCGATGGCCCTAAAAAAACAGAGTACGATTTACACAAAATTATGGGTAAAGCTGATGACCTAAAACATGTGGTACTGCACGGTGGCGAGGTTGTCTTTGTGCCGCGCGCACCAGTGTTTTATATATATGGTGAGGTACAACGCCCTGGCTCATACCGCTTAGAGCGTGGCATGACCGTTATGCAAGCGCTTGCGCAGGGTGGCGGCCCAACATTAAGGGGTACAGAACGTAACATCAAAGTTAATCGTAAAAATAGTGCTGGTGCAACCATAGAATTGCGCCCTGCCATGACAGATGCTATTCAGCAAGACGATGTTG
>CAYXHH010000209.1:0-2052 GCA_964464725.1 uncultured Methylotenera sp. | reverse complement strand
CACTCGTCTAAAGGTAAGTACCCACTTTCGCCACCAATAAATATCTGTATGCCTTGCGCACGTTGGCTGTTATCTAGCAACTGCATCAAACTGGCGCGTTGTTCAAAAATGTCAAAAAGTTTGCGCAAACTGTTCACGTTCGTGGATAGCTCATCCACATGCAGTAAATTGCGTTCGCCCGCAATCACCACACCATCGGTTGAGTCTGCCGTTTTATTGGCTTCTAGTGCAGCAGTCATCAGTTTATTCATGTCAGTTTGCATTTGTAAAAGTTCAGCATGTAGTTTTTGTTGTACTTCTTCAAACGTTTGACCAGAAAAATGCGCATTAAAATAATTGCTGGCTTGTGTTAAGTCGCTGGCGCTGTAAGGTTTCTCAGTCAAAATAATACGGTTTTGCACATTGCCGTCACTTGTGACAATGATGACCAGAATACGTTTCTCGGCCAGCGGTAAAAATTCTAAATGCTTAAATGCGACACGCTGGCGCTTAGGAATCATCACCAAACCCGCAAAATGTGTGAGTTGCGACAGCATATCGGCTGCGCTACTAATCAATTCGTTTTGGTTGGGCGAACTTAAACCACTCTTAAGTTGATTGACGGCATTTGTATCTAGGGGCTGTACGGTGAGCAGTGAATCAACAAATAATCGGTAGCCTTTTTGTGTGGGGATGCGCCCAGCCGAAGTATGTGGGCTGGTGATAAACCCCATCTGTTCTAAGTCAGACATGACATTACGTATGGTCGCTGGGCTCACATCTAGACCAGAATGCTGCAAAAGCGTGCGTGAGCCAATTGGTTGGCCATCACTAATGTAATGTTCAACCAGTGTCTTTAATAATATCTGCGCGCGTTTATCCATCTAGGCGCTATTTTGCCTTAAATACTTCTGTGATAACAGTGGCATTCGCTTTTCAGTGTTACACATCTGTGATTTAATTCGGCTATGACAGCATTTAACAGCATTGCCATTATTGGCAAATATTTAAATAAATCTGCTTTGCAGATGATGCAAACTGACTTGGCTGATTTGGCCCGCCATTTGCAAGCCAAAAATATCACTGTTTGGCTAGAAGAACATACCGCAATAGGCGCAGAACTTAACGGCTTTAATACCGCAAAATTAGAAGAGATAGGCGCAAAAGCAGATTTAGCGATTGTCATGGGTGGCGATGGCACCATGCTCAGTGTGGCCCGTAATTTAATGGATGCGGGCATTCCGCTAGTAGGTATTAATCGCGGGCGTTTTGGATTTTTAACCGATTTACGTGCGGAAGAAATGCTCGATGCGATTGATGCGATTTTAGCTGGCGCCTATCGCACCGAAACGCGCATGATGATGACGGCGAGCGTAGTGCGTGCAGGCAAAACGGTCTACGAAGGATTGGCTTTTAACGATGTGGTGATTAAAAGCATCTTGCGACTCATTGAGCTAGAAGTCGAAATTAACGGCAAGTTTATGCACAAGCAACGCTCAGATGGCCTTATTTTAAGCACACCCACTGGCACAACTGCTTATGCGCTTTCGGCAGGTGGGCCAATATTGCACCCAGATTTAGATGCATTTGCACTGGTGCCGATTAACCCGCACACGCTCAGTAACAGGCCGATTGTGCTGAGTAGTCAATCGCTGATTGAAGTGACCTTAGTGCAAGTGAATGATGCGCAAATTAGTTACGATGGGCAGTTTCAATTGGCCTTAGAGTTTGGCGATAGAGTCATCATCAAACGTGCAGATCGAGACATTACGTTGTTGCACCCGAGTGATTATTGTTATTTTGAGATGTTGCGCAATAAGCTCAACTGGGGCTAAATCTTCAATGCAACATTTGGCAATCACTGCGTTAACTGCGGCTTGTCGTACTAAGTGTACTGTCTGCGCCTTGTTGCCTTGTGCTTGCCAATTCTTGCAATGAATATTAACTATACAAAAAACACTTAGAAAATTAACTGTTTTATTAACAACAGACAACCATGTTACAAAGCCTATCCATCCGCGATTTTATTATTGTTGAGTCACTCGATTTAGAGTTCTCAAGCGGTTTCACCAC
>CAYXHH010000208.1:0-2061 GCA_964464725.1 uncultured Methylotenera sp. | reverse complement strand
AAGGAAGTTTATGGCAAGGTAACCACATGCGCGGAATCATTCATCGCTCCCCTGCCATCAAAGATAACCAATCAAGAATCTTATTAGCGCTAGACGCAATATGGTAATTTTGCATGCACTGGCTCACGCACTTGATTTGTCAGGTCAGTGTTGAGTTCTAATTAAACGAATCACCCGCATGACGCTATTACAAATCATTTTGGCGACCTTGATAGGTGGCGTATTTTCAGTGTTACTAGCTGCAACTGTCGCACTAACATTTCTAGCCAAATTTGCTAATCGGATGGTGGCATTTGCAGTTGGTGTTTTGCTCGGCTTTGCCTTAACTGATTTGTTGCCTGAAGCCGTGCAGCTTGGATTGGACATTACCGAGCTTGGTTGGGTGTTGGTCTGCGGCATCATGGGGTTTTTCCTGTTAGAAAAAATGGCTTTATGGCGACATGACCATGCGACTGAATTAGGTAAGACTCGAGAAAAACCAATAGTTTCAATCATTATCATCGGCGATTCCATGCATAATTTTGTGGATGGAATTTTACTTGCGGCTACATTTTTGACGGATTCGAAACTTGGCTGGGCAGCCGCGATAGCCATTACTGCGCACGAAATACCTCAAGAAGTCTCTGACTTTATGGTATTGCTAGATGCGGGCGTCAAAAAAGGCAAGGCCTTACTTTTGAATGCCATTTCAGGCGCCGCGATGACTGTTGGTGGCATCGTGGGTTGGTTAAGTTTAAGCAACGCCCATGCTGCGATTCCGTATGTGCTTACCATGGCTGCCGCCAGTTTTATTTATATTGCAGTGGCAGATTTAGTGCCCGAATTACATCACCATCGCACACCTCGCGACATGTTTTTTCAATTGAGTTTAATGGCATTGGGGCTAGGTGTAGTCACAATTGCCAAAGCTGTAGAACATTTAGGAGCATAAGATGACAACACAAAACATGATACCAGTCACCATATTAACTGGTTTTTTAGGCGCTGGTAAAACCACCTTACTTAACCGCATTTTAAAAGAAAATCATGGGCAGCGTATTGCAGTGATTGAGAATGAATTTGGCGAAGCTGGCATAGATGGTGAACTGCTCATTCAAGGTGAAGAGCAAATTGTTGAAATGAATAATGGTTGTATTTGTTGCACAGTGCGTGGTGATTTAGTGCGTATTCTTGGCGATTTATCTGAGCGCAATCAAGCGGGTGAATTGCGTTTTGACCGCGTAATTATTGAAACTACTGGCTTAGCTGACCCAGCCCCTGTTGCACAAACTTTCTTTGTCGAAGAAGCTATTCGGGATCAATATAACCTCGATGCAATTATTACTGTTGTGGATACCATGCATGGCATGCAACAACTGGATGAACATCATGAAGCGCTTGAGCAAGTTGGCTTTGCAGACAGAATTTTACTATCTAAAACTGATTTGGTAAGCCCAGAAAAAGTAGAAGCGATTACCACAAGAGTGCGTCAAATGAACCCTCGAGCTCCCATTAAACAAGTACACTTTGGCAAGACGGATATTAAGGATATTTTGGATATTGCAGGTTTTTCATTAGAAGAAATTCTAAAAATTGAACCAGACTTTTTAGAAGATGTAAGCCATGAGCATGACGATGATGTTGCTTCATTCGTATTTCGCTCTGAGCGCCCATTCAATATGGAAAAATTAGAAGTATTTTTAAGTGCGATGCTAGAAATTTATGGAGTACAACTTCTTCGTTATAAAGGCATCCTTCACATTGTTGGAGATGATAACCGTTGGGCGTTTCAAGGTGTGCATATGTTGATGGGTGGCGAGCAAGGAAGCGCATGGAAACAGAATGAAAAACGTGAATCTGTAATGGTGTTTATCGGTAAAAAACTGCCTCAAGATAGGTTTCAGAAAGGTTTGGAGCTATGCCTAGTTTAAGTTTGTCGTACATGCTTGAATTCAGCTGCTGTTCACATTATTTTGATGATTTCATAAATTTTAATACGCATATTCTTTAATGGTTTAAAATAGTCCCATGGACAACCGCATACCCGTCACCCTTCTCACTGGTTTTTTAGGCTCAGGCAAA
>CAYXHH010000207.1:0-2068 GCA_964464725.1 uncultured Methylotenera sp. | reverse complement strand
AGAGCAACTGATTCGATATATTGATTTTTGATTTCATTTTTTGAAACATTTTAGTGTTAAGTTTTATATTAAATTTTAAGGGCGTAAAGATATGCAAACAGTAATACATAGCGTGACAACGGCCTCAGAAGTCATACAGCTCGCCATCGCGCCAGTTTTTTTGCTCATGGGTGTAAGCACTTTACTCGGTGTGCTAACGGGCAGGTTAGGGCGGGTGGTAGATCGCTTTAGAGTGTTAAACGATAGGTATAGTAGCATGCAGACACTTAGCTTAAATGAAAGCAAGCAATATCAAAACGATAGCCAAGAACTGTATATTTTGTCGTGTCGTGCCAACTGGGTGCATTGGGCAATTACGCTATGTACTTTGTCTTTATTATTGGTAGCGCTAGTAATTGGTTTGTTGTTTCTTGGTTCTGCGATTAATTGGGATTCGTCTTGGCTAGTTTCTTTATTATTTATTTTTGCCATGACAAGCTTAGTTGCGGGCTTGGGATGCTTTTTGCGAGAAATTCATTTATCCAAACATGTATTTCAAATTACAAAAAAAATGAGTCGTAAGCTTAAATCTTCTATATAGCTTAACGACTCATTTTTTTTGCTGTTTTAAGACTTAAGTATTTACACTCTTAAGCCTTAATAATTAGCCTAAGCAATTATGCGAGGTTGGCACCCACAATCGCTGCCATTTGCATCATGTCGACTGTTTCGCCTACTTTAATATTGGTGAGGTCAGTCACTTTACCAGTTTTGCTGGTTGATTTTGTGTTTTTGAAAATTGGATGCAATGTTGCGTCGCACACAATATATTTACCTGCATTTTCAGGTTTACCGTTCACAGTTTTAGTTTGCAATTTGTTTGCTTTAATGTAATCCCATAATTTTTTGGTAATTTCAGTGCGTGGTAATGCACTTGCGCCTACTAAAGCAGCTAATTCGCTTTTCATTTTAACTGGAGTACTTAAACCTTTTGCTTCTGCCATTTTACTGTCCTTTATTTTATTGATTATCGAGTTGCTACAACTGCTAATCATCGAGTATGGCACAGAAAAGTGCGCTAAAGCAAACAGATTTTTTGTTAAGACAATTATCATGCGCAATATCAATACCGCTTGATTTATTAATTTGAAATGAATTATTTCTTATTTATCTTATGCTTAGGTAGTTTCATCACGCTAAAAACATTTGATTCAAGTAGGTTTATCGACTATAATCGCGCTCTTTCAAACCTTGCCACACCATTCTAGTATTGAAACTAGTCGCATAGTGGGTGGCTTTAACCATAAGGAGAAAATATGCGCCATTACGAAATCGTATTTATCGTTCACCCTGATCAGAGTGAACAAGTGCCTGCAATGATTGAGCGTTATCGCACGCTGATCACTGCAAACAAAGGCAGCATCCACCGCTTAGAAGACTGGGGTCGTCGCCAATTAGCTTACCCAATCCAAAAAATTCACAAAGCTCACTATGTGTTAATGAATATTGAGTGCGATCAAGCGACACTTGATGAATTAGAGCATGGTTTTAAATTTAATGATGCTGTGATTCGCCACTTAACCATGGGGACCAAAGTCGCTGTGACTGGACCAAGCCCAATGATGAAAGAAGAAAAATCTAGAACAGTGATTGGCAAAGATGAATCACCAGTGGCTGTGGCAGAAGTGGTTGAAGCTGTAGAGTAATTGAATAAGCTGGCCTTAAATGGCGTGGTTATTGGCCTAGAGCCGCTGCGCTACACACCAGCAGGGTTACCCATATTGAGTTTTGTGTTGCAACATGCTTCTGAACAAATAGAAGCAGGGATGAAAAGAAAAGTGGAATGTGATGTGAATGCAGTTGTCATCGGTGACATTGCTCAACAACATATTGCACTAGGTTCAACCTTAAGCGTACAAGGTTTTTTAACCAAGCGCAGCGTTAAAAGCACACAGCTGGTATTACATGTAACCCATTTAAAGATAATAGATAGCAATATTTAAAAAATTTAGGAGTTTTATCATGGCAAGAGAAATGTACAAACGTCGCCGTTACTGCCGTTTTAGTGCAGAAGGCATTAAAGAAGTTG
>CAYXHH010000206.1:0-2104 GCA_964464725.1 uncultured Methylotenera sp. | reverse complement strand
TAAACGCCAAAATCGGCTCCACATAATCTTCGGTAAGTGGGTACAAACTAATATCTACAGAAATACGCATACCTTATCCTCAATGTTGAAGTAAAAAGAGGGCGAACTTGCCCTCAAGTAGCTTAATAATCGTAAGTCACGGTCAACCCAGCCACACGCGGTTCACCAAACTGAACATATCGTTCGTTAATGTAACCATTTCCAGGATTATTACCAAAGAAAAAGCCTCGTGTGGCGTAATCTTTATCAAACAAATTTCTGACCCACGCACGTACTTTCCAATGTTTATCATAATTGTAATCAGCACTGACATTAACTATAGAAAAAGCGTTAGATTTTGCATTATGGCTATCTGAGAAATAAAAATCATCTTTGCCTTCTACATTAGCACGTAATGTTAAAGCATCATTCACATAATATTCTGAGCCTACATTAAAGGTGTAGTTTGGTGCGTGTGCTACTTGTCGGCCATCAAAACTTTCGCCTCTTACTGAGTGATTTTGAAAAGTAGCATCAAGCAAGCCAATTGAACCTAGCAAACGCACTTTATCTGTCATAAACCAGTCAACACTAGCCTCTAAACCTTGATGGGTAGCATTTGAAGCATTGCCAGTAAATTCAAGAAATTGCACACCATTTGCAATAGAATTTTCTACCTGTGCATTTATTCTATCTGTATAAAATACTGCTAGTGCTGTTTTTAGGCGTTCTTCAAGCCAGCTAGACTTTAAGCCTAGTTCTAAAGTTACATTGTATTCTGTATCAAAACTTCGCTCGCTTAATGGTAGTGCTGCATTATTATTTACACCACCTGATTTATAGCCGCGCGCAAATGTAGAGTAAACCATATGGTTTTCACTGGCTTGGTAATTTAGGCCGATTTTTCCGCCAAATAAACCCTCGTTTTGGTTAATTTTTAAGGCGTCCGAGTCATCATATCGTGCTTTAAAATATTCGACACGGGCACCAGTGATGAGGGTTAACTTGTCAGTTAAATGCGTATCTAATTGACCATAAATCGCCGTATTTTGTGTGTTGTAATCTCCATCTCTTACTTGTGCGCCAAAAATTCCAAAATCAGAGTTTTGAGCAAATGCTTCATCTTGATCAAGTAAAAATAGACCGATTGTCCAATCAGTAGAGTCATTAAAAATACGGCCTGCTTTATCAGATAAAGCTCGTAGTTCAAAGGAGTAATTTTCACGTTTTCGGTCAAATCGCTCAAAACCGATGTAAGGAAAAAGTGCTGGGTCAAATTGGCCGACGAATCCCCAATCTGCATCATAGCTATACACTATATCACTCTTAAGATATGTCGCTTCTGATTGGATAATTACCGCATCAGATACTTGCCAATTGGCTTTTAGCGCAAAAGCATTAGTGAGTTGATTATCTTCGCCTGGGTTATCAGAGAGACTGTTGCGGCTATTATCTAAGGTAAATCCATCATAGCCATTATTAATGTTGAGATGAATATAGCTTAAATCAACCGTTAAATCATCTGCGGCCAATAGTTTTAATTTGCCACGGAAAGTCAACTCATCTTGATTTTGTGTATTTTCACGATTTAAAAAATCGTTGTCCATATAGCCATCTGATTTATGGGAGTAAATAGCAGCGCGACCTAATAATTTATCTTCTACCAAAGTGCCACTAACCGCCGCACCAAAATTTCGGGTATTAAATTCAGCAAAGCCTGTTTCCGCGTGCATTTGAAATTCTTTTGTAGGCTCACTACTTCGCATATTGATAATGCCTGCCAAGGCATTAGTACCAAATTTAGTGCCTTGAGGACCGCGTAAAATTTCAATCGAATCAATATCAAATAAGGTTGCTGCCCCACCTGTTCGACTAAAATCAATACCATCAATGATTAAACCCACCGATGGATTCAATGGTGCACTAAATTGGCTACGTTCTCCAATACCGCGTATTTGAAAAAACTGACCACGAGAGGCGCCACTAGAAAAATTGACGTTGGGCGCAAGATTCAACACTTCTTCCAAGTGCTGTGCACCACGAGCTTCGATGGTTTCCTTCTCTATTACCGTTAAGCTAACAGGAGTTTCTTCTGCAGTACTTGGGCGAAAATCCGCACTTACCA
>CAYXHH010000205.1:0-2134 GCA_964464725.1 uncultured Methylotenera sp. | reverse complement strand
GCAGGCAAACGGCCTAATAAATCTAATCTAAATAAGCCAGGATACAATTTTACGCGGGCAAGGTTGCCACTCGCGCCAAACAGCACAAGGGTGCAAGGGTCGATATTTTGTGTCATTTAAGTCCTTTTACTTCTATCATTTAATACGATTTTGACGGCAAATTTGCCATTCAAGCTAATTTTTGGGCTGTTTTAGGTGTTAAGTCTGCTAGGTTTTCGCACTAGTTTCGTCAAGATCGCCCCAACCCAAACGGCGGTGGAATAGTTCTGTCACCATTCCCCAGCACTGAAGTGCAAGTGCTGGATCGTAACGTGGGCCCTCATCGCGCATAAATGCGTGTTGCGCATTGAATTCATGCCAAGTGTACTTTGCGCCGACTTCTTCAAGGCGTGCTTTCACCAAGTTGCGTCCTTCAAGCGGAATATGTGGGTCTTGGCGTCCCCAGATATGCATAAGCTCACCTTTGATTTCGCCAGCGCGTTCTAGCGAGTTATCGTTTTGGCCTAGCCCTAAACTTTTTTTATGAATATCAGTTGCATAAAAACATGCTGTGGCTAGTACGTCAGGGTTCATCGCAGCACGGAAGGCTAAGTGACCTCCAATGCAAATGCCCATCACGCCTAAACGGCCAGTGCAATCACTTCGCGTTTTTAGGTAGTCTAACATTGCACGCGCATCAGAGTCGTATGCATCTACTGGTTTGGTTATTTTCAGTTCGTTACCGCGCGCAGTGCCAGATTCGTTATAGCCCAGCACAGTGCCTAGCGGCTCGTATTCATGATAAATTTCGGGGCAAGCCACAATAAAACCATGACCCGCCAAAATTGCGGCAGCACGCCTTATCGGACCAGTAATCTGGAAAATTTCGGAATACATTAAAACAGCTGGGTATTTACCTGGGGCAACTGGGCGGAAAATGTGTGCTCGCATATCTCCAGTAGGTGTAGAGATATCGACCACTTCATTATCTTTGATAATCATTTAAAATCCTTAGCAATAAGCCGATATAATAATGCATCGCGGTAATCTCGCACAATCATTCACTTAAAAAAACTTTAAAAAATGCATGACAGTGAGCAGGATTTGGTGTGAAATACTGCCTGAATTTTGCGTAAACTTAACGCCTATTTTTATTCAATTTTATCTAGAAAAGCAATGTAATGACACAAAGTAACAATATGCCAAACAACGTACGTTGGAAACCATTTGAGAGTATCGATGCATTAAGACATGCCGTTTGCGATGCTATTATGCAAGCTTCACAAGAAGCCATTAATAAGCATGGTCGGTTTTCTATCGTGCTGGCAGGTGGCAACACGCCAAGAACCATCTACAGACTTCTGCGCGACCAGCAAACCGATTGGACCAAATGGCATATCTTTATTAATGATGACCGTTGCTTGCCAGTGGACCATGAAGACCGCAACAGTTTAATGGTAGAACAGGTTTGGTTACGACATGTAAATGTACCTAGCAACCAAATTTACAATATCCCTGCAGAATTAGGCCCAATTGAAGGCGCAAAAGCCTACGCAAAAACGCTAGCGAATGTTGGTACATTTGACTTGGTGCTGTTTGGCTTAGGCGAAGATGGTCATACAGCAAGTTTATTCCCAGGTCATGAGGTAGATAATAGTGCAGATGCAGTGCCCGTATTTAACTCGCCTAAACCACCTGCTGAGCGCATTACCATGTCACAAAATCGGCTTAATGATACTCATGCCGCCATGTTTTTGGTGACTGGAAGTGGTAAGCAAGAAGCCGTGAATCAATGGCGTAGTGGCGTACAAATTCCAGCTGCTTTAATTACACCTAAATGCGGTGTCGATGTATATTGCCATGACGTCAAGCTTGATGCTTAGCAGCTAAGAATTGATGATAAATCGATATAGGAAAGGCTGATGAGCCTTTCCCATTGATTGAAAATATTAGCAGCTTAACACGTCAATATTTTAGTCTTACCAACTTATTTGGTTTTAACTGAATGGCCACCAAACGCATTGCGCATAAGTGACAACAGTTTGTAGCTATAGCCTTCTGAGTCTTGGCTTCTGAAGCGCGCTTGTAACGCTGTAGTGAGTACTGGTGCAGCTACACCTTGCTCAACCGCTTCCACCACCGTCCAACGACCTTC
>CAYXHH010000204.1:0-2210 GCA_964464725.1 uncultured Methylotenera sp. | reverse complement strand
AGCTGGCAACACCCACATTTTGGCGGGAGTTTTCTGCCAGAAGCCAGCTCACAAACCATCAATGCCAAAGGTTTTAGCGCCAAATGGGCAGTGTCATCGCTTTCTAGCAACAACCAAGCGGTATTTTTAAATCAATTAACAGGTGAGCAAAACCAAGCGTTAGAATCACTTAACATTGGCTTTGTCGAGCCAATTAATGTGTATAGTCAATCAGACCGCGCCACAAAATACGGCTTGCTATTCATTGGTTTAACATTCGCAGGCTTCTTTATTTTCGAGATATTAAAAAACCTTCGCATACACCCAGCACAATACACCTTGGTTGGCTTGTCGATGGCGATGTTTTATATGTTGCTGGTCTCGCTCGCTGAACAAATTGGCTTTGCCTACGCCTATTTAAGCGCCAGCGCAGCTTGTGTACTTTTGCTTGGTTATTACCTTAGCTATGTGTTGCAGAGCAAACTAAACGGTAGCCTATTTGCCAGTTTACTCACCGCTTTGTATGGCGCGCTTTACGCTATCTTGCAATCAGAAGATAACGCTTTGCTAATGGGCAGCTTATTAGTCTTTGGCTTACTAGCTTTGGTGATGGTGATTACGCGTAAAGTGGATTGGTACCAAATTAGCACTAAAGAATTACCCAAAAACCAAGCTATGTACGATGTAATGTAATCATGAAGAAGCGCATATTCATCATATTCGCTTGCACACTCGTGCTCGGGCTATTGTTGCCCGCGCACGGGGTTGTGCCAGTGCAAAATTCAACAAGTAAAGACTGGAACCCTTATAGCTATTGGTATTACCCTTGGGGCAAATCAGGTGTACATAAGGGCATAGACATTTTTGCAAAAGAAGGCACACCAGTGATTGCATCCACAGCAGGCATCGTACTTTTTAAAGGCAATATTAAACTTGGTGGCAATGTGGTTGCCGTGCTTGGGCCAAAGTGGCGCATCAGTTATTACGCACATTTAAAAAATACAGATGTGCACCTAATGGAGTGGGTAAACAGCGGTGAGCAAATTGGGCGTGTAGGCACTACTGGCAATGCGGCTGGCAAACCTGCGCACTTGCATTTTAGCATTGTGACGCTTATCCCAAACCCAGCAGAAATCACTACCGAAACACAAGGCTGGAAGCGCATGTTTTATATCAACCCCAATCATGCGCTTAAAACTTAACTATTTAAAATACCCAAAATCGCAGTTAATTCTTCTTGCGCATTCGGATAGTCATCATACTTTTTACCAGCAGTGCGTGCGTACCAATAGTTGCTATTCCACACGTCTCCTTCTATTTTATGCAGCACTGCATGTATCCAATTGGCCGTGCTATCTGAGTAGTCTTGCGCGATATTGTGCGATTTATCCCAATCGCCATCCAGCGCAGCTTGCACTGCTTGTATGAGCGCTGGTTTATTCATCAAAAAATGCCCTCTTTTGGTTTCTTGGTAAATTTTTTAATTGCGCCTCGGCAACACTCGCCGCCGACCTATCGGCATAAATTTTTGAAGCTAGGATTTTAACGGGCGGATTCGCGCGAGTATATCGCGCGCCTTTCCCCGATAAATGTGCATCAAATCGCGCAGGCAAATCGTTGGTAATACCCGCGTAATAAGCGCCATTATTGCATTCTAGCAAGTATAAAACCCAAGACATTTTGTATGGCTATCGGGGATACTCGATACTACCTTTTTGGATAAATTCTATCTTGTAACCATCAGGGTCTTCTACAAATGCGATGATAATGGTGCCATGCTTCATTGGTCCTGCTTCGCGCACCACTTTACCGCCTTTGGCTTTCACTAAATCACAGGCTTTGTAGGCATCATCTACCTCTATCGCCATGTGCCCATACGCGCCACCCATCTCGTAGCTAGTTTTGCCGTAGTTATAGGTGAGCTCCAGCACTGTATTGTCGTATTCGTTACCGTAGCCCACAAATGCCAAGGTAAATTCGCCATCTGGATAGTCGCTCGTGCGAAGTAGCTTCATGCCTAATACATTGGTATAAAAATCAATTGAGCGCTGCAAATCGCCGACTCGTAACATGGTATGTAAAATGCGCATCTAGTCTTCCTTTTTAATGATTCGATAATATTTATCAAGTAACTGTTCTTTCGTTTCCACCACCTCTGGGTTAAGTGGAATGCAATCGACAGGGCACACTTCTACGCATTGCGGCACATCAAAATGCCCTACACATTCAGT
>CAYXHH010000203.1:0-2247 GCA_964464725.1 uncultured Methylotenera sp. | reverse complement strand
TACGCAATCTACATAATAGATAGCTTTGCCATCAACAACTTGTTTCACCAAACCATGCACATCACTATCGAAGCCAGGGAATTTTTCATTAAATTCACGTGCAAATTTTAGATAACTCACAATCACCTTGTTAAATTCTTCACCAGGGATCAGCAATGGAATTCCTGGTGGGTAGGGCGTGAGTAGAACAGCGGTAATGCGGCCTTCCAGTTCATCAATTGGCACGCGATCAATTTCGCGATGAGACATTTTTGCAAACGCATAAGTGGGCTTAATGGCGGGCACCATGTCAGACGTGTACATTTCTGTGGTCAATCTAGCAATATCATTTGCCTTGTAAACCGCATGAATTTGCTCACATAAATCGCGTAAACCTGTTTTTTCGTATCTTGGTTGTTTTTGTATAAACTCTGGCAATACTTTCCAAAGTGGCTGATTCTTGTCGTAATCATCCTTAAATTGCTGCAAGGCGGCTACTAAGGTATTCCAGCGGCCTTTAGTAATGCCTATGGTAAACATGATGAAAAATGAATATAGGCCTGTTTTTTCAACAATCACGCCATGTTCAGCCAAATATTTAGTGACAATTGCAGCGGGGATGCCAAATTTATCAGAAAAGTCACCATTAATATCTAGGCCAGGCGTAATGATGGTTGCTTTGATAGGATCTAGCATATTAAAGCCAGGCGCTAAATCGCCAAAGTCATGCCAAGCATCGTTGGCTTTGAGCATCCATGCATCACGCTCTTCTAGGCCTTCTTCAGATAAGTCATCTGGCCCCCACACTTTAAACCACCAGTCTGCACCCCACTCTTCATCAACTTTGCGCATCGCGCGACGGAAATCAAGTGCCTCCATCAAGCTTTCTTCCACCAGCGCTGTACCACCTGGCGCTTCCATCATCGCGGCGGCCACATCAATACTTGCCACAATTGAATATTGCGGGCTAGTGGAAGTATGCATGAGGTAAGACTCATTAAACACATCACGGTCTAGTTGATTATTCTCCGCATCTTGCACCAAAATTTGACTGGCTTGTGATAAGCCTGCTAACAATTTATGCGTAGATTGTGTCGAAAACACCATGGATTCTTTGCAGCGAGGGCGACCCTCGCCAATCGCATGATAATCGCCATAAAAATCGTGAAAAGTGGCGTGAGGTAGCCAAGCTTCGTCAAAGTGCAAGGTGTCAATCTTACCGTCCAGCATCTCCTTGATTTCCTCAACGTTGTACAACACGCCATCATAGGTTGATTGCGTGATGGTAAGAATGCGTGGTTTGGCTTTTTTATCAGTAATAAATGGATTTTTATCGATTTTCTTTTGAATATTTTTCCACTCAAATTCACTTTTAGGAATTGGCCCAATAATGCCAAAGTGATTGCGGGTTGGCATCAAAAATACTGGGATAGCGCCAGTCATAATAATCGCATGCAGTATTGATTTATGGCAGTTACGATCTACAATCACCACATCACCCGGTGCAACGGTGCTGTTCCACACCATTTTATTGCTGGTTGAAGTTCCGTTCGTGACAAAGTACAAATGGTCACAGTTGTAAATACGTGCGGCATTGCGCTCCGAAGCAGCAACTGGCCCTGTGTGGTCTAGCAACTGTCCTAATTCATCTACTGCGTTACACACATCTGCACGTAACATGTTTTCGCCAAAAAACTGGTGAAACATTTGCCCGACAGGCGATTTTAAAAATGCCACGCCACCTGAGTGACCAGGACAGTGCCATGAGTATGACCCATCTGCCGCATAGTGTGTGAGTGCTTTAAAAAATGGTGGGGCTAGGCTATCCAAATACGCTTTTGCTTCGCGAATAATCAAGCGCGCCACAAATTCAGGCGTGTCTTCATTCATGTGAATAAAGCCGTGCAATTCACGCAGTACATCGTTAGGAATATGGCGGCTGGTACGTGTTTCACCATGCAAGAAAATAGGAATTTCCTCGTTACGATGACGAATTTCGGTCACAAAACTACGTAGTTGATTAATCGCTTCTGGTTTTTCCTCTACAATTTCTTCATCATCGATAGAAAGAATAAAAGCAGAGGCACGACTTTGTTGTTGCGCAAATGATGTTAAGTCGCCATAGCTTGTTACACCAAGCACTTCAAAACCTTCCTCTTCAATGGCTTTGGCGAGTACGCGTATACCTAAACCAGAGGAGTTTTCGGAGCGGAAATCTTCATCGATGATGACGATAGGAAAGCGGAATTTCATGATGTTTCCTTGAAT
>CAYXHH010000202.1:0-2266 GCA_964464725.1 uncultured Methylotenera sp. | reverse complement strand
GATTTGCTATCAACTTGCAAACTTTGACAAACCATTTCTGCAAGGCGTTTACTTGCACCCATCACATTAGTCGGATTAACTGCTTTATCTGTTGAAATGAGCACGAATTTTTCTACACCAGCCTGCATACTAGCATTTGCAATCGTGTAAGTACCTAGCACATTATTGGCTAACGCTTCAGCAACATTATGTGTTTCCATTAAAGGCACATGCTTATAAGCAGCTGCATGAAAAACCACTTTAGGCTGATATGTCGCTAATATATGGCTTACACGTTGCTCATTTTTAACATCGCCTGTCACAAAAATAATGTCTAATTCTTTGTAATCACGAATCAGCTCTTGTTCTAACTGATAAAGCGCATACTCCGAAACATCAAAACAAACCAACTTGCGTGGCTTGTATTTCAGTACTTGCCTGCATAATTCTGACCCTATAGAGCCGCCTGCACCACTCACCATGACCGTATGATACTCAATAAGCTCTTGCAAACCTTGTATATCCAAAACAACAGATTCACGCCCGAGTAAATCTTCCACTTCTACTTTGCGAATCTGCGAAACACTTACTTTGCCACTCATTAAGTCATCAAAAGCTGGGACGATAAGCGAAGTGAGTTCATGCTCATTTGCCAAAGTTACTGTTTGGCGGCGCAATTGATGTGCATTGGGAGGCAGGGCAATAATAATATTACTCACGCCATATTGTTCCGCAATCTCTGGTAACTGATTAATTTTACCAAGCACGCGCAAACCCATTAACAGCCTGCCCTGCACACTTGGGTCATTATCGAGCAAACCAATCACGCGCCACTGAGCACTTTTACTCAAATCTTTTAGCAGTGCAACAGCTAAATCACCTGCGCCTATCAAAATAACGGGTTCTCCACGTGCACGCGTCGCCCCATAGAGCTGATACTCTTTTAAACTTCTATAAGCAAAGCGACTTCCCCCCATCATCAAAATCAATAAAATAGGGTCCAAAATCAGCACAGTTCTAGGTACAACCACTTTAAGACTTATCATCAAAATCACTGCCGAGACTGTTAGCGCTGCAACGACTATTGCTTTGATTATTCTAGTGAGGTCTGGAATACTGGCAAAACGCCAAATGCCTTGATACAAACCGAAAGCTATAAATGCAACTGCTTGCACTGCAACGACTAAAAAGACGGTTTCATCTAAATGAATATGGAACTGACTGGGAACTTCAAAGTTAAATCTAAGCAAAAAACTTAACTGCCAAGCAATATAGGCAATGACAACATCGTGTGCAAACGCACTAAATGAGCGAATGTTGGTTAAAAATTGCAAATGATTTTTCATTTTTACTAGTGCTTTGATTTTTGCATCAATTAGTACTTAAGTTAAAAGCCATTGTAGTTTTAAGTAGCATGCAAATCAATCAATACCATCGCTAATTGAATATTAATGTTGGACACCTTCACGACGCACAACTTTTAAAAAAGTCCTGACTATGATTTTCAAGTCCATAACCAGCGATTGATTATTTAAATACTCCACATCTAATTTCACCTTTTCTGGAATGGGTAGTTCATCCCGCCCATTAATCTGTGCCCAGCCTGTTAAACCTGGCAAAAGCTTTTCTACGCCATATTTTGTGCGCAGCTCAATTAAATCATACTGATTAAATAAGGCTGGCCGTGGCCCCACAAAACTCATATCGCCTTTTAGAATACTCCAAAGTTGAGGCAACTCGTCTAAACTGCTTTTACGCAAAAAAGAGCCTATCGGGGTTAAATACTGCTCAGGGTTAGGCAACAAATGCGTTGCCACAGCTGGGGTATCCACGCGCATAGTACGGAACTTGGGCATTTTAAACAGCTTATTATCGCGTCCAACTCGGTCTGACCAATACAAAGCTGACCCAGCTGAGGTCAACTTAACGGCAAAAAACACTAAAAAAAATGGAATTGCCAACATAATCGACGCTAAAATAACCAATACAAAATCAAAAAATCGTTTCATTATCTTTAGACTTTTGAACGCAATCCAGCCACCGTTTTTTTCAAGCCTTCATCAACACTTATTGGCGGCTCCCAATTCAAAAATCGTCTTGCTTTAGAAATATCCACTTGCAAGTTACCACATAATCTTTGTGCTAGATTTTTTTTGCCCATCCATTTTGCAATCAATTCAATGATGCTTTGTGGAATAGGTATTAATCTAGGTTTGATACCAAGCGCATTCGCTATTTTTCGAATTAACTCTGGCGTTGATAAATCAAAACCATCGGACACCAAAAA
>CAYXHH010000201.1:0-2274 GCA_964464725.1 uncultured Methylotenera sp. | reverse complement strand
CGTACCGTAGGTGCTGGTGTGGTCGCGAAAATTATTGCTTAGTAGTTAATTTAATTAAAGCGGCAGGCTGAAGTCTGCCGCTTCGCTCTTTAAAGGAAAAAATAATGGCAACTCAAAAAATTCGTATACGCTTGAAAGCATTTGATTATCGTTTGATTGATCAATCTGCTCAAGAAATTGTTGAGACAGCAAAACGCACAGGCGCTGTAGTTAAAGGACCTGTGCCGCTGCCAACGCGAATTGAAAGATTTGATATTTTACGTTCGCCGCATGTAAACAAAACTTCTCGCGATCAATTCGAAATTCGTACCCATCAACGTTTGATGGATATTGTTGACCCGACAGATAAAACAGTTGACGCTTTGATGAAGTTAGATCTTCCAGCTGGTGTTGATGTAGAAATTAAGCTGTAATTGTAGTTAAGAATTTTTAGCATTAAAGCTAAAAGATGTTGTAAACAAAAGCAGAGTTCGGTATAATCCGCGCTCTTTCATTGAAGTCGGTCAATTGTAATCGACTTTTTAACTAAAAATAAGGATACGATCATGAGCTTAGGGCTTATCGGTCGCAAAGTGGGGATGACCCGAGTATTTACTGAGGATGGCGCAAGCGTCCCTGTAACTGTACTTGAAGTTATTCCTAACCGAGTGACACAGATCAAGACAATCGCTAGCGATGGCTATACTGGCCTTCAAGTCGCGCACGGCGAGCGTCGTGCTAGCCGCATCAATAAGGCGCTGACTGGGCATTATGCCAAGGCTGGCGTTGCTGCAGGTGCTGGCATCAAGGAATTCAATGTAACCGAAGAAGTGCTGAATGGCTATCAAGTCGGCGGCAATGTAACGGTTGAAATTTTCTCTGCTGGCCAACTGGTTGACGTGACTGGTAGCTCGATTGGTAAGGGCTTTGCTGGCGCAATTAAGCGTCACCACTTTAGTTCAAATCGTGCTTCGCATGGTAACTCACGCTCACATAATGTGCCTGGCTCTATTGGTATGGCGCAAGATCCAGGTCGAGTATTCCCTGGTAAGCGCATGCCTGGTCATTTGGGTGATGTGAAGGTAACAACACAAAATCTAGAAATCGTTCGTGTAGATGCAGAGCGTAATTTGTTGCTCATCAAAGGTGCAATTCCTGGCTCTAAAGGTGGCGATGTAGTTGTTCGTCCAGCGATTAAAGCTAAGCTCCAGAAGCATAAAGGAGCCAAATAATGGAACTTAAGTTAATTGATAAAAACGGCAAAACTGCTAAAAAAGGTGTAGACGTTTCTGATGTGACATTTGGCCGTGAGTTTAACGAGGCTTTAGTGCATCAAGTGGTTGTGGCGTATATGGCGAATGCCCGTACAGCGACTCGTGCACAAAAAGGTCGAGATAATGTAGCACACACCACACATAAACCATATGCGCAAAAAGGTACTGGTAATGCGCGTGCGGGTATGACTTCAAGCCCGATTTGGCGTGGAGGTGGTCGTGCATTCCCAAATTCACCAAATGAGAACTTTAGCCATAAAGTTAACCGCAAAGCTTACAGGGCAGGTATGCAAACAATCTTGTCTGAACTCGTGCGTCAAGAGCGTATTGCTGTAGTGGAAGAATTTAAGATTGATACACCTAAAACTAAGCAGTTTGTAGAAAAAATCAAAGGTTTAGGCTACAGCGATGGATTGTTGCTATTAACTGATGGATTTGATGAAAATTTATATTTGTCATCACGCAATTTAATCAATGTGATGGTTGTTGAGGCGCAGTTTGCCGACCCAGTGAGCTTGGTTCGCTTTCCTAAAGTATTGGTTACAGCGGGAGCAGTTAAAAAACTTGAGGAGATGCTAGCATGATGAACGCTACTACAAAAACTCAAGATCGTTTGTTGCAAGTGATTTTGGCCCCACAAATTACTGAAAAGGCGACGTATATTGCTGACAAGCATCAGCAAATCGCTTTCAAAGTGCGTACGGATGCTACGAAACCAGAAATTAAAGCAGCAGTAGAGCTTGTATTTAAGGTTGAGGTGAGTTCTGTTTCCGTGATAAACGTTGGTGGTAAAACAAAGCGCGCTGGCCGTTATATGGGTAAGCGCAGTGACTGGAAAAAAGCTTATGTGAGCTTGAAGCCAGGACAAGAAATTAACTTCGCAGCGGGCGAATAAGGAGAGAAGATATGGCATTAGTAAAAGTCAAACCAACTTCCCCCGGCCGTCGTGGTGTACTTAAAGTAGTGACACCAGATTTGTATAAAGGCAAGCCTCACGCGCCGCTGTTGGAAAGTCAAAGTA
>CAYXHH010000200.1:0-2308 GCA_964464725.1 uncultured Methylotenera sp. | reverse complement strand
AATTTAGCGGGTACGATTGAACGTTCGCTTCTATCAAATTTAGCAACACTAATATGGTAAGTATGCTCAGGCGCGAGCTCTTTCACCACATCAAGGTGGCATAGTGCCATTTCGCGTTGTTGAAACTCATTAATCGTTGCATTTTTTTCGTCTAACAATTGATATAGCATCTTTTTAACTCCTTCATGATGGCTTATTTGCTTAACTCGTTTGAATTCAGTTCGATTTAAGCGTTAGCATACAGGGTTGAGACGCTATTTATTTTGTATATTAAGGGGAATTAAGTACGCTATTTGTGAATTTTCAAGACAAAGATGCAGATAATCAACGTGACGAGAAACTAAAACTTGCAGATTTCTTAGAAGTTTCAGATAAGCTAAACAAAGGCTAAAAGAAAAGCAGAGTGTTTAACACAATAAAACTCATTTATAGTGTTTCTACTAGTGTTAGAGGAGATTTTAAGGTTGTTTCAGTGTTAAGTAGGCCTTCAATAATTTCTGCAGAGGCAGGTTTACTGAAGTAATAGCCTTGAATTTCGTCGCATCCTTGTGCGGCAAGATGCCTGATTTGCTCATAAGTTTCTACGCCTTCTGCAACCACATTAAGGTTAAGGTTTTTAGCCAATGCAATAATGGAGTCTACAATCGGTGCTTTTTCTTGATACGAAGTAATTTCATCCGTGAATGTTTTGTCTATTTTAAGTGTATTCACAGGTAAGTTTTTTAGGTAAGCAAGGCTAGAGTAACCTGTACCGAAATCATCAATAGAAAGATGCACCCCTAATGATTTGATTTTTTTCAGTGTTTTTTGCACTTCTTGCGCATCACTCATCAACATACTTTCTGTGAGTTCCAGTTCAAGTAAACTTGCCTTAAGTCCTGTTTCTTTAAGTGTTTCAGAGATTGTTTTAAGTAATTCCTTCTGACCAAATTGCCGTGCAGAAAGATTCACCGCCATTAGCAAATCACCATAACCTGCCTTTTGCCATGCAACTGCTTGTGCACATGCAGTTTTTAGCACCCATTCACCTATTTGCACAATCAGTCCAGTTTCTTCAGCCAACGGAATAAAATTGGCGGGGGATACAAAGCCAAGTGCTTGGCTGTTCCAACGCACGAGTGCTTCCATCCCAACTATTTTTTTTGTTTTTAAGCTAACTTTGGGTTGGTAATACACTTCTAGTTCGTTGAGTTGAATCGCTTTACGCAAGTGAGTTTCCATGCGCAGGCGATTAGCGACTTTGTCGTTCATGGTTTGCGTGAAAAATTGATAATTATTTTTGCCTAGCTCTTTTGCGCGATACATGGCAATATCTGCATTGCTTAAGAGCGCGTCGGCATTCTTTGCGTCGGTTGGATAAACCGCCACGCCCGCGCTGCAAGAAGTACTCACTTCAGTCCCATCAATACTAAAAGGTACTTCAAGCGATTTAACTAATCGATTCAGTATGCCCATGCGTAGGCTATCTTCCATATTGCCTTGCAAGATCACAATAAACTCATCGCCACCAAACCTTGCAACAGTATCGGTATCTCGAATAGACCATTCCATCCGTTTTGCAATCTCGATAAGCAGTTGATCACCAGCATTGTGGCCAAGCGTGTCGTTAATAAATTTGAATCGATCTAAGTCGACAAACACCAGCCAAAATGGCTCACCACTGCGGTCGCTATGCTCGATGGCTTGACGAAGACGGTCTTGCAATAAAATTCGATTTGGCAGACCTGTTAAGGTGTCATACTGCGCTTGAATTAATAGCTTATCTTCACGTTCTTGTGCAGAAATGGCCACGCCAATACGTCCAGCTAAGTCTGTAATTTCATCCCAACAGTTGCTATTTTGTGGCAGCTCTGTTTCATCAGCCACGCAAATGAACGCACTCATTTCTCCTTGCCAGAAAATGGGTAATATCCAATAGTGGTTCGCGCCTAATTCAGCAAGAAAATTGGTGTAAATGAATGTATTATTTTTTTTGCACTGCCCAAAATGACCGGAAACATAAGTTCTAATCAGACTTAGCTCTTCGTTAGGAATGCCAATTCTAGGTGATACCAGAGAAACTTTGTCAGAAGTAGAAATGCTACATTGTGCTTTTTGATCAGTGAGTTCATCTATACGCGTGACAAATACATTTGCAGAAGGAATGAGGGATTGGGTTCTTGTAATAATTTCGTTGATAATCAAATCAACATCAAGATTTGCGGCCATTTGTTTATCAATCGCCGAGAGTGATTGCAGCGTTTCTAATTGATGTTTAATGTTCGTCGACATTTGATTAAATGATGTGGCTAACTGAGCAAACTCTGAA
>CAYXHH010000199.1:0-2332 GCA_964464725.1 uncultured Methylotenera sp. | reverse complement strand
TCTACGGGCGTAATCGATAGACGATTGCCGCGCTGCAAAATTCGCAAATTTTCAAGCGCAGGTGTTTCCCGCATTTCCTTCAAACTAAGTAAACGTGTTTTGCGAACTAACTTAACATCCACATTAAACCAACGCGGCGTTTCTGGCGTGGCCTTTGGGTCGTAATATTTGTGGTCTTTGATAAACTGCAAGCGGTCTGGATACGCCAGACTACTTACCTCGCAAATACCTGCAATGCCCGGTTCATCGCAATTGGAGTGGTAAAAAAACACGCCATCACCCACTTGCATTTGGTCGCGCATAAAATTGCGTGCTTGATAATTACGCACACCATACCAATCCACTGTTTGATTTGGCATTGCAGCCAAATCGTCAATCGACACATCGGCTGGCTCAGATTTCATTAACCAATATCGCATACTTATTCTCTTAATATGATAATTTTAGGTATGATAATTGAAGTTGAAAAATTTAGGGAGTCAGCATGGCACGCAATGTATTGGGCACAACACTTCAAGTATGCAGTTTAGATCCACTTACTGGGTTTACACGAACAGGCTGCTGCGAAACTGGGCCTGAGGATTTAGGAAGCCATACCGTTTGCTGCCAAGTCACTGAAGAGTTTTTAGCGTTTTCTTATTCAAAAGGCAACGACTTAACAACCCCCAGACCTGAATACGGCTTTGTGGGATTGGTTGCTGGAGATCGCTGGTGCTTGTGTGCATCACGCTGGTTAGAAGCAAGCGAGGCAGGCTTTGCACCACCTGTCATATTAGAAGCGAGTCACGAAAAATGTTTAGAAATTGTGAGTATGGCTGATTTGAAATATCACGAACTACGCTGATATATAGAGAAATTTAGCATTAAAAACATAACTTTAATCTTGTTCAAATCGAATCAGGACGAGGCGTTCGAGCGCATGCAGTACATTTAGTACGGCAAGCGAAGAAGAACAAAGTCATGATGCGATTTCAACAAGATTTATTCGCTGTGGTGTTGCCTGAATCATTAATCCTGAACCAAAAAAGTTCAGGTGGTAACAACCTAAAGCGCTTTAGGTTCACTCGCCAAGGGCATCTTAAAAGATAACCCAATTTAGAGCGCTCACACCGCGCTTGATGAGCCGAAACCTATAACAAAGACTAGTTCAAGGAATTTAGACTCAAGCAACACCACAGAAAACAAATTGATACGATTTAGACACATCATAACGCCACTTAATGACATTATAATGAAAGAAAAGTGCTATAAAAGTTTACTTTGATTCGCAATTGCCTCATCAATTTGATTCTGCATGAGACTAATCCTACGCTTATAATCACCAATGTCAATATCGCCAGACTTCGCATTTAGCAATTCATGAGACAAGTTCAAGGCTGTCATAATTGCAATGCGCTCAACCCCGACTACTTTGCCAGCATCACGAATATCGTTCATTTTTTTATTTAGATAACCAACTGCTTCCATTAAACCTTCGCGTTCTTCATCGCTACAAGCTACCGTAAAGGCACGGCCCATAATGGTGACATCAACAGAATTAGAAGCGGCCATTAATTATCACCATTCGGTATCGATTGAAGTAGTACCTCAAGCTTATTACTTGCCTGAAGCATATTACCTTTAGTTTGCGTTAAATCGGAACGCAGACGCGCGTTTTCCTCGCGTAAATTCGCGCACAGTGAAACAAGCTTGCTGATTTTCTCTTCCAGCGTTTTTAAATCGGCTTCCATAGTCCCACTATAATTTAAAAAATCTATTATAGTCAATAGCTAACGTGGGCTATTCAAAGTAATTTGACATGTTTTAAGTGCTTGTTGCATAAAAATTAATTTAAATTTGCAATATATCCAAACTAAAAAGTAGTTATAATCCATTTTGTTGTTAGGTGCTTTACATACTTTCCGTATGCAAAGTGAAACTGGGAAACAGGTGATTTTGTCGTTCTGTAGTCAAAAAATTCCTGTGCTGCCCCCGCAACGGTAAGTGACTTAAGGTTTACAACATGCCACTGAGCTTGATTAAACAAGTTTGGGAAGGCGTAAATTGTATTGTCACAAGCCCGGAGACCGGCCTAAGCAACAAAGCAATTATTTTTGCCAAAAATAATTGTTAAGTTTGGAAATACCGCGGGGTGACGGTGGTTCAAAGCGTGACGCATTATTTTCTGCTCTCGTTTCGTTCTATTTCTTATTCTATCCCTTGGTATTTCTGTTTTAAGAATCCGCATGCGGGGACGCTTGCGAATCAGGGAAAATAATATGAAAAAATCTATTATCGCTAGCGCAGTTGCGCTGGCTTTTGCTTCACCTAGTTATTCAGCAGAAAATATTAA
>CAYXHH010000198.1:0-2355 GCA_964464725.1 uncultured Methylotenera sp. | reverse complement strand
GTTTTGGATTTTAGTTTTTCTGCGCCAAATTCACTATCATTTATAGCAGCTTGCACATGTTTTGCGGTGACTTGATATTGATTTTCTGAGAAAGCAGCCAGTAATGCTTTATCTGCCAAAATATTCACCCGCCGCACCAACCCATTAGCGGCTTTAGAGAGTTTTTTTACAGCGGCAGCATTAAATAAAGGCGGGCCAAAATAGCCAGAAGAGCGGAGCCTAAAAATGAGATACTCGCCAATTTCTTTACTACTAAGCGGCATTAAGTTAAAACTATGCGTAATGCGCTCGCGTAGCTGACGAATATTGGATTGGTTTAAATTCTCATCTAACTCTGGCTGACCAAACAACACGATTTGTAAAAGTTTGTCATGTTTGGTTTCTAAGTTAGAAAGTAAGCGAATTTCTTCTAAAGTTGCAAGCGGCATACCTTGCGCTTCTTCCACAAATATTACCACTTGCTTACCTGCCGCATGCCTTGCTAATAAATGGTTTTGCAGGACTTGCATGACCTTTAGACGATCTGCATTTTTAGGAAGCTTGAGTTGCAACTCAAACGCGATGGCATGTAATACGTCCTCCGGCGCAACACTGGGGTTTGCCAGATAAATACTTTCAATTCTCTCTGGCAAAACGGTTTGTAGCATGCGGCACAACATTGTTTTGCCGCTACCCACCTCACCGACCACTTTGATAATACCTTCGCCATTCAAAATAGCGTACAACAAAGCATCAAGAACCGCCCCGCGATTCCCGCCAGTATAAAAAACCTCAGTATTGGGGGTGATTTTAAAGGGCGGTTCTTTTAAACCAAAGTGGTCATAATACATGCTGACAAATAGTCTTTATTTAGTCACTTCATCTTGCAATTGAATACGGCTATATAAAGTTGTGCGGTTAATACCCAACATTTTAGCGGCTTGGCTTAAATTTCCATGCGTGATGTGCATTGCAGCGCTCACGTAGGCTTTCTCCCAAGACTTTAACACTTGATCCAAACTGACATTGGCCTCATTTTGTAAATGCTGCATGGCATAACTAGATAAATCCCCACTATTAGTCACTATCGCAGTACCCCCATCCATCTCATTTTGACGAGATAAATCGAGTTCGGCAGAAAGTTGTGGCTCGGTTACGGTTTGCCCAGCATACTTTGCAATCAGTCGAATGATAATATTACGTAACTCGCGCACATTGCCTGGGAAGTGATAACTTAACCAGCGTCTTTTGGCTTTTTCGTCCAACTTAAATGTTTTCTGATCAGTTTCACGTGCATAAAAAGCATTGAAATGTTCTAACAAAATTAAACTATCTTCACCCAAATCTCGTAAGGGCGGGACTTTAACAGCAAAAACACCCAAACGATGATACAAGTCAGACCTAAAATTGCCAGCACGCACTTCAGCACGTAAATCACGATTGGTTGCCGCAACTACGCGTGCCTTACTTTTGCGTACTTGAGTTTCGCCAACTCGCGTATACTCGCCATTTTCAAGTACACGAAGTAATTTTGCCTGCATCTCTAGTGGCAACTCACCTATCTCATCTAAGAAAAGTGTGCCCTCATTTACATCTTCAAAATAGCCCGCATTGGATGTATTTGCGCCAGTAAACGCACCTTTGGCATGACCAAACAAAATAGACTCCGCCAGCATGGGCGAAATCGCCGCGCAATTGATGGATAAATAAGGCTGTTTTGCTCGTTTACTAAAACGGTGAAAATTACTTGCTACGCGCTCTTTACCGCTACCTGATTCACCTTCAATTAATACAGGAAAAGGTGAGTCTGCAAACTGACGAATCTGCATGATTAAGGTTTGCATCGGCAAACTTTCACCTATCATGCCTCCATTGGTATCTTCTGCTTTTTCTGTTTGTGCTTCAGCGCTAATTTCAACACTTTGAACTTTTAAAGAGTTAAGTAATAGCTCTTTTAAACGCTCCACATCGCATGGTTTAGGGATAAAATCAAGCGCACCCAAGGCCAGCGCATGCTTCACATTCACATCGTCACTTTGGCCAGAAAGCACGTGAATTTTCATCGTCGGTGAATGTGCTAGCAGCTCACCAATCATCTTAAAGCCCTCGTCTGGCTTATGCTGCATTGGCGGCAAACCTAAATCAACCAAAGCGAGTGATGGTGGGTCTTCTAATTGACGTAACAGACTTTTCGCTTGCGCGCGCGAATCTGCAACACAAACCTCAAAGTGCTTACTCAGCACGTAATGTAAGGTATCGGTAATCAGCGGGTCATCATCAATAATGATAAGTACCGGACGAATCTCAGCCATTCATTTTTCCTTATTTAGAGTATAGCGTTTCTTATAGTTTTATTAGAGATACTATAACTGTTAT
>CAYXHH010000197.1:0-2368 GCA_964464725.1 uncultured Methylotenera sp. | reverse complement strand
CAATCTTCAAAAACTTGTACTAATTTATTCATATCTTGCTCTGTGGTAGCAGGGCATATCAACATCATATTGTGAAAAGGTGTCAGTAGCACCCCGCGATTCAGCAAGTAAAGATGAATCGCCGATTCAATCATTTCATTTTGTGCAGCGCGCGCTTCGGCCGCATTACGTGGTGGATTTTCACAAAACTGTAGTTCTAATCTTGCGCCCATGCGGCTAATATTCCAAGGCAGTTTGTGTGCCTGAATAATTACAGTCAATTCGCCTGCTAATCGCTCTGCTAACCCCAGCATATGCGTGTATGCGGCATTTGTAGCTGTTTGCGTAAGCGTTGCGTGAATGGCAGCCAGAGTCATCATATTGCCAGATAAAGTCGTGCCAATGCCAGAATGCCCCGCGGGCGCATTATCTTTGGCCGCTTTCATGCGCACCGCCATGTCACGGCTAAATCCATAAGCAGCGGCAGGCAGGCCGCCAGCAATCGGTTTGCCGACGACTAAAAAGTCAGGGATAACTTGATTGGCTTTTGCCCAACCACCATGCGCGGTAGAAATGGTGTGTGTTTCGTCTAAAGTAAGCAAGGTGCCGTATTTTTTGGTCAGCGCGCGTAGGCCTTCAATAAAGCCTTTTTCTGGCAACACCATGCCGCAATTAGTCAACGCGGGTTCTGTCAGCACCACCGCAACATCGCCTTTGGATAATTCATGCTCTACGGCTGTTAAGTCGTTAAATGGCACCGCCACGGTATGCAAGCCTAAATCGTAGACTTGGCCTAGCAAACTTGCACGATTGACGGTTTTACCATCAATCAAATCAATCTCGGTGTCGTCTACAGTTCCATGATAGCAACCATCAAATACTAATAACTTATTGCGACCAGTCACAGCCCGCGCCCAGCGCAACATAAAGCGGTTGGCATCGGTTGCAGTAGTCGCCAATTGCCAAACTTCTAAGCCAAAAAAATCGCTTAATGCTTCGCCAACTGCAGGGGCCAATGTTGAAGGTAGCATCGTGGTGTAACCTGCACTTGCTTGTTTGGCAATCGCTTCCGCCACCGCAGGCGGGCTGTGGCCAAACATTGCGCCAGTGTCACCCAAGCAAAAGTCTGTATATTCAATGTCATCTGCACATTTAAAATGGCAGCCATTGGCGCTCTTGATGAATAAAGGCGCAGGTGTGCCCCAGTCGTTCATCCAATGCATGGGCACGCCATATAAAAAATGTTGATGGGATGTTTTTGATAAAGCAACAGAGCTTGGGTGAAGCTGCAAATAATGTTTTTGCTCGGCCTCTATCAATTTTTTAGCGTTGTTTAGTATAGATTGCATGGACTAATACACTTTTGAAAATGGTTCTATGTTAATTAAATAATTGGCACTATTTATAAGACCAAATCTACATTAGTATTGTACCTATAATGTTGTTTTAAAACATACTTTATTTAAATATCACCAAGCACCATGCTCGCAAATGACTTAAAGCTTACTCAAAATTCTTATTACGTTGCTAGTGCGAATGAGAAGCCAGACTATGCACAACTACAAGGCGACTGCATTGCAGATGTATGTGTGGTTGGCGGCGGTTTTGCGGGTTTATCGAGTGCGATTGAATTGGCAGACCGCGGTTATAAAGTCGTCGTGCTCGAGGCCAATCATATTGGCTTTGGCGCCAGTGGTCGCAATGGCGGGCAGATTATCGCTGGTTTAGCGTGCGAAATGGATGTGATTGAAAATGCGTTGGGCGCAGAAGCCGCAAAAACAGTTTGGAACATGACGCTAGAAGCGCTAGATTTAGTGCGTGCGCGGGTCAAGCGATTTGATATCAAATGTGACTTAAGTGATGGCTTTTTAGGTGTATCGGTCAATGAAAAAAAGGGTAGAGCACTGCGCCAGTGGTTTGAACGCATGTGCAGTCAATATGGTTATGATACTGACGCCGCTTGGATAGAGCCCGCGCATATCCGCGATTGGATAGACAGCCCGCGCTATTTTAATGGCTACTATGACAAACGCTCTGGCCATTTGCACCCACTGAATTACTGCTTAGGCTTGGCAAAAGGCGCGGCTAGTTTAGGGGTCAAAATCTATCAACACTCTGCTGTCACGCACATGCAGCAAGGCGATAGCGTGACGCTTACAACAGACAAAGGTCGAGTCGAAGCCAAATTTGTGGTGCTGGCGGGCAATATGTATTTGCCCGAGGTGTCGCCAACACTTGCGCCCAGCATCGCCAAACGTATTATGCCAGTGGGCACGTATATTATTGCGACTGAGCCAATCTCGCCAAGTTTAGCGGCGCAACTTATCCCCAAAAATGCGGCGGTGTGCGACACCAATTTTGTGCTCGATTATTTTAGATTTTCTGCCAA
>CAYXHH010000196.1:0-2387 GCA_964464725.1 uncultured Methylotenera sp. | reverse complement strand
CAATCGAAAGTCAAAGCCATTCAAATTGGTGATGTGCAAATCGCCAGCGCACAAACTGAGCAAAGTGTGACCTTGTTACTCGAAGATGAAATCGACACTTCACGTGGCGATATGATTGTGAAATCAGGCGAAGCGCCAGAACCAGTGAAACAAATTGAAGCGCATGTGTGTTGGCTATCAGAAACCCCATTGTCGCCAGCGAGAACGTATATCATCCGTCACACGACACGCGAATCCAAAGCAAAAATCGGCGCAATTCATTACAAAGTGGATGTGAATACTTTAGAGCAACAAGCCACGCCTGACCTCAAAATGAATGACATCGCACGTTTAACTTTTAAACTTGCGCAACCATTGATGGTGGATAGCTATAAAACCAATCGTGCAACCGGAGCATTTATTGTGATTGACGAGAGCACCAATAATACCGTCGGCGCTGGTATGATTGTGTAAATTTCAAAATAGATTAAAATTGACTATAGATTTAAACGAAGGAAACTAAAATGACCTATGTAGTAACCGAAAACTGCATTCAATGTAAATATACCGACTGTGTAGACGTTTGCCCAGTGGATTGCTTTGTAGAAGGCCCGAACTTCTTAGCTATTAACCCAGATGAGTGTATTGACTGCACCTTGTGCGTTGCTGAGTGCCCTGCCGAAGCGATTTTTGCAGAAGATGATGTGCCAGCCGATCAACAACAGTTTATTGAGCTGAACGCGCGCCTAGCTAAAGTTTGGCCAGTCATAAGCGCCAGAAAAGAACCGCTAGAAGACGCTGATGCCATGAACGGCGTACCGAGCAAACTAGAATTGCTCATTGAGTAATTATTCGCTTAAGTAATTTAAGCCAACAAAAAAGGAGACTCGCGTCTCCTTTTTTTAACCCTAAATTTCTGTTAAGCGTAAGCTAATTGCATTTGATTACGTGCGTTTAAGTCATCTTTCCAAAAGTAATAAAACTCTCTACCTACTCTTAAAAACATTTTGTAAGCTTCTTCTGAGCTAAACAAAGATTTATTCGCATCTACCGCTCTGCGATAAACCACAGGTTGTTTATGCGGTGCATCGCGCAACATTAATAACAATTGCTTCACAATTTTTTTGCAAGTTGCGACAAAAAAGTCATCTGCGCCTTTTTCACGCAAGGCGTTTTCGTAAGTTTGTAGTGGCTCAATTTCGGATGTCGTTAAACTCACTTCATCTAACGAGCTCCACAACTCTTTAACATCTTCTTCTTGGGGCTTCCAGTCAAGTGAGGTCGGCTCAAACGCGTGGTCTTGGTTCATCGCAACAATCGCTTTAATATCATCTGCCCAAAACGAGAAATACTCTCTAATCACAGGCAAGCTGGTTGCAATTTGTGCGCTGTCTAATTTCTTAAAAAACTCATCAACAGCCGCTCTAAAAGCTAAGCCATCCGTATTAATGCGTTCAATATATGGAATTAATTTTAACAGCGTCACTTCGCGCTGACGCAAAGCAGCTTTAGAAAAGCCTTTACGCTCTAAAAGATTTAGATAAGCATTTAATGCAATATGTTCGCGATTTTTAGTCATTTAAGACTCCATTTCATTCCATTTTACTATATCTAGTTAACAACTAGGTAGTGTCAAATGAGATACCTTAAATTAAAAATAATTCACACTTCTTAACGCTATTAACGGACTACTTTTAATAAACTTTAAGGTGTAAACTTCATCAGATGTTAAGCAGTATAATGGAAACTATAGGTCTTCAATTGGCAGAATAGAGGCTAAAAATGGATGCGATTACGAGTTTTGCGCTTGCAAGTGGCTTAAGTTGGGCCAGCGGTCTGCGGCTTTACTTAACGGTTTTTATTGTCGGATTATTGTCAAAATATGGCTATATTGACTTGCCAGAAAGCCTCCATATTCTCAGCAACCCAGTCGTGATTGGCGTGGCTGGCCTCTTCGCGGTGATTGAATTTTTAGCAGATAAAATCCCTTATGTGGATAGCGCTTGGGATTCCATACAAACCTTTATCCGCGTGCCAGCTGGCGCACTATTGGCAATGGGCGCCATTAATAGTAGCGACCCTATCATCGCGACCATTGCCGCGCTATTAGGCGGCTCACTCACCGGCATGACGCACGCCACCAAAGCGGGTAGCCGCGCCATTATTAACACCTCACCAGAACCTGTCAGCAATATCACCACCTCGTTTGGCGAAGAAGGCTTAGTGTTGGGCGGTGGCTGGCTAGCACTCATGCACCCCATGGTGTTTATTGGCGTGCTGATATTTTTTGTATTGGTAATGCTTTGGTTATTGCCAAAATTGTGGCGCGGCATTCAATCAATATTGGGAAATATTGGAAAAGTGACCCGAGCTAACTAAATTTATGAGTGAATTTTTATATTAAAAAA
>CAYXHH010000195.1:0-2396 GCA_964464725.1 uncultured Methylotenera sp. | reverse complement strand
GAAACGCCTTATTTCGGGCTATTTTTATTTGATTTGGGGTCATGATGAAAACTTACATTTTTGCGTTAGCAACGATTTTTGCACTTGCAACAAGCACTTTGGCTCATGCAAATAAAGATAGACCTTGGAGCAATGAAGAAATTGGCGCGATTCCGTTAGAAGACGGCATGGATGAAAATGGCAACCCAGATGAAGCCGCTGTGCTGTTTGTGCAAAAATGGAAAGGCATGCCGATTGTGATGGTGATGGGTGGCGTTAAGCTCACAGAAAATTACGCAACCTGCACGCCTGGGCTTAGGGGCGCGCGCCCGCAAAGCGTGGTGAAAGGTAACTTGGCTGGCCGCATGCGTGGTGGCTCTGGCGGTAATCCTATCGATTTAACCAACTGTGTGATTGTTAAAAAATAATATGCAATTTTACGTTTTATGCACAACGGTTTTACTTGGCATGCTTTTGCTGGCAAGTTGCACACCACAAAAATCAGAGGAATGGCATGTAGGATATTGCGCTGCGGGGGTGATGTCTGAAATGCCTTCTATATTAGATGATGCGCAAATAGACCGCGCATTGCGCGTGAGCGCAAAAGCCAACGGCTTAAATGCAGAGCAAGTAGTGCAAGGCTTTCGCGATTTTAAAGTGGGCGACGATTACACCAATAGCTGCAAAGTTGCCCGCAAATTAGAGGCAGAGATGAGATGACTCACCCAAATAAACACATTCAATTTAGTAATTAAAAATATTAAAAAAGGCTTGAAATGATTATTGCACCAAAACCAGATAACGAAGATAAAAGGCTACAAGCCCTGCGAGAATTGCTTATTTTAGATACCACATCTGAAGAGCGGTTTGATCGCATTACGCAGTTTGCTAAGTTTGAATTTGATATGCCCATCGTTGTGATTTCGCTTGTAGATGACGACAGACAATGGTTTAAATCGGTGATTGGTTTAGATGTGTGCAGCACATCGCGCGATGTGGCTTTTTGTAGCCATGCCATTTTGCAAGACAACATTATGATTGTAGAAGACGCGACCAAAGACGAACGCTTTTTTGATAACCCCTTGGTAACGGGCGAGCCATATATCCGCTTTTATGCGGGTGCGCCATTAGCCATGCCATCGGGCGAGCGAGTCGGCACGCTATGCTTAATTGACCAAAAACCCAATACGCTAGATGAAGTTGACTTATCGATTTTATCTTCTTTAAGGCGCATGGTTGTTGAAGAGCTATTAACCAAACCAGAAAAAAATCTGCAAGAAAAGTAAGAGAACGTTTATGTTACAGTCTGTGAAAAAATCCTCTACGCGCATGCCAGTTGTTTTGTTGCACGAGTGCGAATACATGGTGAGAAAAACGTTTAGTTTATTTGCATCAGAGATGAACTTAGCAAACGTGGTCGAGACATCTGAAATTACCCAAGCCAAAATCAAGCTTACAGATAACAAGTTTGATATGATTATTTTAGGGTTTGATGATTGGGATCAAGAACTGCATTTAATCGAGCTCATTCGGTCAAACATGACCACCACCCCAAAAGATATCCCCATTATTGCGATTTTGCCTAACATTACACAAAGCCAAATTGAAAAACTTAGGGAGTTAAATGTATCTGAAATCCTTTTAAAACCTACCCGCATTAAAACAATACAAACTGCATTTACCAATAGCTATAATCAGATTTAAACGCACCCCAAAAGAGTTTAAAAGTTAAAGCCTAGTTAAAATTGCTAGGCTTTTTTGTTTTAACACTCGCCATAAACTTAGCTTTTGGTGCTTGATTTACGCATAAAATAAATCGTAAGCGCGCTACTGTGTATCAATTCATCATACAAAACAAAACCTCTTTTTGCATAATATTCTGTGTTAGAAACTTTAGCGGTTTCTAAAAAAATATCGCTATTTTGGCTTGCAGCTAAACTATCAATGTGACTTAACAACGCGCTACCTAAGCCTTTACCCTGATGATTTGGGTCAGTTGCTATCATCCAAATATATAATCCACCTGCGGTTTTTTGGCGTTTTTTTTCTAAGGCATTTTCAATTTTTAATAGGTTTAACAAAGGCTTAACGCCAAACAAAAAAGGGAAAAGCATATTTACTAAAAACGGCCTAATGTAAAAACCCTTGCCGATACTTGGCTTGCATAAGATAACGGCATTTAAATCATCGGTAAAAAAAGCGGTTTTGCTTGCCAAACAGGTTTCAAAAGCCAAGCGCGCAATTAGTCTATTTTTAGCTTGGTTACCTTGTGTATAGGCATAAAATTGTGGGTCGTGGCTAAAAGCCGTGCTAATCAAATCTATCGCCTTAGCTTGGTGCTGCCTTTGTGCGTTAATAATCATGCTAAAAGTTTAAGTGATATTTAACTATTGTGCATACAATTTTGTAAGCAAAAT
>CAYXHH010000194.1:0-2406 GCA_964464725.1 uncultured Methylotenera sp. | reverse complement strand
TTCAATCGTTGTATAGTAAAACTATCTATTTTTAGAGAAACCCAAATGAAACAAGTAATTACAAGTACTTTGTTATTCATGTTCTGTCATTTTGTGTTAAGTACTTCCACATTCGCGCAGGAAGAGATTGTTGCTACCAAAGATATGCAAACAGGCGATGCCTGCTATACGCCGCCATTAGAGCGTGGTAAAGAAGATGCGCAATTATCACGCGGTAAGCCGGATGAAGTACTTAACCGTGGTAAAGAAGATGCACAACTTAAAAAAGGTAAAGAAGCTTGTTTGCTTGAGCGAGGTAAACAAGATGCGCAATTAACACGCGGCAAACCTGATGATACGCTTAACCGTGGTAAAGAAGATGCGCTGTTACAAAAAGGTAAAGAAGACACGAAACTAGCTCGCGGTAAAGAAGATGCGCAATTATCACGTGGCAAAGATGATGATAGGCTTGAACGTGGAAAATTCGATGATAGTTTGAGTCGTGGGGCAAGGGATGATGAATTAAGCAGGGGCAAAGAAGAAGCGCCACTCAAGCGTTGCTGCTGGGACTAGCAAATAAGCCTTAGTCTTCTTCCACCACCATATCTGGGATGTGATTAAACGCAATGCGCATAGGCGCATCCTTAAGCGCCGCATGTGCCCCCGCAAAATAGATGGTATTTTTGCCATATTTTAAATTCAACATATCCAAGGCTTTATTCAGTTTCACTTCGTTGGCATTAGGTTTTTCTGTAAATAAATCATAAGCTGCGTCTTGTACATTACTTAGCGCCGTAAAATTCACACCCACTGCAACTGGCTCTAATTTTTGGTATGCTTTGGGAAGCCCTTTCAATAAGGCTTCTAGGGCATCAGTTAATTTCAAGGTATTGTCGGTTGCGCTAATATCGCTCTCGTGATAAAAGCGCACAGTTTCTTTGCTTTTAGTGTCGCGAAATTTAATTTTTACGCTGATGTGCGAGGTGAGTAGTTCGTAGCTACGCATGCGCATTGCGGCTTTTTGTAGCAGGCGATGCAACACTGCTTTTGCGCCATCAATGGTGCGCTGTTCTGGCGGTAACACGTGCGAATGGCCTAAGCTACTGCGCGCGTTTTTCACGTAATAAGGCTCTATGCCCCGCAGCTTGTCGTAATAACGCTCACCTTCAATACTGCCCCAAGCGCTACGTAGTTGGGCTTTATTGGCGGCATACAGCTTTTCTACACTATCTATACCATATCGGTTTAGCCTTGCTTCCATTTGACTGCCAATCCCGTTCAGTGCGCGCAATTTTAGGCTGAATAGCTTGTGTGGAATATCGGCATCTTCAATCACCACACAACCATCTGGCTTTTGCATATTAGATGCAGTTTTTGCCAGAAAAGTATTAGGTGCAATGCCTATCGAGCAACGAATATACTCATATTGTTTGTTAATTTCGCGTTTGATTTTAGCAGCGAGTTTTAAGGCATTTTCTTTAATTTGTTGGCTGCCTGTTAAAAAGCACACCATTTCATCTATCGAGAGCACCTTTTCCACATGGGTGCAGCTTTCTACAATCTCGATGAGTTTATGGTGATGCTCTACATAGAGTGGGGGACGCGCTTCCACAAAAATAATATCTTTGCATAGTTTTCGGGCGTCGCGCACGCCTGTGCCGGTTTTAATACCAAACGCTTTGGCCTCGTAACTCGCGGCGATGCAGCAAGTCGTTTCTGCCATCACCGCCAAAATGCCGATTGGTTTACCGCGTAGCTCAGGGCGTAATTGTTGCTCTACCGATGCGAAGTAGGAATTAAAATCGACGTACAATGCATTTAACAATTGAAACTAACCAAATTAAATTGGTTTCCATGTGCCACGGCTGACCAAGCAGGCTCTTTCATGAGAGGATTCGTCGTCACCGTCACCACTGGTGTAGAGCATATATTCTCTACACTTGCGACCATTTTGGGTAAATCCAGAAAGTGGCGTCACGCGATAATTAATGCCTGTATTGGGGTTAACCCAGTGCACGGTCTGTCTATCATGTGCAAGCTCTAGTGCGTGGCCGATACAGCCTCTATCGTTATCATCAACCGATTTACCAACGCGGTTGCCGATGACTGCGCCGATGACGCCGCCTAAAATAACCGCAATCGCTCTATCTTCTGGCTTGCTGACTTTAGCACCTACAACGCCGCCTAACACGCCACCAATCACAGTGCCAATGGCTTGCCAATTACATTCACCGCTGATAATCCCATAATCTCTGCCCCATCTTTTACCAGAATAGCCCATGTAGTAAGGATCATGCTTTTTTCGCCAACCATGTGCAGGCGCCCATGGCGGAGGGTTCGCGTAGGATGTTGGTGCAACAGGTGCGATTAATGCAAAAAAAATTGTAAGGATTAACAGTTTGGTGCGATTCATCTTATATCCTTTGT
>CAYXHH010000193.1:0-2428 GCA_964464725.1 uncultured Methylotenera sp. | reverse complement strand
AAATGGTTAAAACAGTTTATGTTTAATGCTGAGCGCTGGTTGTTAAGTTGGTTTGATGTGGTGTCAACTATTTCTAACAGAATGCTCGATAAATTACGTGCCAAAGGTGTGCAAGCAGGGCGTATGCGATTTTTTCCAAACTGGGTGGATGTTTCTCACGTTTACCCATTAGAAGAGCCGAGTTACTATCGAAAAGAATTGAGTATTGAGCCCGATGTTAAAGTCCTGTTATTTTCAGGCACCCTAGGCGGTAAACAAGGTTTAATGGTGATACCTGAAGCCGCAAAAAAATTAGCTCATCGCAAAGATTTAATGTTTGTGATTTGCGGTGAAGGGGTGATGAAACCAAAACTAGAAGCCGCAAGTGCAGGTTTAGATAATATTCGATTCTTGCCTTTACAACCATTCGAGCGATTAGGTCAATTGCTAGGTTTGGCAGATGTGCATTTGTTGCCGCAAAGCCCAGAAGCAGCAGACTTGGTTTTACCTTCAAAATTATCTGGCATGCTAGCTAGCGGCAAGCCCGTAATTGCAACTTGCCAAATGGGTACGGAAATCGCCAAAGTAGTCTCTAAGTGTGGTTTGGTAGTCCCTCCAGAAGATAGCGATGCACTCGTTGATGCTATTGAGAGATTGTTTGAGGACGATATTGCCAGAATGCAATTCGGTGCAATCGCGAGAGATTATGCTAATGAAGTTTTTGATAAGAATAATGTGTTAAGTCGTTTGGTTAATCAGTTGGATTTCATCTCAAGTTTGGGATTGGCCAAGACTGAATAAAACCAGAATGTCTAAGCGGATTGTCAAAAATTATAACTATTAACGTGTTAATTATTTCAGGGGTTTAAATGAAAAAAACTGTTATTGCATCAATTTTATCCACATTACTGATACCAACATTTGCTTTTGCGGCAAGTCCAATTACTAGCGTAACCAAAGAATGGACATACAGTCACGCATTGACAGGAGTTTCTGGTTTATTTTCAGAAATACCAGCCTATGATGCTATTACTAATACCATTTGGGTGGCCGGTGTTGTGGGTGTAGATGTGCTGAATGCGACAACTGGTTCTTTGGTGCAACATATTAGTATTAACAACCCCCAGCTAGGTTTTACAGGCAGCATTAACAGTGTATCGATTAAAAATGGTATAGCTGCTTTTGCCATTGAAAACAGTACTAGAGTAAATGCAGGAGCTGTGCAATTGTATGACACAAATACACGCAGCTTAGTAAGCGGGGTGAACACAATTACAGTTGGCTCTTTGCCAGACATGCTTACATTTACCAATGATGGCAGTAAGTTATTGGTAGCTAACGAAGGTACGCCTACAACATATGGTGCTCGTATTGGCACGACTATCCCAAGAAACTATGCTCCCGCAACAGTTGATCCTGTTGGTAGTGTGAGTGTTATTAATATGACAACGCGTACTGTAGTTGCAACACCTACATTTGCGGGTGTACCGCAAGTTGGAAGTAATATTCGTACTAATACTGGTATGGATTTTGAGCCAGAATATATTGCAGTAAATGCGGCTGGAACAAAAGCATACGTGACATTGCAAGAAGCGAATGCTATTGGTGTTCTGGATTTAAATACCAATACCTTTGAAAAAATTGTTGGTTTAGGTGCAAAGGATTTTAGTTTGCCTGGTAATCAAATTGATACACGTGATAATGCTACGATTAATTTTACTTCTCCTAACGTTAAAGGCTTGTATATGCCAGATGGCATTGCTGCTTATGAAGCTAATGGGGCTACTTATATAGTAACTGCTAATGAAGGTGATTTTAGAGAAGATGATGGGGACCGCTCCAATGCAAGTACAGTAGGCGCTACTGGTGATTTAGCTGATTTACGCATATCAAATACAGATTCATCTGCAGGAAATCTTTTCGCGAGAGGCGCGCGTTCATTTTCTATACTAGATGCAAATGGTAATCGTGTATTCGATAGTGGTGATTTTCTGGATAAAAAAGCTGCAGAGCTGGGCATCTATGATGATGTAAGAAGTCGAGTAGGGGGTGTCGAGCCAGAAGGTGTTGAGTTGCTCACGATAGCAGGGCGCACAATCGCAGCAATAGGCTTGGAAAGAACTTTAAAAGGCGCTGTTGCTTTATATGATATTACCGATCCATTAAACGCGACATTCTTAGATATGTTAGTTACTAATGGGGATATTGCGCCAGAAGGTTTGAAAGCATTCGAGTTTGGTGGTAAAAGCTATTTGGCAATTGCGAATGAAGTTTCTAATACAACAACCTTGTACAGTTTAGCACCAGTACCCGAGCCAGAAACTTATGCAATGTTATTAGCTGGTCTAGGCATGATTGGATATACAGCTCGCCGCAGAAAACAATAATTAAAATATCAATAAGAAATTATTTCTACCTAAAGCCAGTTAAGTCTAAAACAAAGACTTAA
>CAYXHH010000192.1:0-2440 GCA_964464725.1 uncultured Methylotenera sp. | reverse complement strand
GCAGGGGAGCGATGAATGATTCCGCGCATGTGGTTACCTTGCCATAAACTTCCTTTTAAAAGTGCAATTGCAAATGTGGGCACTTGATGAACGCCACGCTGATTTAAAATGAGACCAGAATCGCTATCATCCATCTTCACTGTCGCCATGCCTAACTTGCTTCTATCTGCGTAGGCATCATCTAGCCACTCTGTGCCTTGCCCAATATAGGTACAAAGCATGCGAATGCCGGTTTTATCCACATGAAATTTAGGACACATCGCTGCGTTTAATACTTCTAAACGTATGCCTATTTGTGGGCTACCAATTAAATCTACATACAAAGTGCTTAAATAATCTAAATCTGCTAGAAATTGGTCGCGACCAGCGATGTCAGGTAGCACTTTATCCTGTAACAGTTTGGTTGATGGGGTTTGATTAGCTGGCAAGATGTACTTAACACCTTGATTTAATTGAGTACTTGCAGCAGTTAAGTATTGCGTGATGACGTTATTGCTTGGTCGTTCAATCACTTTAATTTGGCGGTCGTGTTCAAAAATATCCAGCATATCTAGTGGATTGAATTCATCACTACCTGTGAATGCTAGTTTTTTAAAGTTTGCATGATTGAATTGCAAACTCACATTTGATTCTTTTTGGGGATTAGTGGGTGCTCGATATGCAATCATGGCTATGCCGCTTCTGAAATTTCTTGTTCAATATTTCCATAGGCAGGAAATGGGTCTGGCAATTTTCGCCAAGCATCCATGCCTAATGCGATTTCGGCGTCTGTCATCAAGCAGGCATCAAACTTGGCAATCAACGCCTCTTTATCCATTTGCATGCCAATAATGACAATTTCCTGTTGTCTGTCGCCATATGGCTCTTGCCAACGCGATTTAATATGATTAAAGCTTTCTTGGTCGTCAGGCCAATGTTCGTTTGGCGTTTCTACCCACCACATACCTGCGAGCTCGGTGCGGGTGACTGCACCTGCCTGAGACCATGTGGCGCAAAATTCTGGGCGGCTGGCTATCCAGTAACGTCCTTTAGAACGCACGACTCCAGGCCATTCGGTATTAAACCATTGCCATAAACGTTGCGGGTGAAACGGCTTACGTGCGCGATAGACAAAACTTGAGATACCATATTCCTCAGTCTCGGGAACGTGCTCACCACGTAGTTCTTGCAACCATCCTGGCGCTTCGGCGGCCTGATCAAAATCAAACAACCCAGTGTTCATGATGCGGTCTAGCGGTACTTTGCCAAAACTACTATGGATGATTTGCGCACGTGGGTTGAAGGTTTTTAAAATGCCTTCAAGTTGCGCAATTTCGCTTGGTTTCATTAAGTCGGTCTTGTTGAGTATTAATACATCGCAAAACTCAACTTGCTCAACTAATAAGTCCACTACGGTTCGTTCATCATCCTCACCCAATGATTCACCGCGCGATGAAAGCATGTCTTGCGAGCTGTAATCTTTTAAAAAGTTATAGCCATCTACCACGGTCACCATGGTGTCGAGTTGCGCAACATCACTTAAAGACGTGCCATCTTCATCGGTAAACGTGAAGGTTTCAGCAATCGGTAATGGCTCAGAAATGCCCGTGGTCTCAATCAGCAAATAATCAAAGCGGTTTTCTTTAGCTAGGCGGGTGATTTCCACCAATAGGTCTTCACGTAAAGTACAGCAAATACAACCATTACTCATCTCGACCAATTTTTCCTCTTGGCGTGACAATTCTGCACCTCCGTCCCGTACTAATTGTGCGTCGATATTCACTTCAGACATATCATTCACAATGACTGCAACACGTTTGCCTTCACGGTTATTGAGTATATGGTTAAGTAGGGTGGTTTTACCTGCGCCTAAAAAACCGGATAAAACAGTTACGGGAAGTTTTTTCATATGGAATATTAAAGTCACTTGGTTAAAATGCAATTATGTTGCATTTTATAGGAGCGTTCAATAAATTGCAACTAAGTTGCAATTACGAAAATGATTATACTGATAAAAAATTGATGTGAGAAAGGTGTTAAGTATTAACGGTAGAAGCGCACTGTAAACAAATCCCTTTAATGTTGATATCAATAATATCAACTTGGTATTTCTTTAAAGCAGCGGTGGGAAAATGCGGCTCAAGTTCATGGATACAAGTGATTTGGCCACAGATTTTGCAGTGTAAATGTGCATGATGATGATTTTGCGTCAACATGCCTTGTTTGGTTTGCGCAGAAGGCGATTGAAATCGTGGTTGAGAGAGTTGAAATTTCCAAGCACGATTTTCCCCAGATATTTTGTGAATTAATTGGTTCTCTGTCAGCCAATCGAGTACGCGATAGATGGTCACACGGTCAAACTCTTTTTGCCCTGCAAGTTGCGTTAAAATCTCAGTATGACTTAATGCGCTTTGGGCATCTGCAATCGTTTTTAAAACCGCTGTACGCGCTTTGGTTGGCC
>CAYXHH010000191.1:0-2443 GCA_964464725.1 uncultured Methylotenera sp. | reverse complement strand
ATTGCACATCAAGTGGAAGGCAACTTATTGGCAGCGCATCAGGAAATTCAAAAATTAGCGCTACTCTACCCGGCTGGTGAAATCAGTGCAGATGCAGTCAGAGAATCTGTGCTAAATGTTTCTCGTTATGATGCATTTCAGCTGGGTGATGCCGTGTTAGCGGGAGATGCGGCGCGCACCACACGCATTTTGCAAGGCTTGCAAGATGAAGGTGAAAATGCAGTTGCCGTGATGAATCCTTTGATGTGGGTATTGCGCCCCTTGGTACGCATTAAGCAAGCAGAAGCGCGCGGCGAAAACATCATGAATGCAATGACGAACGCACGCATTTATGGTGATAGGCAACAAATAGTGAAGCGTGCCTTGTCGCGACTTAGCCTGCGCCAGTTAGAAGCCGCATTACAAAAACTGTGCGATATCGATAAAACTGCTAAAGGTGTAATGCAAGGCGATGCTTGGCTAGAGCTCTCAAGGTTATGTTTTGGATTAGCCAAAGTAAGAAGTCGTTAAGCCTTTAAGTTCACACCTTAAAAACAAGTATAATAAACATCATGGACTCTACACACGACATTAAAAGCTACATGCAAACGTTGGGCATTGCAGCGCGCGCGGCTTCGCGAGAGATGGCAAGTGCCAGCACAAACCAAAAAAATCAGGCTCTCACGTATATTGCTGACGCCATTCTGCGCGAAAAATCTGCATTGCTAACCGCTAACAAGCTAGACTTAGACGCAGCGAAAGCAGCTGGCTTAGAGCCGGCGATGCTTGATAGGCTAAGCTTAAGCGAAAAATCGATTCTAGCGATGGCAGAAGGCCTTAAGCAAATCGCCAGTTTGGCTGACCCAATCGGTGAGATGAGTAACTTTAAATATCGCCCAAGCGGTATCCAAATTGGGCAAATGCGTGTGCCTTTGGGTGTCATTGGTATTATTTACGAAGCACGCCCAAACGTCACAGTAGATGCAGCTGGGCTTTGCATTAAATCGGGTAATGCCGCCATTTTACGTGGTGGTAGCGAGGCGATACACTGTAACCAAGCCTTGGCAAAACTGGTGCATGAGGGCTTAACAAAAGCAGATTTACCAAAAACGGCTGTACAAGTGGTCGAAACGACTGACCGAGCAGCGGTTGGTGAGCTAATCACCATGAAAGCCTATGTGGATGTGATTGTGCCACGCGGTGGCAAAGGCTTGATTGAGCGCATCTCGAACGAAGCGCGTATTCCAGTCATTAAACATTTAGATGGCAATTGCCATGTGTATGTGGACGACGACGCAGATTTTGCCAAGGCATTGCCAATTTTAGAAAATAGTAAAACGCAACGTTTAGGCACGTGTAACACCGCCGAATCTTTGCTGATTGCGCGCGCTGTCGCTAAAGAAATGCTTCCAAAATTAGCCTCAATGTTAACCAAACACGGCATCGAAATTCGTGGCTGTGCGGAGACTTGCGCGCTGGTAAAAGAAGCCAAACCAGCCACGGATGAAGATTATTACACCGAATATTTAGCGGCGATTATCTCTTGTAAAGTGGTGGATGGTTTAGATGAAGCAATTGCGCACATCAACGAACACTCTAGCCAGCATACTGAGGCTATCGTGACAGAAAACTACACTAAAGCACGCAGATTCTTGCGTGAGGTTGACTCTAGCTCAGTGATGGTGAATGCCAGCACCCGCTTTGCAGATGGCTTTGAATATGGCTTAGGGGCCGAAATTGGCATCTCAACCGACAAACTACATGCACGCGGCCCAGTGGGTTTAGAAGGTTTAACATCGCTTAAGTACGTTGTACTGGGCGATGGGCATGTCAGAGCTTAATCATTCAATAGGTTTAAACTATGGATACACTTAGCCACGCACTTTGGGGGTATGGATTGTTTGGCTATAAGCGTTATGCCGCGCTTGCTTTGTTTTTTGGGGCCATGCCAGATTTAATCTCTTTTGGGATTTTTACGGTGCTCAATATCATTAGTGGGCATTGGCAACCTGGGCCACCGCCACTCGAAACTTTACCAAGTTGGCTCTTTACCGCTTACGCGGTGGGGCACAGTTTTGTGATTAGTTTTGCAGTCATTAGTCTAGTTGCACTATGGCGCAAGCCAATTGCATTTGCTATGCTTGGCTGGCCATTTCATATTGTGTTGGATTTTCCGTTTCATTCGTTTAAATACTTTCCAACTCCGATGTTTTGGCCGATTTCTGATTTTAAAGTGGATGGCATTCCATGGTCACATTGGTATATTTGGTTTCCAAATGTGGCAGGAATTATGCTTCTTTTTTACTATCGTAAAAAACAGCGACTTCGTCAAAAGGAACAACACGTATGAAACTGATTGGCCTACTGGGTGGTACTTTTAATCCGATTCATTATGGCCATTTACGTGCTGCACAAGAGCTTGCTACACACCTTAATTTTAGCGAATTGCGCTTAATCCCATCCG
>CAYXHH010000190.1:0-2478 GCA_964464725.1 uncultured Methylotenera sp. | reverse complement strand
TATGCCGCCAGCAATTTGCCGGACGAAAGCGAATTAAAGCGATTGCAAGACTGGCTACAGCCTCTTGATATGATTCCCAGTGATTTACCACATTGGCGTATCTTGGCAGATTTTCTACTCAAAGATAATGGAGAACCTCGCGCGTCGGTCGATAAGCGCCACGGCTTTCCAGCTACCGATGAAGGCCGTACTTATAAGCAAACTTTTTTTGACTTAACTGCGCAAATAGATGCAAAAAAGCTACATCGCGTACGCTGTTTGCCCGATTTGAATATGCAAGATAGCTGGGCCATGGTGCAAACGCTGTCTCAACTGCTCAACTTAGCAGCTGCCAAATTGTGGTTGGTGTTTCAGCGTAATAATGAAGTGGATTTTACCGAAATCGCTTCTAGCGCTACGCTGGCACTCACCGACCATTTTGGCGAACCCACCGATTTGGCCTTAAAGCTTGATTATCAAATCAAGCACTTATTGGTCGATGAGTTTCAAGATACCAGTCCCAGCCAAATTGCTTTAATTGAAAAACTGACCGCTGGCTGGCAGCACGGTGATGGGCGCACACTCTTCTGCGTGGGCGACCCCATGCAATCGATTTATCGCTTTCGCAAAGCGAATGTCAGCTTGTTTTTAGAAGCCGCCAAACACGGCATTGGCGATATTCAATTGACGCGCTTGCCTTTGTATCGCAATAACCGTTCTTACCCCGCGGTGGTGAATTGGATTAACGATACTTTTAAAGGTGTTTTTCCTAGCCAAGATAGCATGGCGCAAGGCGCGATTAGTTACCGTGAATTTATTGCCACTAAATCTGCGTTAAGTGATGCCGGCATTCATATTCACCCGATTGTAAGCCCAACAGATGAATCCTCTGAGCTTGCCAAACAGCGTGAGGCGGAAGCGATTATCCGTATTATTCAAGCGACAGACAAAAGCAAAAACATCGCCATTTTAGTGCGCTCTAAAAAACACTTGAGCGCACTGGTGAGTAAACTGCGTCGCGATTATAAAGACATTGCGTTTCAGGCTGTTGAAATTGAGGCGCTAGAAGACAGACAAGTGGTGCAAGATTTACTCAGCCTCACGCATGCCCTGCACCACCGTGCAGACCGCGTGCATTGGCTCGCGATATTGCGCGCGCCATGGTGTGGGCTAAACTTACACGATTTATACCAACTTGCTCACAAAGATCAAACCAGCACTATTTGGTCACTGATGCAAAATGAGGCTGTGGTGAATCAACTATCTGCCGATGGCCAAATGCGCTTACGCCATGTGCGCGATATTTTGCAAGAGGCCTTTAATACGCAAGGCCGCATGCCCATTAGCCGTTGGGTGCGTGGCATTTGGTTACTTTTAAATGGTACCGCTTGTTTGTGGGAGCAAGCAGATATTACCGATGTGCAAGCGTTTTTTAGCTGTTTAGATACGCTAGACCGTAATAATGCATTTACGCCAGAGCGCATGGACATTGAAATCACCAAGCTATTCGCCACGCCAGATGCGCAAGGTGAACGCATTCAAATGATGACCATACACAAATCAAAAGGCTTAGAGTTTGATACCGTCATCTTGCCTGGTTTGGGCGCGACCACAGGTGGTAATAACAGCGATAAGCCATTGATGCGCTGGGAAGAAGTGACACTCGATGGCAATACCGAGCTCATCGCCGCACCTTACGTGCCCAAAGGCCTGCGCGAGAGCAATCAAGTCAGTGTTTATGATTATTTAAACACCCTTGAAAACGAACGCGAAACCAACGAGGCGGTACGCGTGCTCTACGTGGCGGCCACCCGTGCGGAGCGAGCATTGCATTTGGTGGGGATTGCGAATCAAGATAAAGACGGCCATATTAAACCCACTAAAAATAGCTATCTCGATATGCTTTGGCCTTCGCTTAGCAAGCATTTCGAGACATGCGAAGTACCAAACATTAATACAGCTTTGCAAAATGAGATTACTAACTTTACGCCGCAACTGATTCGTTTAGCGCATTTAGAAATCGCATCCGTTTTACAAACCGCGCCAACCTATCCTAAACGCAATTCCAATCCGCAACAAATTGACCTTGAACTTACCCCCAATCTAGCTGCCGATTGCGGCACTTTTCTAAACTTAGCCGCAGATTGCGGCACGTTGGCACATTTGTATATCGAAATGATCGTTAAACAAGGCCTCAATCATTGGCCTGCAGACCGCATGGATACTGCCTCGCAGAGCATGTGTTTTTGGTTGATGCAACGCGGTCATGCAAAAACAGAGGTCGAACAACAAGTGCCACAAATTATCCAAGCGCTTAAAAACACCATTAACAGCCCACAAGCCGCTTGGCTATTTGCACCAAGAGCATCCACGCAAACTGAACTCAGCATCACAAGTTTAGACGAAAACCAACAAGCGCAAGAACAACGCATTGATATTACATTTATTGAAAACGGCACAAGATGGATTATTGATTTCAAACTGGGGCTTGAAGTCACC
>CAYXHH010000189.1:0-2525 GCA_964464725.1 uncultured Methylotenera sp. | reverse complement strand
TTTTCTTTATGCGGTGCATCTACAGGAATCATCATCGATTCAAAGCCAAATTGCATACCATTTGGTGGCATAGGAGCCTCTATTTTGATGCCATTTTTGGCTTCTTTAGCCTGAAAAGCGGCGTTATTAAAATCGCTACCATACCCAAGTGCCACACAAATATTGCCGTTGGCTAAATCAGTAATGTGGCCGTTGTATGTAAAAAGTTTAATATCTTTACGCACTTTTTGCAGCATATCCGCAGCTAGTTTGTAATCAGCCGCGTTTTGGCTATAGGCCGGTTTGCCTACGTAAATGAGTGCAGAGGGAAACACATCACTCGCGCTATCCAACATCGCAATGCCGCAGGATTTAAGTTTTGCAGTGTATTTTGGGTTAAATACCAACTCAAATGGGTTTGCAGGAATTGGTTCAGCACCAAGCGCTGCTTTAACTTTAGCTACGTTATAGCCTACGCTCACTGTGCCGCCCAGCCAAGGCACCATGTATTGGTTGCCCGGATCCAGTTTTTCCATTTGTTTCATTACCGCAGGGTTTAAATTACCCCAATTGGTGAGTGTTTTGCGGTCAATTTTTTGCACTTTGCCGCCGTCCATCATAATGCGCCCAAAGTCGGATGATGGCACAATAATGTCGTAACCTGTGTTACCCGCAATGACTTTTGCCAGCAATACTTCATTGGAGTCAAAGTTATCGTAGCGAACTTTAATGCCAGTTTCTTTCTCGAAATTCTTAACAGTGTTTTCGCCTATATATTCTGCCCAGTTGTTGATGTTAAGTACTTTTTCTGGAGCTGATATTGTATGAGTAGATGCTAAGCCAAAAACTAGGATTGCAAAAAAACGGTCACGCCATTGATTCAATATCATTTGAGTTTCCTTGAAAAAGTATTAAAAATCTATTTGAGTTCTGCGCTAATCACACACAGCATTTCCGCTGCAATTTGCGCGGCGGCTAATGCCGTAATTTCGCTTTGGTCGTAGGCGGGTGCGACTTCCACCACATCCATGCCGATAATATTCAAGCCAACAAACTTGCGTAAAATCGCCAGCGCTTGTGCCGAGCTTAAGCCGCCAGCCACGGGAGTACCAGTGCCTGGTGCAAAGGCAGGGTCTAGACAATCAATATCAAAGGTGATGTAAACATGACGATTGCCAACAATCTCAAGGACTTTTTGTACAACTGCCGCTACGCCGTGCTCATGCACCCAATCTGCACCAAGCACATTCACCCCCATAAAATCCTCGTTCCAAGTTCTGATGCCAATTTGTACCGAGGTGGCGGGATCTATCAAACCATCTTTAATGGCTTTGTAAAACATACTGCCGTGGTTGAGCGAGTTGGGTTCGTCATCTGCCCAAGTATCGCAGTGGGCATCAAAATGAATAATGGAGAGTGGCGCGCCAAACTTTTCGGCATGCGCTTTTAAGAGCGGATAGGTAATGTAATGGTCGCCACCCAAAGTCAGCATTCTTGCATTGGATTTTAGAATGGTTTTTGCGTGTTGATAAATGCTATTAAACACTGTGTGCGGGTTGTGTGAGTCTAACCAACAATCACCATAATCAATGACTGCTAAGCGATCGCAAGGTCCAAAACCCCAAGGATGTATAAGTTCGTTCATTTGTACCGAAGCAGCACGAACTGCGGCAGGCCCTAAGCGCGCACCACTGCGGAAAGTCGTGGCAATATCTAAAGGAATGCCAGAAACCACCACGTCTACACCTGTTAGATTTTTGGTGTATTGCCTACGCATAAAAGACAATACGCCAGCATAGGTGTTTTCACGATCATAGCCTTTTAGATTTTTTCGAGAGATGGCGCTATCGCCATAAGTATCTGAATTTGCCATGGGTTTCTCCTTAAATTATTCGCTTATATTGTCAGTTTTACATTGCTATTGCAATTAGTTATACTTGCTTAGCTATTAATTTTTTTAATATCATGAGCAAACAGTTACCGCCATTTAAATACCTAGTAACTTTTGATGCTGCAGCTAGGTTAAGTAGCTTTTCCAAGGCATCTGAAGAGTTGTCACTTACACAGTCAGCCATTAGTCAGCAACTGCTAAAGCTCGAGGAGCTATTAGGTCAAAGCTTATTTATAAGGAATGGCAAAGGTGTGACGCTCACTGCTGCAGGTGAGCTACTGCATGAGACTGTGCGCGATACTTTATCGCGTTTGGCAGCTGGAATCGGGCGTATAGAACCATACAAAAGTAGCGATTCAGTGCTAATCGCATGTCCGCCAGACTTTGCGCATGGATGGTTAATGCCGCGTTTGGGTAAACTCAAGCAATTATTCCCAAAAATTGAAGTGTGGGTGATGACCGAGAAAGAAATGCGTGAAATTGACCGTGTGGATGTGGATTTGATTATCTCTAGAAGACCGATACACACTGAGGATGTGGAGTGTGTCGTACTATTAGAAGACAGCTTGATTGGCGTTTGCGGTCCAGAAATTGCGAGACGTGTCAGCCAGTTACCTTACCCTAAGCTTTTAGAAAAAGCGCCTATTTTGTTCCT
>CAYXHH010000188.1:0-2564 GCA_964464725.1 uncultured Methylotenera sp. | reverse complement strand
ATGCGTTTAGATGATCAGCAGGAAAGTAGTAATGTAGAAGATAGGCGTGGCAGTGGCGGTATGCGCATGGGTGGTGGGCGTGGTGTCGGCATTGGTACAATCGCACTCGCATTACTCGCGATGTATTTTGGTGTTGATCCTGCCTTGGTGATGAATATTGGCCAAGGCATGAGTCAAAATGAGACTGTAGAAGCGCAAGCTATTCCTAACAATGACCCAGAAGCTAAGTTTGTTGCCAAAGTGTTGGGTAGCACAGAAGAGACTTGGGATAAAATTTTTCAAGCTTCTGGTCATCAATATCCTGCTCCCAAATTAGTCTTGTTTAGAGACCAAACGCCAACCGCGTGTGGCACTGGCCAAGCTGGTATGGGTCCGTTTTATTGCCCTGCTGATCAAAAAGTTTATATCGACTTAAGTTTTTACGAAGAAATGAAAAATCGCTTTAACGCCCCCGGTGACTTTGCGCAAGCATATGTGATTGCGCATGAAGTAGGTCACCACATTCAAAATCTCATGGGTACATCAGACAAAGTGCAACAAGCACGACAAAGTGCACGTAACGAAGCGCAAGCGAACCAATATTCAGTGCGCTTGGAGTTGCAAGCGGATTGTTACGCTGGCGTGTGGGCGCATCATGCAGATGGTGCTAACCGTATTTTAGAAGCAGGCGATGTAGAAGAGGCCATGACAGCTGCCGCGGCAATTGGTGATGATGCCCTACAAAAACAAGCGCAAGGTTATGCGGTACCTGATTCATTTACGCATGGGACTTCGCAACAACGCATGCGTTGGTTTAATCAGGGCTTAAAGTTGGGTGATGTGAATCAGTGTGATACGTTTAATGTGGCGTCTGTTTAGTTTATGAGTGCTCAAAAGTCGGATTCAGCCCACCAACATTTATTTGAACATATGATTAGCTCTGAGACGATTGCGTCTGGTGGCATGCTGCATGTGAAACGCGACCAAGTGCGCCTCTATAACGGTAATACTAGTCAGCGTGAATATGTCATCCACCCTGGGGCTGTAGTTGTTGTGCCAATGCTACCAAATGGCAATGTCATTTTAGAGCGACAATTTCGTTACCCGTTACATCAGGTATTTATCGAGTTGCCTGCGGGTAAAATTGATCAAGGAGAGGATACGCTGGTGACAGGCCAGCGCGAGCTTTTTGAAGAAACAGGTTTTACGGCCACTGAATGGGTTAAGTTAGGGCATCAGCATCCATGTATCGGATATTCTAACGAAGTGATTCATATGTATCTAGCGCGGGGCTTGCAGGCAGGTGCGCATCAGCGTGATGAAGATGAATCGCTAGAGGTTTTTGAAGCGCCTTTTGAGAACTGTATCGAAATGATACAAAATGGCCAGATTACTGATGGCAAAACCATCGTCGCGCTATTTTTTGCAGAAAAATATCTGTTAAGTCATGACTAAAGTGCTCATTGTCGGCTGTGGCGATTTAGGCACAGCCATTGCCACGCGCTTACAAAAAACGCATGAGGTGATCGGCTTAAGAATCAGTGACAAACATCTGCCGCTCGGCATGCAAACCATACAAGCAGATGTCACCAAGCCCAGCACACTTTCAGCCATCGAAAACCTTAAACCACATATTGTGATTTATTGTGTTTCAGCAGGTGGGCAATCCGATGCACAATATCAAGCGGCCTATGTCACTGGATTAAAAAATGTGCTGGCAACGCAAAGTCACAATCAACAATTACAGCATGTGTTTTTTGTTTCTAGCACGCGCGTTTATGGGCAAGTAACGAACGATCTATTAGATGAGAATACACCAGCAATACCCGCAGATTTTGGTGGTGAGCGTTTGTTAGAAGCGGAGAATGTAATAAAAAAGCTGTCATGCAAGTCAACATCCATGCGCCTTTCAGGCATCTATGGTGCAGGTCGTTTGTACTTGGTGAACATGGCCAAAGACTTCAGTAGATGGCCGCAAGAGAATCATTGGAGTAACCGTATACACCGCGACGATGCAGCTGCATTTATTGCCTTATTAACAGAAAAAGCTGCGAACCATCAGCCTGTGGCAGATTGTTATATCGTCACGGACAATATGCCAACACAGCAATATGACGTACTCAAATGGTTGGCTGCAAAGCAAAACATTGATACCACAAATATTAAAACACCACTTGCCAGTGGCGGAAAACGTTTAAATAACCAACGCATGCGCGATACAGGCTTTGAGCTACAATATCCTGACTATCAAGTGGGTTACGCACATATCTTGCAAAACCAATCTGTATGATAAAAAAAATTATAGCAGTGCTATTTTTAGTTCTTGGATTTTATGCGCAAGCTAATGATTCATATGAATTTAAACAATGGGTAAAAACCTTAAAGGCAGAAGCAAAACAAGAAAAAATATCTGCTAAAACCATAAAAAGCACGTTTAAAAACGCTAAATACTTGCCTCGCGTCATTGCGCTAGATCGCTCACAACCAGAGTTTATTTCTACTTTTTTAAACTATATTGATAACCGTGTCACCCCCAATAAAATTGCACATGGCAGGTCGTTGCTGCAAGAGCATGAAAGTTTGCT
>CAYXHH010000187.1:0-2620 GCA_964464725.1 uncultured Methylotenera sp. | reverse complement strand
GAGTTGCGTAAAGTAGGCGCGACTGTTGAAGAAGGTTCCGATTACATCAAAATCACCCCACCCGAAAAACTCACTCCAAATGCGGTGATAGATACCTATGATGACCACCGCATGGCGATGTGTTTTTCATTGGTATCTTTAGGCGGTGTGCCCATCACCATTAACGACCCAAAATGTGTGGCAAAAACATTCCCAAATTATTTTGAAGAGTTTGCAAAAATTGTCAGCTAATCCTATTCCTGTCATCGCAATTGACGGCCCTTCCGCCAGTGGCAAAGGCACTGTTTCGCAATTGGTGGCAGAGAAACTTGGCTTTCATTATTTAGATTCAGGTGCGCTGTATCGAATTGTTGCGTTAGCAGCAAAGCAGCAGGGTATTGCATGGAGCGATGCGGATACGCTAGGAAAAATGGCCTCAACCCTAGAAATTGAATTCAAAGCAGGTGAAATTTATCTTAACAAAACCATCGTCTCTGAAGCGGTACGCAGTGAGGAAATGAGCCGTGGCGCCTCAGAAGTCGCGATTCATACCCCAGTACGCAATGCACTATTCGATTTGCAACAAAGCTTTCGTAAAGCTCCTGGTTTAGTGGCTGATGGACGAGATATGGGTTCCGTTGTATTTAAAGATGCAATACTTAAGATCTTTTTAACGGCAAATGTCGAAATTCGTGCTGAAAGACGCTACAAACAACCGATTAGTAAGAATATGTCTGCTGATTACGCAAAAATTCTGCAAGATTTACAAGAACGCGATACCCGTGATAGTCAACGAAGAGCTTCACCACTTGTGCAGACTCCTGATGCCATATTATTAGACACCAGCCATCGTTCTATTAACGATGCCGTGCAGTTTGTGCTGGATGCCTATCAAAATATTTTGCAAAAAATGGTGTAAAAACACTTTAAGTCATTGAACATAAGCTATTTTTTGTGTAACATACGCGGTTCATGCTGCGATTCTTAACTAAAAATCAAGATTACGCAGGTTTATATTAACTACCCCACTGCTAGGTGGGAACGCTTAAAGGTTTTGAAATGGCGCTGAAAGTATTTTTTAGCATCAAAACTTAACTTTAAGTAACTTTTTAGGTAACTTTTTTTAATGGCTTCTACTTCTAATTCAACCCCATCTTCTATGGAATCTTTTGCCGCGCTTTTTGAAGAAAGCTTAGCGCGCCAAGAAATGCGCTCTGGCGAAGTAATCACCGCCGAAGTTGTTTCAATCGATAGCGACCACGTCATTGTGAACGCAGGTCTTAAATCAGAAAGCGTAATTGACGCTGCTGAATTCAAAAACGCTCAAGGCGAATTTGAAGTTGCTGTAGGCGACTTCGTCAAAGTATGTATTGAAAAACTTGAGGATGGCTTCGGCTCAACACAACTTTCTCGCGAAAAAGCGAAGAAAATGGAAGCGTGGCTAGATTTAGAAGATGCAATGAACGAAGGTCGCGTGGTTAAAGGCTATGTAAGCGGCAAAGTAAAAGGCGGCTTACGCGTATCAGTGAATGGCATCATGGCTTTCTTGCCTGGTTCATTAGTAGATGTTCGCCCAGTAAAAGACACCACACCATTCGAAAACAAAGAATGGGATTTCAAAGTCATTAAATTAGACCGCAAGCGTAACAACATTGTGGTTTCTCGCCGTGCAGTGATGGAAGTTTCTGCTGGTGCAGACCGCGAAGCGCTCATGGGCACGCTTACAGAAGGCGCAACTGTTAAAGGTATCGTTAAAAATATTACTGATTACGGCGCATTCGTTGATTTAGGCGGCATTGATGGCTTGCTCCATATTACAGACTTGGCTTGGCGCCGTGTGAAACACCCATCAGAAGTGTTAACAGTAGGCGAAGAAGTTGAAGCAAAAATCTTAAAATTCGACCAAGAGAAAAACCGTGTTTCTCTCGGCATTAAACAGTTAGGCGACGACCCATGGGTTGCATTAACTCGTCGTTACCCAGTCAGCACTCGCTTATTCGGTAAAGTATCTAACATTACCGATTACGGCGCATTCGTTGAAGTAGAGCCAGGCATTGAAGGTTTGGTGCACGTATCAGAAATGGATTGGACTAACAAAAATATTCACCCAGGTAAAATTGCACAATTGGGTGACGAAGTTGAAGTGATGATTCTTGAAATTGATGAAGACCGTCGTCGCTTATCATTGGGCATGAAACAATGCAAACCAAACCCATGGGATGATTTTTCTGCAACGCACGCTAAAGGCGATAAAGTGTCTGGTCAAATCAAATCAATTACCGACTTTGGCGTATTTATTGGCTTGCCAGGTGGCATTGATGGCTTGGTCCACTTGTCTGACCTTTCATGGACACAATCTGGTGAAGAAGCAATTCGTAACTTCAAAAAAGGTGATGAGCTTAACGCTGTAATTATCGCAATTGATGTTGAAAAAGAGCGTATTTCATTAGGCGTTAAACAACTGACTGAAGATCCATCTGGTGCAACACCTGCGATTTCTACTGAGGAAAAAGCAGCTAAGCCAAAAGCTAAAGCTGCAAAAACCAAAGCAGAAGATACAAAACCAGAAGATAACGCAGCTGCTGCTGGCACTACCAACCTTGGCGCACTATTAAAAGCCAAAATGGATAGTAAAAAGTAA
>CAYXHH010000186.1:1423-2626 GCA_964464725.1 uncultured Methylotenera sp. | reverse complement strand
AATACCGGCCTGTCACGCCGGGGGTCGCGGGTTCGAGCCCCGTCCACTCCGCCAACAAATTAAGTAATCAAAATATAAAACCCCATTGTTGGGGTTTTTTATTTTCTAAACATTAAGTTAACAGAAATTAGTAAGCAACGAAGTTACTAATACATTTTATTAACTAAAAGTTTTCACACAATTTCTTCCACTTGATTTCGCGTTATACAGTGCTTGGTCTGCTTGATCTATCATCACAGATAGTGAAGGTGTACTTTCTGATAATATTGACACACCAAAACTTGAGGTGATTTTCAGGTCTTGCGTGTTACGTATAGAGGCACCTGTGTGATGTTCAACCTCGCTTCGAATACGCTCTGCGATATTTACTGCCATCTCTAAAGTTGCATCAGGTAATAGAATACAAAATTCCTCGCCACCATAGCGACACAATAAATCTTCGCTGCGTAGACCAATAAATAGTGTTCTGGAGAATGCAATAATCACCTTATCACCAACAGCGTGTCCAAATCGATCATTAAAAGTTTTGAAATGGTCAATGTCGGTCATAATGCATGCAAGGGCTTGTTTTTTTGCAGCGTAGAGAGCAAAGGTCTTTTCAGCCATTTCAAAAAATGCTCTTCTGTTAAGACAGCTAGTTAAAGAGTCACGTGTGGCAAGTTCAATTAGCTCAGTATTTTGTTTTTCAATTTCCATTTGTGATGCATACAACTTTTCCATTGTCATCGTGAGTTCTTTGTTCACTTTGTCAATTTCGGTGACGTTGTCGAAGGTGACGATGCAGCCGCGAACATTCTTTGCACTGTCAAGAATAGGAGAGCAGTTAATCACGGCTTTAATCGATTCGCCAGATTGTTTTTCAAACTCAATTTGCCAGCCATTGATAGCATTTTGAGTTTCCATTGCTTTAATCCACGGATAGTTTTTTGGGTCTTCACGCAATGCAGCCCTTAACCATGGTAAGTTTTGACTGGATTTTCCAAACAGCTGATTATTTTCTTCTTCTACCCACAGCCGTAATGTTTTATTTGCCAACATGATACGTCCTGTTTTGTCCACCATCATCACGCCTTCACTAAAACTATCAAATGCGGCACTCACGCGGTCTGGAATGACAGAAGAAGGGTCCAGATAAATAAAGATGCGTCTTAGATAAAATGTATAGAGCGCTATTGCGCCTATAATCGCCAAAATGATACCAAT
>CAYXHH010000186.1:0-1323 GCA_964464725.1 uncultured Methylotenera sp. | reverse complement strand
AGGGTTTTTTTAAGCGTGCTTGTATCACCAGATTGCAATAATACTGCTGATTGAATTGTCAGGTTCTCGCTCGTATGTTGCCTTAACTCTTTAAGCAAGGCAGTCTGGTCGGGCCATATGCCAACAAGCATGTTTATTAACATCAACCAACCTACAAAAAGTGCTACAAGACCGATGCTTGTTCTTAGCGCTGGGCCAAGACTAAATTTAGGAAATTTCATTTTGGGCCGCGACTTAAGTTAAAGTCAGCATTACTTGACCACATATCCTCTGCTGACAATTCGATGTGGTCGTCTGAATCACCTTCTGTTAGCGCCCATTCAGTTTCATCTTCTTCCTCATCTCCAAGGATTGCAACCGGGTCAAGGTTCTTCCATGCTGGTACTGTAGCAATGACTGAAGAAAATAATGCACCAACTTGAATCGCCCACGTCACTAAGCCAGCGGAAATTGCTACTGTCGATATGATAGTTCTATGTTCAAACACAAGTTGACTAAGTTTTTGATTAGAAGAATCTTTAGGGTCAAAAAATTGAAGCGTTTCAACTTGGATATTCGCATCTGGTGAAATGCTATTGAGTAATGTATTCAGGTTATCTTTAGTAGCTGTATTGGTCAGTGCTAACGCTAAGTTATCTAAAAATTGTGAATTCACTGCGTTGCTTGGAATACTTAATGACAACTGACTTATGTATTTAGCAAAATTATTATCAATGATAGCCACTTGTTTGCTATCTGTTGAAATTGTCAAATTAGTATTCTCGCCTTCATTTTCGTTTGAAATGACCGGTGCTATGTCTAATGGAACAACTGGTGCGGGCGCAGGAGTCGGCGTCGGTGTTGGCGTTGGTGTCGGAGTTGGTGTTGGTGTTGGTGTTGGTGTAGGCGTTGGGGTTGGTGTCGGCGTAGGAATTGGAACAACCTCTTGTTGAGTAATGTCCATATTCGCAGTGCCGAAAGTTGTTAATGTACCGTCAGATACTGCATATATAAAAGATACCGCGCTACTATCGTTGCTCGCAGGTGTAAAAGTCCAAGTGTTGTTACCATTGTCAACTAAACTTCCAATGCCTGAACTTAAGTTAAGGCTAGTAATGGTAAGACCAGCACTATCTACATCGTAAACATTGCTTAACAACTCAGTTTCTGTAATTAGACGTGCATTACTATTTTCTTGAATGGCAGCTAAAGTAGCTGGTATAGTTGTAGGGGCATCATTGACTGGCGTGATGTCTAAGCTCGCTGTGTTAGCAACGCTGAGGCTACCATCTGTGATGGTGTAGCTAAAAGTGACACTGGTATCATCGTTAAGTGCAGGGGTGT
>CAYXHH010000185.1:0-2706 GCA_964464725.1 uncultured Methylotenera sp. | reverse complement strand
AGTTGTTTGTATATACAATATCAAGCATGTTTTTTGCTTTAATATAAAACAATGACAAAAATCTCCCCCGAACAGACTATTTTACTCGCTAAACTTCGCCATATTGAAGAATTGCAGAAGCTTTCAATTTGTACAGAATTTATTGAGACAATTGGTTTAATGATTCACCAGCTTCAGGCAGAGCGAGGTGTGAGTTGTCTTTATTTAGCTTCTTATGGAAAAAGATTGGCCCACGACCGCAGTGAGTTAATCGCGCAGAATGTTACGTTGGCTGAAAAATTTAGCGTGATTTTGCAGCAGCATCTTGACCAGTCAAAATCTGCCGATGCAAAACAGTTAACACTTATTTCTTGGATATTGCTTGGTCTGCAACAATTAACATCATTTCGGCATCAGGTGAGTTTGATGAAGATTTCTTTTGCAGATTGTATGCAGTCATACACACGCCTAATTGGGAGTTTAATCTCACTTATTTTTGAGATTACCGATAGTACGGCAAACAGCAAAGTTTCAACTTACTTAGTTGCCTTGTATAACTTAGTGCAAGGTAAAGAGTTTGCGGGTCAGGAGCGAGCGGTAGGTGCATATATGTTTGGTTCGGGCAGTGTCCAGCTTATGCATCAGCAAAAAATGCTAGGCTTGATTGAGATGCAAGATAGATACTTTGAGGCTTTTAATCAGTTTGCAGATGATGATCTAAAGCTTGCTTGGACAAAATCAGAGAAAGGTTCATTAAGTAAACAACAACAATCTTTGCGCGATAAGTTAACCAAAGGCAAAGACAATCAAGCACTAAAAGTCAGTGAGGCAGACGAATGGTTTGATATATGTAGTCAGCGATTAACTGAAATTTGGAACTTACAATGTCATCTCAATCATCTCATGCATGAAGCATTAAAGACCCTAGTAAAGAATGCGCAACTTGACTTGGAGAATACGCGTTATTACCTAAAAGAATTAAATAGTAAACAACATTCTAATACAGACTTAGATAGCGCATTTTTTAACCTTTCAATTCCCATTGAACAGGCTTTTTCATTCCGAGGTGATGAAAAGCTTCAATCGTATCCAATGGAATCTATCATTCATTTATTGCAAGAACAGTCGCAACAGATTGCAAAAATTGAAAGTGAGCTCACAGGCACTAAAAAAGCCCTTGCCGAGAGAAAGCAAATTGAGCAGGCCAAAGGCTTAATTATGAGCAAGATGGGCATCAGCGAAGTTGAAGCATATAAAGTGATGCGCAAAACGGCAATGGAGCAAAATAGAAAGATTATCGAGATTGCAGAAAACGTCCTGTTGTTGGCTAAAGCTAAGCAATAAAATAAAGCACAATGGTGCATTTGCACTTGATTGGTGCAATATTGGGTTTAAACACACAAATACTTAAAGTTAAAATTAAACATTCTAATTACATAAAATCAATAGCTTATAAAATAATTAACCTGTTGGCATAACATTTGCTAAATCCAATTTAGCTGGCCAATGGCGGCCACATTATGTGTTAAGTGTTTGTGTGGGTAGCAGATGCTTAGTTAATACACATTAAAAGTTTCGATTTATTAAATGATGGGAGCCATCGAGCTTCCAATGAATTTAGGACAAAGGCGTCCTGAGTGCGGTCACATGATCCGCTTCACTCAGGGCGCCTTTTTTTATTAACAATTTTTTAATTTAGTTCAAGTTTAGATTTAATTTTTAGATTTATCTTTAAGGAGCAGAAATGAGTGATTCAAAAAAATTACCAGTAGTACCAAATACTATTACGCCAACAGTCGAAAATAAAAGTCGCCGTCAGTTTTTGACGCATGCTGTTGCGGGGGCATTTGGTGCAGTTGCGATGTCGAATATGTTACCTGCTTCAGTTCGCAGTCAAGCTTGGGCGGCCGGCTCTGATGCTCCAGAAATTACCGAAGTTAAAATCGGCTTTATTCCGCTTACTGATTGCGCGCCAATTGTAGTCGCGGCGGAAATGGGATTCGATAAAAAATATGGTATCAAGATTGTGCCTTCAAAAGAAGCATCTTGGGCTGGAGTTAGAGACAAGTTGGTCAATGGCGAGTTACACGCGGCGCATGTGCTATATGGCTTGATATATGGTGTCCAGATGGGGATTGGCGGTCAACAAAAAGACATGTCTGTGTTGATGGCGCTAAACAATAATGGGCAAGGGATTACTTTATCTAATCAGTTAAAAGATAAAGGTGTAAAAGATGGAAAAACACTTAAACGTGTGATGGCGAACGAAAATCGCGATTTCACATTCGCCCAAACTTTCCCAACAGGTACTCACGCCATGTGGTTGAACTATTGGTTAGCAGCCAATGGTATTGACCCTGTCAAAGATGTTAAAAATATTGTGGTGCCACCACCTCAAATGGTTGCCAATATGCGTATTGGTAATATGGATGGTTACTGTGTAGGTGAGCCATGGAATGCGCGTGCGATTTTCGACAAAATTGGTTTTTCGGTCGCAACTTCACAAGATATTTGGGTAGATCACCCAGAAAAAGTAGTCGGTACCACAGCAGACTTTGTAGCGAAAAATCCTAATACAGCTCGTGCAATCATGATGGCAGTTTTGGAAGCGTCTAAATATATTGATGCAACCGCCAATCGCGCCAAAGTAGCTGAGTTAATTTCTGGCAAATCATACGTGAACGCGCCAAAAGATGTGATTTTAGGTCGCTTCTTGGGTGACTACGA
>CAYXHH010000184.1:0-2729 GCA_964464725.1 uncultured Methylotenera sp. | reverse complement strand
TAAGAGAAGGTCTATCGGTATTAATTCACCCAGTTCAAGCTGATGAGCTAGACGCTCATACTCAATCTGCTGTTTGGCTGGGTAAAAAGTTAGATTTAAAACTAGATGTTTTCACTCAGCCAAGATAAGTTAATCCGAAATTTTAATCGTTTTGTATTCTGCTGGCACAGGCGGATAAGCTAATTTCAGGCCTTTTAAAGTGTTAAGTAAAATTTTAGAAATCAATAAGTTACGATTGGTTTTAGAATCTGCGGGTATTACATACCAAGGGGCATATTCTGTCGAAGTTGCCTTCATTGCGTTCTCATATGCCAGCATGTATTTATCCCATAAATCACGCTCTTTTAAATCATTGGGGTTAAATTTCCAAGTCTTAGTTGGGTCACTTAAGCGCTCTTGCATGCGCACTTTTTGCTCTTCTTTAGAGATATGCAGATAGCATTTAATAATCACCGTACCTGTTTCAGATAGCATACGTTCAAAATCATTAATCTGCGCATAGCGGCGTTTACATTCTGCTTCGTCTATCCAATCGTGTACTTTTACTATCAGCACATCCTCATAATGACTACGATTAAAAATCACGATTTCACCTTTTTGCGGCACTTGTTTGTGCACGCGCCACAAATAATCGTGTGCAAGCTCTTCAGGTGTTGGGCCTTTAAAACTGGCTAGACGAATCCCCAGTGGATCACATTCACTAAATACATGCCTGACTGTGCCATCTTTACCACTGGCATCCATACCCTGCAATATCAACAATACTTTATGTTTTGCTTGTGCATGTAAAATATCCTGCAAGGCATTAATCTCAGTCGCGAGCTTTTCGAGTAACAGCGCATCTTCTGCTTTATTGCCCGTGCGCTCAGATTTATCACTTGATTTGTAATTGCTCAACGAAAACTTTTTAGGATTAACACGATATTGATCTAGATTTGCCATAATTTTCCTGTGGGATATACGCTCTTAATGATGTGCTAAATTAACACACTCAAAACGCTATCGCAAAAAAATTATATTGGCATTAAACTAACACTTATGAAAACACCTTTTATTTTATCTGCCGCACTTGCTGTGCATGCAGCCATAGTGGCGCATGAATCCGATATCGAGTCACTAGACCGCGCGATTGGCGATGGCGACCATTACATTAATGTAAAAAGAGCGAGTGAAGTCGTTGCAAGCATGTATAACGAGCTTAAAGACTTACCACCTGATGAAGTGCTACATAAAATTGGCGCTAAGTTGCTGATTACCATGGGTGGGGCATCTGGCGTTTTGTTTGCGAGCTTTTTTATGGGCATGGCGAAATATCTTAAAGAAAACTTTAGCAAAATTAACGAAACAAACGCTAACTTAGAAGCCGCTGCCGCTTTTGCATACGGTGTACAAACCATGATGATGCGTGGCAAATCGAACGTGGGTGAAAAGACGATGCTTGATGTATTAGTGCCAGTTTCAACTACGTTTACCACCGCCGCTGCACAAGGCAAATCTGCCAAAGAAATTTGCAAAGCCATGCAAAATGCCGCAGAAAAAGGCCTTGAATATACACGCGACTTAGTGGCGACCAAAGGACGGGCAGCGGGACTAGGTGAACGCTCAAAAGGACATTTAGACCCAGGTGCTAAAAGTTGCCAAGTGATGATTAACACAGTGTGTGATTTAATTTTAAAAGCTTAGAAACAGCACCCTGTAAGCCTCATAGATATTGGCTTACAGCGTATGTTAAATAAACCTATAAAGTAGATGCTGATGAAAAAATTTGTTAATAAAGTTGATCTTATTTTGACGGAAAGCCTGACTGGTTTTGCATCTGCACATCACGACTTGGTGAGTTTACATCTTGAACCTAACTACCTCACACGTCAGCAAAAAGCCACGAACAAAGTAGCAATCATCTCAGGCGGTGGCTCTGGGCATGAGCCTTTACATGCAGGCTATATTGGCTACGGCATGCTAGATGCAGCCTGCCCTGGTCACGTGTTTAGCTCACCAACGCCAGACCAAATGCTGGCTGCAGCTGAGGCTGTGCATGCTGGCAAAGGCGTGTTATTTATTGTGAAAAACTATGCGGGCGATGTCATGAATTTTGAAATGGCAGCCGAAATGCTAGCCTTTGAAAACGCGACTGTATTAACCAGCGACGATTGTGCCGTTATTAACAGCACATACACCACAGGACGTCGCGGGGTGGCAGGTACGGTCATAGTAGAAAAATGTGTAGGTAGTCTCGCAGAAACTGGCGCAGATTTAGCTGCATGCAAGGCACTTGGTGAAAAAGTTAATAGCCGGACTGCCAGCATTGGAGTAGCACTCACCAGTTGCACTGTGCCTGCAGCTGGTCGCCCTACTTTTGATATTTCTGAACAAGAGCTTGAAATGGGGGTGGGCATTCATGGTGAACCTGGTCGCAGACGTGAAGCCATGCGCGAAGCTGATGCAATTGTAAAAGACATGGTGGATGCTATTCTCGCCGACTTAACACCACACTTAACACCAAAAAAGCCTCAAGAAATTTTATTACTGGTCAATGGTCTGGGTGCTACTCCATTAATGGAGCTTTATCTTATTTATAACACAGCATCTCACCTGCTTAAATCTGCAGGGTTAACCATTTCACGTAGTTTGGTCGGCAACTACACGACTGCGATTGATATGGCAGGCGCATCAATTACCGTTTGCTTGCTAGATGATGAAATTAAACAACATTGGGACAGCCCAGTGCA
>CAYXHH010000183.1:0-2816 GCA_964464725.1 uncultured Methylotenera sp. | reverse complement strand
AAACACAGCCCAAAAAATAAAAGCTGGGTAGATAAAGCCAAAGACTTTTTCGGCTAGACTTAACAATAAAAAGCAGTCAATTATTGACTGCTTTTTTTATATCTCTTTGTTAAAACAAATTACATTTCTTAACAAAATAATCGCTGCAACCCGCGCCGATATTACATTTCAGTTACATTAGCGCCATTAAACTGAAACATAATATGCTTATGATGTAATCTCTTTAACAAAAGGAGATTTTAAGTATGAATCAAAAGTTCATTAAGAGTGCAACACTAGTTGGCTTGGTTACAAGCGCATTGATATTTGGTAGCTTTAAAGCAAATGCTACAGGCTTTCACGAAGGTCGCAATAACAACGGCATCACCGTTTCTACAGATAAGTTTTACCAAGTATTAGCTAAAACAAATATTGACCACCTTGGTTATAACTTTGGCGCGCCAGATGAAATTCAAGCACTTAAGGATACCAAAGGTGATACAGTTGGCTATGTATGGGTCTACCATAATGCCGTGCAAAATGAAGCAAGCAAACAAGATGTTCACTTTGTAATTGTTGATGGCAAATTACAATATGCCACATTATCTGATGCATCATAAGCATCTTTAAATATCAGTCAGCTATTTTAAATCTGACCTCAGCAAAAGCCTGCTAATGCAGGCTTTTTAGTTTTCATTCGCAATAAATTAAAAATCTCATCTAAAATGGCGTTATGCCACAACACATTCTGATTGTTGAAGATGAAACAGCGATTGCTGAAACTTTGATTTATGCTTTTAAAGAAGCAGGCTTTAACACCACGCATCAGCTGTTAGGTGCGACAGCAGTTACTGAAGTTGCGAATAAGCAAATCGATTTTGTGATTTTGGATGTAGGCCTGCCCGACATATCTGGCTTTGATGTATGCAAGCAAATTCGCCAAACATCAAATGTTCCAATTTTATTTTTAACCGCGCGCAACCATGAGATTGATCGTATTGTGGGGTTAGAAATCGGCGCGGATGATTACGTCACCAAGCCATTTAGCCCGCGCGAAGTGGTCGCCCGCGTCAACACGATTTTACGCAGAACTGAGTTATTGCCAATTAGGCAATCCAAGCAATTTATCGTTGATGAAGTCGCCAATCGTATCTTATATTGTGGGCAATATTTAGAGCTCACACGCTACGAATTTTTGTTACTTAAAACTCTAGTCAAACATCCACAACGCGTGTATTCGCGTGACCAACTGATGGATTTAGTTTGGTCAAATGCGGAAGATACCTTAGAGCGCACGGTGGATGCACATGTGAAAACCTTGCGCGCTAAATTACGACAAATTGACGCTGAAAGTAGTGCGATTGTTACACATAGAGGCATGGGTTACAGCTTATTTAGCTAAAGCATGAAAATCAGCCTTAAAATTTTTCTTGGTTACTTTGTACTGGTGGGTTTGGCTGCTTGGTTTGTGCTGACGATATTTGTGGATGAAGTCAAACCTGGTGTACGCCAAGCAATGGAAGATACCTTGGTGGATACTGCAAATGTATTAGCAGAGCTTGCAGCAAATGATGTCAAAAACGGCACCATAGAAGATGGAGCATTTGCACAAGGCTTAGCCCAGTACCAAGCGCGTGCATCCAAAGCCAATATTCATGGCGTACAAAAGCGATCTGCAGATTACCGTGTGTATATTACCAATGCAAAAGGCATCGTGATTTTCGATTCTGCCAAGCTCGCACTGGGGCAAGATTATTCAAAATGGAACGATGTTTATTTGACTCTGCGTGGAAAATATGGCGTCCGCTCTAGTCCAGCAGTCGCGGGCAAGCAAGATAGCGATACCATCATGTATATCGCCGCACCAATACGCAATGGCAAACAAATCATTGGCTCGCTCACTGTTGCCAAACCAAACCGTACTGTTCTGCCATTTATCGAACGTGCGCAAGCAAAAATTATTCGTTGGGGCGCGCTGTTATTTATATTATCCATCGCGATAGGCGTGCTATTTACCTGGCGATTTACTCGCAAAATCAATCAGTTACGTGAGTACGCAATCCGTGTAGCTAAGGGTGAAAAAGCCACCGCACCAGGCTCAAGTAATGACGAACTAGCTGAGCTTGCAAGTGCGATGCAGACTATGCGTAACGAGCTCGATGGCAAGCAATACTTACAAGATTCTATCGCTCACCTGACGCACGAGCTAAAAAGCCCGATTACCGCTATTCAAGCGAGTTTAGAACTGATGTCGCCTAATATGCCCGAACATGAGCAAGCTCGCTTTTTAGAACGCATTAAAGCTCAATCAACTCGTGTGCAACAAGTGATTGAAAACATGCTGGGGCTCGCGAGTTTAGAGCATCAACAGCAACTGCAACATTCTGCTGAGATTCACCTTAATGCGTTAATAGATGCACAAATTCAGCACGTCCAAGATAAAGCCTCAAAACTGAATATCTCATTTAAGTTTCCTGAAACTTTGCCTATGTATATGAAAGGAGACGCCTTCTTACTAGGTCAAGCTATCTACAATTTATTAGAAAATGCACTGGACTTCAGCCCTACCAACAGTGTGATTACCGTGCAATTACTAGATTTCCAAACCTACCGTCAAATTAGTGTTCGTGACACAGGCACTGGCATTCCAGACTATGCGATTGATAAAGTGTTTGATAAATTTTATTCATTACCTAGACCCAGCACCAACCAAAAAAGTACAGGGTTAGGGCTTAACTTTGTGCAGGAAGTGGCAAAACTTCACGGCGGTAGCATTACCTTACAAAATCATGAATGGGGCGGCGCAGAAGCCTTACTCACACTTCCAAAAGCTTAAT
>CAYXHH010000182.1:0-2853 GCA_964464725.1 uncultured Methylotenera sp. | reverse complement strand
AAAGAATCATCTTAATTAAGTTAAACTAAAGGCAACTATAAGCCATGACAAAATCTGAATTAATTAATTTACTTGCTGAACGTTTTCCACAGCTAGTTGTAAAAGATGCGGAATTATCTGTTAAAGCGATTTTAGATGCGATGACTGATAACTTATCAACCGGTGAGCGTATCGAGATAAGGGGCTTTGGAAGCTTTAGTTTAAACTACAGACCACCACGTTTAGGACGCAATCCTAAAACGGGTAGTAAAGTACAAGTTCCTGCAAAACACGTACCGCATTTTAAAGCGGGCAAGGAATTACGTGACAGGGTAGATTCTGCATAAAAGTAGTTGCAAAAAGTTTTAAATTATTGAACGGCGCTTATTCAAGCGCCGTTTTTTATTGGCCATATTGGTGATTGCTTTTGCTATAACAATAGCTAATTTCATATTATCATTAGCCACTCTCTGCAAGCTTAGGTAAAATAGTCGCTGTCTCTATCAAAGTGAAATTATGACCGTTGAATTCGAATATTGGTGGTTGCTGGTGCTTCCACTATTTTTTACCTTAGGTTGGATAGCCGCTAGGGTAGATATCAAGCAATTATTATCTGAATCAACCGCCCTACCCGCTGCGTATTTTAAAGGCTTAAATTTTCTCATCAGCGATCAGCACGATAAAGCAGTAGAAGCCTTTTCTGAAGCAATGCAAGCCAATACAGATTCGCTCGAGCTGCATTTTGCACTTGGTAGTTTGTTTAGACGTACTGGCGAAACTGACCGTGCAATCAATATGCACCTTAACTTATTAGACAAAAAAGAGCTTACACCGAATCAAAGAAGTGCCGTCAAAGCTGAGCTTGCGCAAGATTATTTAAAAGCAGGCTTGTATGACCGTGCTGAGGAACTGTTTAAAGGGTTAGACGATACAAGATATCGGCAACCATCTTTACACGCTTTGTTAGAAATTTATGTACGTGAACGCGAGTGGAATCAGGCCATTGCAACCGCCACGGAGTTAGAGCGTTTGTCTGGCGTGCCCTTTAGAGTAGAAATTGCACAGTATTATTGTGAGCTCGCCATGAATGACATCATCGCGCATCAATCAGATTCAGCGCGCAACATGTTAAATTTGGCATTAGATGCAAATAAAAATTGTATCCGTGCCAATGTACTTTTAGGAGATTTAGAAGTGCAGGAAGGCGCCCATCAGGCTGCCATTTCACATTGGAAGAAGATTGAGTTTCAAAAACCACAATATCTAGGCTTAGTCGCAGCAAAAATGCTGAAAAGCTATCGCGCGACAGATCAATTAAAAGCAGGCTTAGCTCAGCTAAACACCTATTTAGAAACCTATAAATTGCCAACACTCATGTCAGTGCTCTACGAAGCCACTCTGAGTGAAGAAGGACCTGACAAAGCCGCTAAGCTTGCGCGCAATGAACTGATTCGCAAACCGAGTCTGACCACATTAGACCAGCTTCTGCAAGCGCGAGCAATGGCGGATGAAACAAAAAAACAAAGCCATACACAAGACATTCAACTCATGCAGCAAACGGTTCGTAATGCGATTGGAGACCGCGCCGCTTATCATTGCGACCAGTGTGGTTTTCGCGCTAAACAATATCACTGGCAATGCCCTGCCTGCAACGCTTGGGAATCCTTACCCGCTGAGCCAAGTGAAGCAATCAGCCGTGAAATGACTATAAAAAAATAAGCGCAATATGACCGATTCAAAAATAATTGTTGCCCTTGATTATGCTGATGCGCCCTCTGCACTGGCTCTTGTGCAACAGCTCAATCCGAACTTGTGCAAACTTAAAGTGGGTAAAGAATTATTTACAGCCGAAGGACCACAATTCGTTGAACAGCTCATTGCTAAAAACTTTCAGGTTTTTCTAGACTTAAAATTTCACGATATTCCAAATACGGTCTCTAAAGCCTGTGAGGCAGCTGCTAATCTTGGTGTTTGGATGCTCAATGTACATGCATCGGGTGGCAGCGCTATGATGCAAGCAGCGCTGGAAGGCATTAATAAAACCAAATACACGCCATATTTAATCGCAGTGACAGTGTTAACCAGCATGAAACAGGCAGACTTAACGGCGATTGGCATTGAAAAATCACTTGAAAGCCAAGTACTCAGTTTGGCAAAGCTAACGCAGCAAGCAGGCTTACATGGTGTGGTATGCTCTGCGCTTGAGACGAAATTGTTGCGCCAACAGTTAGGTGATGATTTCTGTCTCGTCACCCCTGGTATACGCCCAATCCCAACAGGTAACAATAATGTCAACCAAGACGATCAATCTCGCGTTGTTACGCCGAAGGATGCACTAAACAGTGGTGCAAGTTATTTGGTAATAGGCCGACCAATTACGCAAGCACCCAACCCACTTAAATCATTAGAGGACATCATACTTACGCTCTAGATTTAACTAGGTCATGCATTAATCAATACCAATTTGGCATTTGGCTTTGCACTTCGAATCAAAGCTAGTATTATTTATCACAGTCATGTAAATGATGTGACAAATAATAAGCAAAAACACACAATAATTTAAAATATTAACGGAGAAATTTCATGAAAAAAATATTCATCGCCTTATTAGCCTCACTTGCCTTCAGTTTTAGCGCATTTGCAGCTGTTAACCTTAATACTGCAACACAAGAAGAACTAGAAAGTTTAGACGGTATTGGCCCCGCGAGAGCACAAGCAATAATTGATTACCGCAAGAAAAATGGCGGCTTTAAATCTGTAGATGAGCTAGAAAAAGTGGATGGCGTTGGCCCTGTGACACTTCAAAATGTGCGTAAAGACGTTTCTGTATCTGGTAGAACAACGGTAACCACACCTGCCGCAGACAAAAAAGAA
>CAYXHH010000181.1:0-2855 GCA_964464725.1 uncultured Methylotenera sp. | reverse complement strand
TTTTTTGTCTAGAGCTGACTATTTGTTATCTAAACTACCCATGCTTTTTGGATAAGTCACGATGCCCCAAGGTAGATTTTTCACTTCAATTTGATTGGTGACCGTAAATGATTCTGCATCTATCACTAACACTGCATCTGATTTTCCACATGCGAGAAGAATTTTTTTGTCGTCAGGCGTAAACGTAAAATGCCAGCAACGGTTAGCGGTGCTCACTTCTTTTAATTTTACATAGTTTTCGGCATCAAACATTTCTAAGGTTTTAGATTTGTTATTCGCAACGTAGATATGTTTACCAGTCGCGTCATAGCTAATGCCGTAAGGCGTATCACCAGTTGGTACGGTACGCACAAAGTTAAAATCTTTGTCTAGCACCATAATTTTATTACCATACTCTAAAGTGGCTAAGTAGGTATTGCCATCTGGTGAAACCTTGATACCACGTGGTCTATCGCCATGTTCATGCGTTTGAATGGTTTTAACGAGCTCACCAGTCTCAATATTATGCGCGGTGACAGTGTTATCTGCTTCATTAGTGATAACCAAGGTTTTTCCATCTTTAGAGAATTCAATACCTTCTGTTTCAGGTCCACCAGTGATTTCACGAATTTTCTCACCCTTCGTTAAATCCACCACCGCAATTTTAGCGGGGATTTTTTCTTCATCGTCATCATCGTCCTCTTCGGCAGGCTTGGCACCTGGGGCGGGTGGAGGGCCAGCTTTAGCGCTAGGCTCTGAAGAAATATATGCAAAATTACCCGCTACACGCACAAATTCAGGGTTTTTTCCCACTTCAATTTGTTGTAACACTTCGCCCGTGGCGGTATCAATCACTGAAATGCTGCCATTTTCACGTGTCGCAACGATTAATTTTTTACCATCATCCGTCACACCTAAGCCGCGTGGACCTGCTGCTTTAACATCAAAAGTTTTGGTCACTGTCATCGTTGCTAAATCAATCACACTCACGCCTGCATCTTGGCTGGTGACATAAGCAACACCTGCATTACTAGGCTGTGCAGCTGTATTAGAAGAAGTCTCGTTATTGGCAGCGGCGTCAGTTTCTGTAGGTTTATCTTGACCACAAGCACTTAAACCTGCGATGAGTGCTAGCAAAATTAAGCTTTGATACGCGTTGTTGATTGGTGCAAATTTCATTCAATTCTCCAAAGTGTTTCTACCTTTAAATCAGGCATATTTTATAAAGATAAGTTCGTTATTATTTTAGTATAGGTTAATGTGACAATCGCTCATTGTATATCGCAATAATCTCTAAGTAAAACAATGGTTTATTTAATTTAATTTGGTTGCATGCAACCAAATTATTGCGGATAGTTGGTTAATAGTATCCAAAAAATCGACGCATACTTAAATGTAACGCTAGCCGAGGAACAACTTGTATGCTGGATTTTGCGTTTCGTCTTGATAGGGGTAGCCCAAGTTTTGTAAAAATGCGGTAAAGTCAGCTTGCTCGTGTGGTGGGACTTGCATGCCCACCAGCACGCGGCCAAAGTCTGCACCGTGGTTGCGATAGTGGAACAAACTAATATTCCAATCGTGCCCCATAGTATCTAAAAACTTCATCAACGCCCCTGGCTTTTCAGGGAACTCAAAGCGATAAACCACTTCGTGCTCTGCTTGTGGCGCACGGCCACCGACTAAATGGCGAAGATGCAATTTTGCCATCTCGTTATGACTTAAGTCTAGCGCTGCTAAGTCATGGGCGCGTAATTCAGACACTAAACTTGCAGATTCTGCAGGGTCATTAATCGCAACACCGACAAAAATATGAGCCTCTTTTGGGTCAGCGTATCGGTAATTAAACTCAGTAATACTGCGGTTACCTAAAATTCGACAAAAGGTTTTAAACGCACCAGGTTTTTCAGGAATCGTCACCGCTAACACCGCTTCACGTTGTTCGCCAAGTTCGGCGCGCTCTGCAATAAAACGTAAGCGGTCAAAATTCATATTAGCGCCAGATGCAATCCCAATCAGCGTTTTGCCAACTAAGTTGTGACGTTTGACATATTCTTTAATGCCTGCAGTAGCAAGTGCGCCAGCAGGTTCTAAAATGCTACGCGTATCTTCAAATACATCCTTTATCGCAGCGCATATTGCGTCGTTATCCACCACAATCATTTCATCTACAAATTGTTGTGCAAGCTTAAACGTATGCTCACCCACTTGTTTCACGGCGGCGCCATCGGCGAATAAACCAACTTGCTCTAGTATCACGCGTCTGCCTTGTTTGAGCGATTCAGTCATCGCTTCTGAATCTTCAGCTTCTACACCAATCACTTTAATCTCTGGCCGTACTGCCTTCACGTAAGCCGCAATCCCCGCTAGCAAACCGCCGCCACCCACGCAGCAAAAAATCGCTTCAATGGGTTCTTTGCATTGCTCTAAAATCTCCATCGCAATAGTGCCTTGCCCCACAATTACATCTGGGTCATCATAAGGGTGTACAAAAGTTAAGCCTTCTGATTTTTCTAGTTCTAGCGCTTTTACATAAGCATCTGAGTAGCTATCCCCAAACAACACCACTTCTGCACCACGCGCTTTAACGGCATTAATTTTGATGAGTGGCGTGGTGGTAGGCATTACAATCACAGCCCTACAACCCAGCTTTTGCGCGCTTAAGGCGACACCTTGAGCATGGTTGCCAGCGCTAGCCGCAATGACTCCTTTTTTGAGTGCATCGGCAGTTAAGTGCGCCATTTTATTGTATGCACCGCGCAATTTAAAAGAGAATACAGGCTGCATATCTTCGCGCTTCAGCAACACGCGATTGTTTAAGCGTGCCGATAAATTAGTCTGAAACTCGAGCGGCGTATTTTTTGCCACGTCATATACGC
>CAYXHH010000180.1:1548-2884 GCA_964464725.1 uncultured Methylotenera sp. | reverse complement strand
ATGGTGCAAGATCGTACTCAGGTGAACACAATTGTGGCCAACCCCTTTCAATCTATGTCACTCAGCTCCAAAATAAAACAGCAACAAGTCTTAATTGATGCACCAGCGTTGATGATTGCTTGTGGTCTAGCAATGCGCGGGGTGGACTAATCATGATGCGCATTAATTTATTACCTCATCGTCAGATAAAACGTGCAGAAAGACAACGTCAGTTTGGTTTAATGGCACTTATGGCAGCAGTTGCCGCAGGCGCTATCGTGTTTTTTGGATGGACCATATTGGGTGCTCAGAAAGCATCCCAATTAGAAAGAAATACGCGTTTAGAAACGGCAATTACTGCCTTAGATAAAGAAATCGCAGACATTAAAAGCCTGAAAGATCAAATTAGCAACGTGCTTGAACGTAAACAGATTGTTGAGAATCTGCAAACGAATCGAAGCCAGTCTGTGGTAATTCTTGATGAGTTATCACGACAACTGCCAGAAGGCCTTTATTTAAAAAGTATCAAGCAAAATGGCAATTTAATTACATTAGAAGGTGTAGCAGATACAAATGCACGTGTTGCAACCTTAGTGAGAAACTTAAGCGTTTCAAACTGGATGGAATCGCCAAATTTAGTGGAAATTAAATCATTTACGTTAAACGGCATTCGGATTAATGATTTTACGCTTACTGTAAATTTGAAAGCGCAAAAGGCTGAAGAAGCGCCAGCGAATGCGAAAGCGGGAAACCAATAAATGAAATTAGATGATTTTAATAATATTGATTTTAAAAATGTTGGCAGTTTGCCAATGTCTGTTAAATTAGTGCTTCTGGCTGCCTTGTCTTTAGTGTTGATAGTGCTTGGCTATTTTTTATTATGGAGCCCAGAGCTTGATGAGTTAGAACAAGCAAAAGCGAAGGAACAAGATTTGCGCCAAACGTTTATCTCCAAAAAAGCGCAAGCGGTTAAGATCGAAGCATTTAGACAACAAATGATAGATATTGAAAAAACCTTTGGTGCCTTATTAAAACAATTACCAGACAAATCACAAATGGACGGTTTGTTAACAGATATTAACCAGGCAGGTTTAGGCAGGGGCTTGGAGTTTGAGCTATTTAAACCTGGTCAAGAAGTAGCGGCAGATTTTTATGCAGAAATGCCCATTCAATTAAAAATTAAAGGTAATTATCATGATATCGGTGCTTTTGCGACTGATATTTCTAAATTATCTAGGATTGTCACATTGAACGATATTTCGATTGCCCCACTTAATAAGGATGTAAAAGATGGTGCACTCATCATGGAGGCAGTAGCAAAAACATATCGATATTTAGATTCCTCTGAAATAGCAGC
>CAYXHH010000180.1:0-1448 GCA_964464725.1 uncultured Methylotenera sp. | reverse complement strand
CTTGAGGCGTTCCCGCTGGAAAGTCTTAAATATGTGGGTTCAATGAGTAAAAAAAATGTAACTTATGCATTAATTAGAACTCCAGACAATGCGGTTCAGCAAATTAAAAAAGGTAATTATATTGGCCCAAATTTTGGCCTCGTTACTCAAATCAATGAGGCTGATATTACGATTAAAGAAATCATCCAAGACGACCTCACTGGTGATTGGGTGGAACGTAACGCAAGTATTAATCTGCAAGAATAAATGATGGGAATGGACATGATTAAAATAATGATGAAATTTTTTATGTTGATGCTGGTTATAGGCTTCAACTTGGTTGGAAATGTATCTGCAGAAGAGGATATATTTACAAACAAAATTGAGAAAATTGATTTTTCTGCACTCTCAGGTGGTAGAGTCAGTATCCGTGTTCAACTTCAAGAGCCAATTGCAAATCCACCTGCGGGCTTTACGTTAAATAACCCAGCAAGAATTGCATTAGATTTCCCCAAAATTGGAAATGGATTAGCAAAAAATAATATTTCAAACGAACAAGGCGCCCTCAAAAGTGTCTCGCTTGCACAAGCAAAAGACCGTACTCGTATGGTACTTAATTTATCAAAAAATGTAGGCTACAACACGGTCATTAGTGGTAATGACGTCATCATTACTCTTCAGGGTAACGACAATGTAGCCGCTAGTGCACCAGTGACTGAAACGCGATTTGCAGAAGCCAAGGCTACTAATCAAGAACATGCAATTACCAATGTAGATTTTGCCCGTGGTAAAAACGGTGAAGGTCGTATTATTGTTGATTTGTCAGATGCTAATACTGGAATTAACATCAAACAAAAAGGCAAACTGATCACGGTTGATTTTGTCAATACAGATGTGCCAGCAGAGTTGCAACGTCGATTGAATGTCATTAATTTTAATACGCCAGTACTTTATGTGGATACAATGAAGCAGGGCAAAAATGGCCGCATGGTGATAGAACCTAAAGGTAATTGGGAGCAATCTGCATATCAAGCAGATAACAAATTTATTATTGATGTGCGTCAAGTTGTTGAAGACCCTAACAAACTAGTTAAAGGTAACAAACCTGGATATGCGGGTGAAAAACTATCGCTTAACTTTCAAAATATCGAAGTGCGTTCCGTCTTACAAGTGATTGCAGACTTTACTGGATTAAATATTATTACCAGCGACACAGTGGCTGGAAACTTGACACTAAGACTCAAAGATGTGCCATGGGATCAAGCCATGGATATCATTATGCAAAACAAAGGGTTAAGTATGCGTAAGACTGGTAACGTTATATTGGTTGCTCCTGCTGAAGAAGTCGCTGCAAAAGAAAAAGCAGCATTAGAATCTACAAAAGCTTTGGAGGATTTGGAGCCACTAAGAACTGAGTCGTTTACTTTAAGGTATCAAAAAGCTGAAGACTTTCAGAATCTTTTAAATGG
>CAYXHH010000179.1:0-2893 GCA_964464725.1 uncultured Methylotenera sp. | reverse complement strand
TGCTACTGCTTGTGCCCGACAAGTGACATCTAGTTTTTGAAAAATACGTTTTAGGTGATTTTTAACAGTATTTGGACTAATTGAAAGAATCATTCCAATTTCAAAATTGGTTTTTCCGCTTTTTACCCAGTGTAGAATCTCATTCTCACGGTCACTTAAACCTCCTAGGTTTAGATCACCAGTCAATTCGTCCTCGACATTAGCAACTGCTTCTACACGTTCAACACGTCTAAGCGCTGCGTCTAAATGTGGCATTAGAAGACCAAGCACTGAATGCTGGACTTGAAACTCACGTGCTTTATCAAAGAAAACATAAATACAATCATTTTTACCACGCGTATCTCTCACACCATAAACGAGTAAGGAGTTCATGCCAACGAGTTTGCGGGTAAACGCTGTGGGTGATTGTGCATTTATGCCTTCTGCATCAAAGAAATTAATACGATACCAACGCTCACCGTTATCTACCCATCGCTGATGCAAATTAGTCATTAAATATGAAAACACGCCTGGCGCGTCCATGAGTTTCTGGGTGCGGATATCATCAATATTAGATGAAACATCAAAACTGAGATCGCCAGAAGCGAAATCACCCCAAGCTGCAACTAACACATCGTGTGGAAGCACTTGGCTTACACTGCCTTGCAACCATTTAAAAAAATCTACATGTTTCTGTACAGTAAAAGAATTTTGGATAACCTTGAACACCTGTTCCCAGTTATCGTTATTGGTATTATTTTCCATATCTATGTCCCTCTCGTGACTAAAAGTTAGTACTTGACGAGGAACACTGTTGCACTTTTGATACCAGCTTTTGGATTTATTAATATTTTCAATTTAATCAATGACTTAATTAATTTTTATAATTTATATATTGATAGAAATATGCCTAAAGATTGGCGCTGCTGTCGAAATTGTGACACTATAATCAGTATCTTAATTAAATATTATGGCTTAGCAATTACCAAAATTAAGTACTACTTAATGCATATATTTCTGGCAAATTACGCCACCAGCCATGTATATCCATACCACAGCCAAAGACATATCGATTAGGGACAAGTAAACCAACGTATTCTGCTTGAATTGGTTTACTTTGATTGAGTTTTTTCTCGACTAGGACCACTGACTTAACATCTTTTGCGCCTAATAATTGACATTGTTCAACGATTGCCAACAATGTAAAGCCTTCATCTAAAATGTCATCAACAACTAAGACACTACGATTCTTGATAGTTTCTTTTGGTTTTACTATCCAATGGAGGTCTTTTCCTGACGTACCGCCTTGGTAGCGTGTCGCTTGAATATAATCAAGCTCTAGTGCAAATTTTAGTTGTGGTAGCAATTGCCCAGTAAAATAAGCTGCCCCATTCATAACGGACAAAATTATTGGCGTTTCATTCGCATAATCATGATTGAGCTGTTGGGCGATTGACGAAATAGCTTCTGCAACGGCTACTTCGTCATAGATAACTTCTGATTGCTGGAGGTACGATTGCGGATTGACAAAATCAATCAATTTAAATTACTTCTTTAAGTGATTTAAATATGCTTGAAAATCTTTTGATATCTCTGAATGCTTAAGTGCTAGCTCTACGTTAGCCTTCATAAAACCAAGCTTACTGCCACAGTCAAAACGCTTACCTGCAAAACGATATGCCATTACTTGTTCATGTTGCATTAAATCTGCAATACCATCAGTGAGTTGAATTTCCCCACCCTTACCTGGTTTTACTTTTTCGAGCATATCAAAAATTTTAGGCGTTAACACATAACGCCCTACGACTGCCAATGTTGAAGGTGCATCAGCTGGCTTTGGCTTTTCCACAATACTATTCACTTTAAGCAGTCCAGTTTCAACTTCTTTTGCATCAACAATTCCATAACTGCCTGTTTCTGATGGCAATACATCCTCAACACCTAAAATTGAGCATTTTGTACGCCCATAAACTTCTGCCATTTGCTTGGTAGCAGATACATCCGCATCGATTAAATCATCCGCTAAAATCACTGAAAATGGCGCATCGCCTACCACTGGTTTAGCACATAGCACAGCGTGACCAAGGCCTAAAGCTTTAGGTTGTCTGATATAAATACATGAAACATGCGATGGTAAAATTCCACGTAATATGGCTAAAAGTTCCTTTTTTCCACCAGCTTCTAAAGAGGCTTCTAGCTCACTTGCATTATCAAAATGATCTTCGATAGAGCGCTTATTACGACCTGTAATGAACACAAGTTCAGTCGCACCTGCAGCAATCGCCTCCTCCGCAGCATATTGTATGAGTGGCTTATCCACAATAGGTAACATTTCTTTAGGGCTGGCTTTAGTTGCAGGTAAAAAGCGTGTGCCCAATCCGGCCACTGGAAATACTGCTTTGGTAATTTTAGTCATCTTCTTAATCTTCTTAATCTATTAAAATTGTTAATGTAAAGTGTTGGTTAATGAAACCATATTTGCTGCTGGTAGTTTTTGATTACTCTCAACATACTCTTCAACCCAAAAAGCCAGTTGCTTCTTAATAGTGTCTTCATCAGTCACTTGGCAAGATTGAATCCATTTTAATAGTTTCTTTACCCAAAGTGAATCCGCTTTTCGGGCTATGGCAATACGTAATTTAGGATGCGGTGTCGGTTGTGTCAGTTCGTCATCGGCGAGTAATTCTTCATAGAGTTTCTCGCCAGGTCTTAATCCCGTAAAACTAATTTTAATTTCATCTTGGCTAAAGCCTGATAAGCGAATCATATCTTTGGCTAACTCAGCAATCTTAACTGGCTCACCCATGTCTAGGACAAAAATTTCGCCGCTCTTACCCATTAAGCCTGCTTGCATTACCAATTGCGCCGCTTCAGGAATCGACATAAAAAAACGTGTGATTTCTGGATGTGTCAC
>CAYXHH010000178.1:0-2917 GCA_964464725.1 uncultured Methylotenera sp. | reverse complement strand
GCTGGTTTCGACACAGCAATGGCACGTCAAAAAGAACAAGCACGTGCTGCAGGCAAGTTTAAAATGGCTGCTAACCTTGAATACACTGGCGCTGGGACGGATTTTAAAGGTTACGATACACTAGAAACCACTGCAAAAGTGCTGGCGCTTTACAAGGATTCCACCCCTGTCGCTAAACTCAATGAAGGCGAGCAAGGTATAGTCGTGCTAGACACCACCCCATTTTATGCGGAGTCGGGAGGCCAAGTTGGCGATAACGGCATACTGAAATCTGAAAACGGTATTTTTGCAGTAGAAGATACGCAAAAAATCCAAGCCGCGGTCTTTGGTCATCACGGTATTTTAAAAACAGGCACCCTCAATGTGGGCGATACTGTCAAAGCCAATGTGGATATGGCTTCCAGAGCATCCACCATGCGCAACCATTCTGCTACGCATTTGATGCACAAAGCCTTGCGCGAAGTATTGGGTGAGCATGTGCAACAAAAAGGCTCACTGGTTGATGCTGACAAAACACGTTTTGACTTTGTGCATAATGCACCGATGACTGATGCCGAAATAGCCAAAGTGGAAGCGATTGTAAATGCAGAAATTTTAAGCAATGCTGCCACGCAAGCGCGCATCATGGACATTGAATCCGCGCAAAAAACTGGCGCGATGATGTTGTTTGGTGAGAAATATGGCGATGAAGTCCGCGTGTTAGATATCGGCACCTCGCGCGAACTTTGTGGCGGTACCCATGTGAGTCGCACTGGCGATATTGGGCTATTTAAAATCTATGCAGAGAGCGGTGTAGCGGCTGGTGTTCGTCGTATAGAAGCCACGACGGGCCATGGTGCGCTCAAATTGATTAACACCCAACAAACACTCATCTCTCAACTTGCGAGCGACTTAAAAGCTCCCGCAGGCGAAATAGTGAATAAAGTAACGCAATTAAATGAGCATGCAAAATCGCTCGAAAAAGAGCTGGCACGTTTAAAATCCAAACTTGCAAGCAGTCAAGGTGATGACTTAACGACTCAAGCGGTCGAAATTAATGGCGTTAAAGTATTAGCGGCAACACTTGATGGGGCAGATGCCAACGCATTACGTGAAACGATGGACAAACTTAAAGACAAGCTAAAAACAGCTGCGATTGTCTTGGCCAGCGTCAACGAAGGTAAAGTAAGCCTCGTTGCTGGTGTAACTGCAGATTTAATTGCCAAACTAAAAGCAGGTGATTTGGTCAACCACGTTGCTGCTCAAGTAGGTGGTAAGGGCGGTGGCAAGCCCGACATGGCAATGGCAGGCGGCACGGATGCAAATAGTCTACCTAAGGCATTAGCAAGCGTGCAAGACTGGGTAAGCAGTAAACTTTAAAATCAATTTAAGAGTTAAACATGGCATTAATAGTACAAAAATATGGTGGTACTTCTGTTGCGAATCCTGACAGAATTCGTAATGTCGCGCGTCGAGTAGCACGTTATAAAGCACTGGGGCATCAAATCGTTGTGGTGGTTTCGGCCATGTCTGGCGAAACCAACAGACTGATTGCACTGGCAAAAGAAATGATGCCAGAGCCTGATACGCGCGAATTAGATGTGATTGTCTCAACAGGCGAGCAAGTCAGCATGGGCCTAACTGCGTTGGCTTTGATGGAACTTGGCATTAAAGCAAAAAGCTACACTGGCGAACAAGTAAAGATTTTAACGGATAATGCGCACACCAAAGCGCGGATTCTAGACATTGACGACCACAATATTAAACAAGACTTAAATGATGGCTATGTCGTTGTCGTTGCAGGCTTTCAAGGCGCTGACGAATTTGGCAACATCACCACGCTTGGACGTGGCGGATCTGACACTACTGGCGTTGCACTGGCGGCGGCATTAAAGGCTGAAGAATGCCAAATTTACACTGATGTAGATGGCGTTTACACGACCGACCCTAGAGTTGTGCCAGAAGCACGTCGTTTAGACAAAATCACATTTGAAGAAATGTTAGAACTTGCCTCACAAGGCAGCAAAGTCTTGCAAATTCGCTCAGTTGAATTTGCGGGAAAATATAAAGTTAAGTTGCGCGTGCTCTCAAGCTTTGAAGAAGAAGGCGACGGCACGCTTATTACATTTGAGGAAGACAAGGATAACGATATGGAAGAACCCATCATCTCAGGCATTGCGTTTAACCGCGACGAAGCCAAAATTACTGTGCTTGGTGTGCCCGATACCCCAGGCATCGCGTACCAAATTTTGGGTCCAATTGCTGAGGCAAATATCGATGTGGATATGATTATTCAAAACACCAGTGCAGATGGCGCAACCGACTTTACCTTTACCGTGCATAAAAATGAGATGAAAAAAGCACTCACTATCTTGCGTGAAAAAGTACAAGATAAGATTAAAGCACGTGAAATTATTGGCGATGATAAAATCGCTAAAGTCTCTGTGGTTGGCGTTGGCATGCGCTCACACGTTGGTATTGCTAGTCAAATGTTCCGCACTTTGGCTGAAGAAGGCATTAATATACAAATGATTTCTACTTCAGAAATTAAAATTGCAGTGGTTGTTGACGAGAAATACATGGAGCTAGCAGTGCGCGTGCTGCACAAAGCGTTTGAACTAGAAGAAGCATAAAAGCCTTGTGATAGGCTTAGTTTTGATTGATTTATAAGGGCGAATCAAGTAATATCGCGCCCTTGTAATAAAACGAGTTAAATTAAAACGGAGAGCTGGCCGAGTGGTCGAAGGCACTTCCCTGCTAAGGAAGCATACGGGCTTAAATCTGTATCGAGGGTTCGAATCCCTCGCTCTCCGCCAGTTTTATCTTTAAGAAACAGTCAGTTTCGCGTATAATAAACGCATGCGCCCGTAGCTCAGCTGGATAGAGTACTTGGCTACGAACCAAGGGGTCAGGAGTTCGAATCTCTTCGGGCGCGCCA
>CAYXHH010000177.1:0-2934 GCA_964464725.1 uncultured Methylotenera sp. | reverse complement strand
GATAAGCTTGCTCGCACAAAAACTAAATTCTGATAACGAGGAAAAAACGATCAAGCATCCTCAACTAAATGCTAGAAAAGTTTTGATTGTTGAGGATGAGGCGTTATTTGCACGCGCAGTTTTGATGCGTTTGCAAAAATCAGGGTTTGAGTGTGAGCATGCAGAGTCTTTGCAAGAAGCTCGGGCAATTGCTAAACAGTTTTCACCAGACTTAGTATTGCTCGATATGCGTTTGCCAGATGGTAATGGCCTAGACTTATTACCAGAACTTGTTGCTTCTGATATCACAGTAATCGTAATGACTGCGCATGGTGATGTAAGTGATGCCGTGAATGCTATCAAGCTTGGTGCAAACGATTACCTAAAAAAACCAATTGATCTTGAAGAGCTTTTGTTAATCGTTGAGAAGAACGAAAAAACAGTCGAGCTTAAAACGAGTTTAGATTACTCGCGTCAACGCAATTCTCATCACACAGAAGGCGTTAACTTAGTGGGTGAAAGTGTTGCGATTGAAAGTTTGCGCTTACAAATTGCAAGAATAGCGCAACTAGCTGCGATGGGTGACGCTACCCCACCAACCGTGTTGATTACCGGAGAAACAGGAACTGGTAAGGATGTCGCTGCGCGCATGTTGCATGCAAGCTATGCAGACAACAATAAGCCATTTGTGCAAGTAGATTGTGCTTCTTTGCCTGCTGAGTTGATAGAAAGTGAACTTTTCGGACATGATAAAGGTGCGTTTACAGGTGCCGCGAATGCAAGACCAGGATTGATTGAAGCTGCTGAAGATGGAACACTTTTTCTGGATGAAATTGGCGAGCTACCGCTAACTTTACAAGCCAAATTACTCAATGTGTTAGAGCGTCGGGTAGTGAGGCGCTTAGGGTCTACCAAAGAGCGCAAAGTGCCAGCGCGTATCGTTGCTGCTACGAATCGTGATCTACATGAAATGTCTAAAGTCGGCAAATTTCGTCTTGATTTATACTACCGTTTGAACGTGATGATGATGACAATCGCGCCGTTAAGAGAGCGAGGTCAAGATGCGGTATTGCTCGCCAACTACTTTATGCAATTAACAGAAAAACGTTATGGATTAGCCAAACATAGCTTGAGTGCTTCTGCTATAGAGGCTTTATTAACCTATAGCTGGCCAGGTAATGTGCGCGAGTTGCGCCATCAAATTAGTCGCGCAGTCTTGTTAAGTACAAATACGCAAATTACAGCAACCGATTTAGCATTGCCTAGCAATAAGTCAGAGTTGCAAATACAACATTCAACCAACTCCCCATCACTCATGACCTTAGAGGAGTCTGAAAAGCATCTGTTAATCTCTGCACTCGAAGCTACGCATTTTAATGTCTCTGAAGCTGCACGCAAGCTTGGCATAACTCGCATGACTATGCGCTATCGCATGGATAAACATGGTATCAAGCATTAATCAAGTCTAGCCATCGCCTCAGAAAATATCGGCAGTCGTGGTATTATTCTAGTATCTAAAAATCGCAGTTTGTACTGGAACTATCTATGATACTAGGCACCCCTTTAACAGCATCCGCAACTCGAGTTATGTTATTAGGTAGCGGCGAGCTTGGCAAAGAAGTCATTATCGCCTTGCAGCGTTTAGGAGTGGAGGTGATTGCGGTAGATCGCTATGAAAACGCGCCAGGTCATCAAGTTGCGCATCGCGCCTATACAATAGACATGACCGATGCCACAGCTTTAAAAGCATTAATCGCCAAAGAAAATCCACATTTAATCGTGCCAGAAATCGAAGCACTTAACACCGATGCACTAGCAGAAATTGAACGCGATGGATTTACCGTGATTCCAACGGTTAAAGCCGTACAACTCACCATGAATCGTGAAGGTATTCGCCGTCTAGCAGCAGAAGAACTTAAACTACCTGTTTCACCTTATGCGTTTGCGCGAAGCGCGGCTGAGTTGCAGGCGAGTATAGATGCTGGTATCGGTTACCCTTGTTTTATTAAACCGACGATGTCTTCTAGCGGTAAAGGACAGTCTCGCGTCACAGAGCAAAGCCAAGTGAATACAGCTTGGGATTATGCCGCGACCGGCGGTCGTGTAAACCAAGGCGTGGTGATTGTAGAAGGTCAAATTGATTTTGATTATGAGATTACATTGCTGACGGTACGGGCCAAAAATGCGGCAGGCGAAACACAAACCTATTTTTGTGAACCTATAGGGCATGTGCAAAAAAGTGGAGATTATGTGGAAAGTTGGCAACCACAACAAATGACGGCAAATGCGCTTAAAAACGCTCAAACTATTGCAAAAGAAATTACGGATAGCTTAGGTGGCTTAGGCCTGTTCGGAGTTGAATTGTTTGTAAAAGGTGATCAGGTGTGGTTTTCTGAAGTAAGCCCTAGGCCACATGACACGGGCATGGTGACCATGTGTTCTCAACGCTTTAGCGAGTTTGAACTCCACGCACGTGCGATTTTAGGCTTGCCAGTAGATGTCAGCATGCGCGAAGCAGGGGCGAGCGCAGTGATTTATGGAGGCGTAGCATCCAAAAGCTTAAAATATGATGGCCTGGAAGCCGCGCTAACTGTACCTTCCAGCGATATACGGTTGTTTGGAAAACCAGAATCTTTTGTAAAACGTCGTATGGGTGTTGCCTTAGCAACAGGTAAAAATACAGATGAAGCAAGAGATAGAGCTAAATTAGCTGCAAGTTTAGTTAAGCCCAGCGTAGATTAAGCGCTAGCAAATGATAGATAAAATTGAAGAAGCAGGAAGTAGCAAAGCTACTTTTTTCGAACTCTTAGGTGGCGAGAATTGCGGCATTGATAATATTCGTGCCTTGGTAGAGGCATTTTATGATGTCATGGATACTGACCCCAAAGCTGCACCTATACGTGCTTATCATGCAAAAGATTTAACGGAAGCCCGTGAAAAACTATTTATGTTTCT
>CAYXHH010000176.1:1404-2974 GCA_964464725.1 uncultured Methylotenera sp. | reverse complement strand
ATAAAACCTTGAATTGAATGATTAAATTAATGAACCCTCAACATTAACGCTTTAGCAGCATTTGGTCAAGTTTATAGCGTTCAAAATTTCATAAACTGAACTTCAGCCTCTTATTTGTAGACATATTGTTGACATTGCAAATAAGAATCATTATCATTCGCATTAATAATTAAACAAAGGTAAAATTTGATGAATAATAAGATGAGGCGGAATTTTTGTGCTAGTAAACCCCAACATAAGATTCCCCAATTTGCGTATAAAGAAATTTACATTGCACTTGTGTTAGCTTCTTTTGGAATAGCTGCTTTGGCAGATGAAAATAATACAATTGCAAAGCAACCAGAAAATGAAAAGCAAAGCTTAAATATTCAAGTGCGTGAAGTCGAGGTGAAGGCGGAAGTTTTTAAGCACGAAGACGGCTACCAAGCAACTAAAACACGCGTAGGTAAAACACTACAAGACCCACATGAAATTCCACAAGCTATCACAACCGTTACCAATCAACTGATGCAAGACCAGCAGGTAGGTTCTTTGCGAGAGGCATTACGAAACGTATCAGGTTTAACTTTTAACGCTGCAGAAGGAGGACGCGCAGGTGATAACTTTATGCTACGTGGTTTTTATTCTTTTGGAGATATCTACTTAGATAATATGCGTGATACCGCGCAATATAACCGCGAAACCTTTAACTTGGAGCAAGTGGATGTGCTACGAGGCTCAGCGGCGATGCTGTTTGGAAGAGGACAAGCGGGCGGTGTGATTAATCAAGTGAGCAAAATGGCGGAGTTGGAAGATGAAAGTGTCGTGACAGGTAGTTTGGGCACATATGATTACCATCAATTTACTGGAGATTTTAATAAACAGCTAAGCGATACATCAGCCATTCGAGTGAATGTGATGGACAGGCATGAAGAAACGTATCGTAAAAACCCTTCAGATGGAGATCATCCTGAAATTGATAGACAAGGCATAGCAATAAGTCTTGGTGCAGGCATAGGCACAGAAAATGAGTTTTTTCTAAACCATATCTATACACAAACTCGCGATGTGCCAGATTTTGGTATTCGTTTTGATACAGACCGTAAGCCGCTAAACAATAGCACAAATGGCCGCTCTGATAAGACGTTTTGGGGTAACAGCGATAATTTTGACGACAGCGATACGCGCATGACCACCGCTATCTTTACCCATCAATTTAGTGAAGATACGCAGTTAAGAACCCAAATTAGAGATGCTGACTATAAGCGCGGCTATTGGGCTAAAACTCCTGCTGATGTCATCCCAACAGATAACAATAAAATTGGCGGCAATATCACACGTAAAATGCATTATGAAACACTAAATATACAGTCTGACTTTAGTACCAAATTGAATTTGGCAGGTATGAAGCACGAGGTGTTAACAGGTGTGGAGTATTTAAAAGAAGAAAACTATAGAAATAGTTTGGCGCCTATTGATCCTAATACGGGTTTGCCGTATACGCAAATTGGTGCAGCATTAACAGCAGCAATTGCAGCGAATGGTGTGACTTACAATAGACATATTGCATCACTTACGGCAACACCAGCAA
>CAYXHH010000176.1:0-1304 GCA_964464725.1 uncultured Methylotenera sp. | reverse complement strand
GGTGACTTAGCCTTTAGAACAGCACTTTACACCTCTACCAAAGACTGGGAAAGAAATACTGATTTAGAGTCTACAGCAGCTATCTTAACTAAGAAGCGAAGAACCAATGGGTTGGAGCTTGAAGCGACAGGCAAGGTTGGTGACGATTGGGAAATATTCGCAGGCTTATCATTAATGGATGCCAAGATTTTAAAAGCGGCTGAGAATGTGAATGCAACCACGGGAGCAATCACTGTTGCTAACCAAAACTTTGAGGGCGAGCGTCCACGCAATACGCCAGCTGCAGCGTTTAATTTCTGGTCAACCTACCATTTAACGAATGCTTGGAAAATTGGTGGCGGCCTAGAAGCTAAAGGCAAGCGAACTGCCTATAACCCAAACACAACTTCAAATGCATTATTCACAAGTGGTAGTTTTAAGCCAAATTATGCGCCTGGATATGCTCGATTAGACGCTTTTGCAGCGTACGAGCAAGCCAAATGGGCTTTGCGATTAAACGTGAAAAATTTACTCGACAAAAAGTATTTCGATGCTGTTTATGACAATGGTGGTTTGGTTACACCAGGTAATCGCCGCCAAGCGATTGTGACAACGGAGTTGAAGTTTTAATGTTACTGCGCATCCCAAATGTATTAAACGCTAATGAGCTTATGCAAATGCAAGAGTTAATGACTGCTGCTGATTGGACAGATGGCAAGATCACGGCGGGCACGCAATCGGCACAAGTTAAACGGAATATACAACTTCCTGAGACCTCAGACTATGCCGAAAAAGCAAGGCAAATTGTACTCAAGGCTTTAAGCCGCAATGCGCTATTTTTTTCTGCGGCCTTGCCAAAAAAAATCTATCCACCTTTGTTTAACCAATATCGCGATGGTATGGATTTTGGGGCTCATATCGATAATGCTGTGAGAACACATGCAATAACAGGAAATCATGTACGTACTGACATTTCATGCACTTTGTTTTTGGCTGAGCCAGAAAGCTACGAAGGTGGTGAGTTAGTGATAGAAGATACCTACGGTCACCAAATGGTGAAATTAGCTGCAGGTGATATGGTGCTTTATCCAGGTACCAGTTTGCATCATGTGCGTCCCGTCACAAGCGGGGCGCGCATCGCTTGCTTTTTTTGGGTGCAAAGCATGATACGTGAAGATTGTCAGCGCACCTTGTTGTTTGATATGGATGCTGCGATTGCAACTTTGAGAGAGCAGATTGGTGATAGTGCCGCTGTCATTCGTCTGACGGGAAACTATCACAATCTAATTCGCATGTGGGCAGATACTTAACGCGTAAATGACCTC
>CAYXHH010000175.1:0-2988 GCA_964464725.1 uncultured Methylotenera sp. | reverse complement strand
CTGCATCATCTGCACTACGCAATTTTTCATAAATGTCACCACCAGATTTTAATGTGAGCGTTCTAAAGGTTTCTTCACCTTTTTTCTCTGTTTTAGTGTTGGCAATCGCTGGGTGCCATGACATGTTGCCAAAATCTTTGACGATTGCCCACACTTTTGCAGGCTCTGCTTTAATGACAATGGTTTTTTCTACTTTTTGTGGGCTAGGGCCGTGGGCCATTGCGCTAAACGGTATAAACGTGAGTGCTAATAATGCTAAAAACTTGTTCATTCATTATCTCCAAATGGTGATGCTATAAAAAAATACAACGCGCTATTATAAATCAGTTGCGGCAATCTGCACACGGTTAAGATAACGCTTGATTTTGTAGAGCGTTGACCTTGCAAGTCTATACCTACTTATTATTATTGTTCGGACAATATAAATTCTCCGAATGCCCGACTCTTGCTACCCGTGGGTATATGGGTAATCACTTTGTTGGTTTTTGCGTCAATCACAGTCACTTTGTTTTCACCCCAGCTGGCAACCAATATCCATGCGGCTTCTGGAGCATAGCTAATGCCCTCGGGTGTCATGCCGACTTCAATCGTGGCGATAATTTTTTGGGTACTTAAATCAATCACAGAAACGGTATCGTCTTGCGTATTGGTGACGTAAAGCGTTTTGTCATCGGCACTCACTGCGCTGCAATAAGGGTGCTCGCCTACCTTAACAACATTTTGAGCCCAATTTTTGGTGTTAATGGCTGAAACAGTATTGTCATACACATTCACAGCATAAAGGGTGTCGCCCGCATGGTTAAGTGTTAGACCAAACGGATGCTGACCAACCGCAATGCGTTTTTTAATTGAGAGTGTCGCAGTATCAATCATCACAATTTCGTTGCTATCCCTTGCTGCAACATAAAGCCAAGCGCTGTCTGGACTCACGACTAAACCAGCTGGTGCCTTAGCCACAATCACTTCTTTGATAGATTGGTAATTGGCGGTATCTATCGCTAAGATGCGGTCAGAATACCAATCAGCCACATATAAAGTTTGATTGTTTGGCGCAATTGCAATGCCCACTGGCGAACCAGATATTTTGATGGTATCAACCAGTTTTTGCGTTGATGTATTAATGACAGAAATATTCTGACTATCCACATTGGTAATAAATGCACGTTGTAGCTTGCGTGAAACTGCCACGCCAACTGGACCTTTTCCTACTGAAATGTTTTGTATGACTTTCGCAGTTTTAATGTCGATCACTGAAACGCTGTTGTCGCCCTGATTGGTAATATATGCCTTGCTGGTCACTTGGTGCGCGGGTGTGCAAGCGTTTAAAAGAAGCAAAAATATCAATAATATCCTCATGATAGGCATTGTAAATTTAAATCTAAGCTTTCCCAAATAATGTTTTCATTTAAAGTTAAGCTTTCATTCGTGGCAAAAATATGAAAAAATACCCACAGACAATTAAGGTAGTTGCAAAATGCTAGATAGAGATGGATATCGCCCCAACGTGGGTATTATTCTTTGCAACGCGCATAATCAGGTTTTTTGGGGAAAGCGTATTAAAGAGCATGCTTGGCAGTTTCCGCAAGGCGGAATCAAGTATGGCGAAAGTCCAGAAAAGGCGATGTATCGCGAGTTGATGGAAGAGATTGGCCTTAAGCCAGAGCACGTCCAGATTTTAGGTCGCACGCGTGATTGGTTGCGCTATGATGTGCCAACCAGCTGGATCAAGCGTGAGTGGCGCGGCAGTTATAAAGGCCAAAAGCAAATTTGGTTTTTATTGCGCATGATAGGTCGTGATACTGATGTGTCACTGCGCGCGAGCAGTCACCCAGAATTTGACGCTTGGCGTTGGAGTGATTATTGGGTACCGTTAGAGGATGTGATTGAGTTTAAACGTGAAGTGTATACTTTGGCTTTAAATGAGCTCTCTGTGCATTTGCATCATAAATCGCCAATGCGTAAAGCAGAAAATAAGCCTAAAAATGAGGTTAAGTCTGCTTAAGGCCCATAGTCTCGCCTAGTTGAATTTTGCGTGCTGCATGCCAGTCGGCATTAAAGGTTAAGGTATCTTTTTCAAATAACATCACAACGGTAGAGCCTAATAAAAAACGGCCCATTTCATCGCCTTGTTTAAAGTGCTTATTTTGACCTTCATAAGTCCAAGTTTGAATACGACCAGCGCGAGGCGGATTCACGATGCCATGCCACACTGTTGCCATGCTACCAACGATGGTGGCACCAACCAATACCATCACAAACGTGCCATGTTGTTCGCTTTCAAATTCACACACCACACGTTCGTTGCGTGCAAATAAATGAGGTACGTTAGCCGCTGTGTTTGGATTGACAGAAAATAAATCCCCAGGCACATAGGTCATACTTTTGAGTAAACCATCACAAGGCATGTGGATACGGTGGTAATCTTTAGGGCTTAAATATAAGCAAGCAAAAGCGCCATTTTCAAATTTTCTCGCAAGTGTTTGTTGTCCTGCAACTAAAGCAAGTGTGGAGTAGTAATGGCCTTTTGCCTGAAAAATTTGGTCTTTTTCGATTTTCCCAAACTGGCTAATCGCACCATCAACAGGGCAAATAAAGGCTGCCTCGGCGAGTGGTCGAGCGTTTGCTTTCAGTGGGCGCGTAAAAAACTCGTTAAAGCTACTATAACTCGCAATATCAGGATTAGCAGCCTCATGCATATTCACTTGGTAACGTTTCACAAACCAGCCAATCACTGCCGTCGTCAAGCTTCCTGCTCTTAGATTGGCCAGCTTGCCAGCAAGAATAGTTAACACTTGTTTGGGCAGTAAATATTGCAGAACGATTGAAAATGGCACTTGAATCCTCTATAAAAATTAATCAACAATAAAAAAGGGCAAAACGTGAAGCGTCTCGCCCTTAGTTTAAATACTTTTTTAAATGAATTGCCTAGTTTTTAGACTGGTCAACCAATTTATTTTTGGCAATCCAAGGCATCATCGCGCGCAATTG
>CAYXHH010000174.1:0-2992 GCA_964464725.1 uncultured Methylotenera sp. | reverse complement strand
CCAGGCTTTGAAGCGCCAGTGAAATTGGCTTACTCAGCTAAAAACCGTTCTGCTTCTATCCGTGTTCCATTCGTGCATGGCGATAAAGCACGTCGTATTGAGGCGCGCTTCCCAGACCCAACTGCTAACCCATATTTAGCATTTACTGCTTTGATGATGGCTGGTTTAGATGGCGTGCAAAACAAAATTCATCCTGGCGAGCCAGCAACTAAAGACTTGTACCACTTACCACCTGAAGAAGATGCATTGATTCCAACCGTATGTTCTTCATTAGATCAAGCATTAGAGTATTTGGACAAAGACCGTGAGTTCTTAACTCGTGGCGGCGTGTTCTCTGATGACTTTATTACTTCTTACATCGAGTTAAAAATGCAAGAAGTGCAGCAATTACGTATGACTCCACACCCATTAGAGTTTGGTTTGTACTACTCTTGCTAATTTAGTTTTAGTTTATGCACCAAAAAAGGGCGGCCTAGGTTGCCCTTTTTTAATTTTTGCTAGTTTTTCAGTTGCATAAAACTCACTTATTTCTTTTCGTACTATCAGTGTCAACCGTAATAGCCAATACTTCGTTGCTAACTCTAAGAGTCTCGTCTAAACTATTGGTATGACTAAGAAAACTTATCATTTAAAATACTTTGCATATATCAGCCTAATGGTTGGCATCTGTTTAATTTCTCTTACCTCACATGCGGAAATTTATAAACACGTCGATGCTGAGGGTCGTGTTACTTATTCAAACGTTAAAATTAAAGGTGCGAAAAAGCTATATTTAGAACCATCTGATACGAGCTTTGGCAATAATAGCGACGGCGAAGGTAAACGTACTCCATCGGCAAAAACACCAACGCCAGCCAGCTTTCCTAAAGTAGATGCAGGTACTCAGAACCAGCGAGATAATAAGCGCAAAGAGATTTTGCAAGCAGAACTGGCTACCGAGAAGCTAGCGCTTGAAGAGGCTAAGAAAGCCTATGCTGAGGGTGAAGCTAACCCCGAAGTATTTAGAACTCCAGAAGGCGCGATACGACGTAATGTGCCTAAATTCCAAGAGAAAATGAAGGCGCTGCAAGAAAACGTGGATGCGCACCAACGAAATATCGAGTTATTACAAAAAGAAATTAGTAGCATTAATTAGTCTTTCAAATTTAACGCCAAAGCTGGCTTATCTTTTGCTTAAGTTCTTATATATAACAAGCAATTTTTTAGTTGCTATACGAAAATATATATAAGCTTAACTATGGTACAACATGTTCCCTCAGGATTTTCAGGTTTAGAGCATCTCGCTACGGCAGTGATGCTTCTTAATCATGCGCATCAAGTCGTCTATGCCAACCCAAGCACCGAAGTATTGTTCGCATTGAGCGCAACGCATATTAACAAAAGCCATATCTCTGAGGTTTTTTTAAATTGTGAAGTGTTGCAAACTGCTATTGATAATGCGGTTAAAAACGACAGTCCTTTTCGAGAACACGAATTTGCACTTACCACCATGCGCCAACAATCGTTTGCTGTCACATGTACTGTTACACCTTTCAAAATTGGCGAAGCTACGCTGCTGCTCGAGTTTCAGCAAATGGATCAGCAACTAAGAATCGCTAAAGAGGAGCGCATGTTAATTCAGCAGCAAGCTAACTCTGAATTATTGAGAAACTTAGCCCATGAAATTCGTAACCCTCTTGGCGGATTGCGTGGCGCAGCGCAATTGCTAGAGCACGAGCTACCTAACCCTAACTTACGTGAATACACGCAAGTGATTATAAAAGAGGCTGACAGGCTACAAAGCTTAATGGACAGATTGTTAGTGCCGCATCGTGTGCCTAAATATGAACCCACCAATATTCACGAAGTGCTTGAGCGTGTACGTAGTTTATTGTTAGCGGAGTCACCTAACAATATCAAAGTATTACGAGATTACGATACCAGCTTACCTGATTTAATTGGTGATAGAGAAAAACTGATTCAAGCCGTACTCAATATTGCGCGTAATGCAGTGCAAGCCTTACAAAACAGCAACACACCGAATGCAGAAGTGGTGTTACGTACGCGAGCGCAGCGCCAGGTTACGCTTTCTAAAAAGCGCTATCGCGTAGCGATTCATTTACAGATTTGCGATAACGGACCTGGCATTCCTGCAGATATAAGAGACAAAATTTTTTACCCGCTAGTTTCGGGTAGAGAAGGTGGTAGCGGGCTTGGATTGGCTTTAGCACAAACATTTATCACGCAACACCATGGCATGATAGATTGCGAAAGCAAACCTGGTAATACATGCTTTTCTATCCTGTTACCGGTTGAAAGTACCGTGATTAAAAATGCCATTATTCAGCAATAGTAAAATAAAACCCAAACAAAAATAAAACCTTAAGTTAGAGATAATTATGAAACCAATTTGGATATTAGACGACGACAAATCAATTCGCTGGGTGTTTGAGAAAGCGCTTGCGCGCACTGATTTAGAATTTAAAACATTTTCTTCTGTTGCTGAAGCACTTAATGCTTTAAACCACGATCAACCACAAGTGATCGTGAGCGACATCCGCATGCCTAATGGCTCTGGCTTGGATTTTTTAGCAGAGGTAAAAGCAAGGTTTCCAGAGATACCCGTGATTATTATGACGGCATACTCTGACTTAGAAAGCGCGGTTGCTGCGTTCCAAGGGGGTGCATTTGAATATTTAGCAAAACCGTTTGATGTAGACCAAGCCGTAGATGTGATTAAACGCGCGGTTGAAGAAACCATGCGCCAAGCAGTTGATAACGTCACGTTGGAAGAAACACCTGAAATCATCGGCCAGGCGCCTGCGATGCAAGAAGTTTTTAGGGCAATTGGACGGTTAAGTCGCTCGCATGCCACCGTGTTGATTAATGGTGAATCTGGCAGTGGTAAAGAATTAGTTGCTAGCGCATTACATAAACACAGCCCACGTGCTGACAAACCTTTTATCGCGATTAATACCGCAGCAATTCCAAAAGATTTACTCGAATCTGAATT
>CAYXHH010000173.1:0-3014 GCA_964464725.1 uncultured Methylotenera sp. | reverse complement strand
TGCATAGCGCCAAGAGTATCGCCAGTGTAGCCGCCCAAGCATTTAAACACTTTTTGACGCCACCACCACCCTATCAATAACATCGGGATAAAAAGCATGCAAATAAGCAATGAAACGCGCGCTATGTTGCCAATACTTAACACTAAAAAGTACCCAAAAACGAGTAAAGGCATAAGGCCCAAGATATTAGCAACACATAAATCGGATTTGCTTAATTGGGTAGCGAGTGGTTTAGATTTTCCGTTAAGTTTAGCCAAAGGCATCGAGGTCATCATCCAAACAGCGGCTAAGCGACTGAGCGCATGCGCTACGACTAACATGACTGGCACCCAAACAGGCGATAAGTGATTAAGTGCCTGAAACTTAGTAAAAAGCGCACCAAACAGCGCCACTGCGCCAAACGTACCTAAGCGAGAATCTTGCATGATAGTGAGCATTTGCTCTCTCTCCCAGCCACCACCAATGCCATCTACACTATCTGCCAAGCCATCTTCGTGAAACGCCCCTGTGAGGTAAATCGTACTTGCCATGCTTAACACCACTGCAAGCGCAGGTGGTAATATTTGCAATGCAAGCCAATAGACAATTGCGCCTAATGCCCCAACAAGCATGCCAACCAGTGGAAAATATTTAAGCGCTGCATCTAAATCACGCTGTTCAAAATCGCTTAAATACATGACAGGAATGCGTGTTAAAAAGCCCAAAGCCACCAAGAAATAACGCCACTGTTGTTGCCAGCAAGTTAGCATGCAGTGCTTACTCCTGCACTTTCAAAACTTGCCATATCATTTAAAAAGTTGACTGCTGCCTGCACCAAAGGATATGCCAACACCGCGCCCGTGCCCTCGCCCAACCTTAGACCCATGTCCAATAATGGTTTTGCACCAAAATATTTAAGTAGTTGTCGATGCGCATTTTCGTCGGAACAATGTGCAAAAATACAGTATTCTAAAATGGCGGGGTATAACTTTGATGCCACCAATAAGGCGGCAGTCGCGATAAATCCATCGATTAACAAAACCGTTCTTTTCTCAGCTGCACCCAACATCGCGCCTACCATCATCGCAATCTCAAATCCGCCAAAAGTCTGCAATGCCTTCATTGGGTCGCTTCCTTCTAAGTGGTGCAAAGCGATTGCTTGTTTTAGCAATGTTGTTTTTTTAAGCAGGCCTGCATCATCTAGACCAGTGCCACGCCCCACACACTCCTCGATAGGTAAATGACAAAGCACGCTCATTAAACAACTTGCGCTGGAAGTATTAGCTATGCCCATTTCGCCAAACGCCATGACATTGCAACCTAATGCAAATTCTTCATTTGCAAGACTTCTTCCAGTAGTAAGCGCTTGCTCACATTGCATCACAGTCATCGCTGCTTGCTCTAAAAAATTAGCTGTTCCCAAGCCTATTTTGCAATGACTTAACGGCATTTTTGCATCAAATTGATAGTTAACTCCTGCATCTATGACGCGTAACTTAACCCCATTTTGCTTGCAAAAAACGTTAATCGCAGCGCCTCCGTTGATAAAATTCAGCAACATTTGTGCAGTTACCGCTTGTGGGTATGGACTCACCCCACTCTCTGCAATGCCATGGTCGCCTGCAAAAACAAGCATTGTGGGTTCTATTAATTGCGGCGTTAAAGTTTCTTGAATCAGGCCAATTTGCAGTGCAATAGCTTCAAGCAAGCCAAGCGAACCAAGTGGCTTGGTCTTAGAATCTATTTTTCGTTGCAATTCTACTTTTAGAGAATTTGCTAAAGGCGGGATTTGAAAACTAATCATAACAGCAAGTTTAAATGAAAAACCCGTAAAACCTTTCAGCTTTACGGGTAATAAAACTAAATAATTAAATTATTTTGCAGCTTCTGCAGCAGCTTCTTTAGCCGCCTTAATCGCATCTTCTGCCTCTTTTTTGGCTTCAGCTGCTTCCTCTTTAAGTTCCTCTTTCGCTTCAGCAGCTTCTTCTTTCACTTCTTCCTTAACATCAGTTGCTGCGTCAGTGATAGCTTCTTTTGTATCTTCAGCTACTGCTTCTGCAGCTTCTTTAGTAGCATCTACCGCTTCACCTACTTCTTCTTTCATATTTTCAACGGCGTCATCCGATTTATTGCAAGCTGACAATAAAGCTAAAGCAATCATACTTGTTAATAATGCACGCAAAAGTGAATTCATTTTTATACTCCTAAAATATTACTGTGGTGGAATACGCAACATTTGACCTGGATAAATTTTATCTGGGTGACTTAACATTGGCTTATTAGCCTCAAAAATTTTCATGTAAGCATTCGCATTACCATAAAACTCTTTAGCCACTTTAGAAAGTGTATCGCCACGCACCACGGTATAAAATTGTGCTTCTGGCTCTGGGCTTGGCACATTTAGCTGATCTTGCACAGCCTCTACGCCCGCCACATTGCCACAACATAGCAAAATCTTTTCTTTGTTACTTTGTGTATCCACATTGCCTTGTGCAATCACCGTCGCACTTCGCCCATCAAACTTAATTTCATAGCTATCTGTGGGTAAATTGTTCTTAGCAATATAGTTTTTAATTGCATTGGCCGCTGCCGCGTTAGCTGCATCCACGTTCACTGGCGTAGGGTCTTTTTTTGCGACTTCTTCCGCTGCTTTTGCCTCACCAATACCAAATAATTTCTCTCCAGCTTCTTTAATAAATGAAAACATGCCCATTTAATTCTCCTCTTAATATTATTTAATTAAATCGATTGCCCTAAAGAATGCTAAAACTTAGCCGGATATTTGGCTTAGCGTTTAATGCATTACCTATGCAACTACATCTTAGAGCAATTAATTTCACTTGACCACATTAAGTTTTAAATAAATTATGAGGCTTTGTGCCAATAAATGTTTAAGTTTGCTATAATGCGCGGCTTGTAATTAATTGTATGAAAAATTACATATCTAAAACACACCCTTGGCCGGGTAGCTCAGTCGGTAGAGCAGCGGATTGAAAATCCGCGTGTCGGCAGTTCGATTCTGCCCCCGGCCACCA
>CAYXHH010000172.1:0-3061 GCA_964464725.1 uncultured Methylotenera sp. | reverse complement strand
GCGCGCTTTCAGCCGTGATAATCACTTCTTCAGGTGTGGTGTCCTCAATCACAATTGCATTTGCGCCTTCAACAGCGTTACTGGTGATGGTGATTTCTTCCGCACTCGATGCATCGATATACAAATCTTTGGCGCTGGCAACACTACAGCAAAATATTGCCACAACACACACCATGAATTTTGTATTAATTATATGCATGAACGATAGTTTAAATGATTCATAAGTGTTTTGTAACTCCCCCATTTGGACTAGTGGAGGGGGGTGCATATGTTTAGGAAGTAAACATTAAGACTTTCTCGTTTTTCTTTGTCGTGAAATGGATGGGCTAATTTACTTAATTGCTATACTTCTACCTTAGTACGCGCAGTTTTGTTATGCAATGTCATATTTTGTTGATTATTAAGTATCATCTGTTCGATAGTGACAGGTTTGGAGAAATGGTATCCTTGACCGAAATCGCATCCCATCTTAATCAACAGGTTTTGTTGTTGAATTGTTTCAACGCCTTCTGCAACGACTTTAAGCCCAAGCTTATGAGCCATCACAGTAATCGCTTCACAAAGCACCATGTCTTCAGAATATAAAGATAAATTTTGAATAAACGACTTATCAATTTTAATAAAATCAACTTCTAACTTCTTAAGATATGAAAGTGAAGAATAACCCGTACCAAAATCGTCTAGTAAAAACTGGGCACCTGCTTCCCTCAAGTCTTTTAGTATTTTGCTAGTATTTTGATTTAAGTCTAGCAATAGACCTTCAGTAATCTCTATCCCGATGCTATTTGGTGTGATATTGTATTTTTGTAATAATTTTGGCCATTCATTTAACAAACTATTGGTGCCAAATTGTTTAGGTGACACGTTGAGACTGATGGAAAAATTTGAATTAATAGCTCTTTTTAGTTTGAAAACATCTTCTAAAGTTTGTTTAAACACCCAATCACCTATTTGGTTAATTACCCCAGTTTCCTCAGCAATTTCAATAAACTCAGCTGGACTAATCAATCCATTTTTGGGATGTTGCCAGCGAATTAAGGCTTCGGCTTTCACTGCCTTGTTTGTTTTTAGGTCTACGATAGGTTGGTAATAGAGCACGAACTCATTATTTTCGATAGCTTCTTTTAAATCATTAGAAATGTTGAGTTTGTGAGTAGCTAAATCTTGCATGGATTGTACAAAAGACTGAAAGCAATTTTTGCCTACTTTCTTAGCTTCATACATTGCCATGTCTGCATTTTTAATCAGTGTCTCAACATCCTTTGTGTCATTTGGGAAAACAGCAGTGCCAACACTGGAGGTAATGTGGATGGTTAGATGATTAATTTCAAATGCACCGCTAATCGATTTAACCACTCGGTTTGCAGTTTTTTCAATGAGTGTTTGATTTTCTACTGATTTTAGAATAATGGTAAACTCATCACCACCAAGTCTATATACTTTGTCAGTCGATCTTACACAATGCTTCAAACGATTAGCAACTTGGGTAAGTAGTTGGTCGCCTACAGAGTGGCCATAATGGTCATTGACTTCTTTAAAAGCATCTAGATCAATATAAAGTAAACCAATGCAAGAATTGTTTTTCTTTGCTAGATCAATTTCTTCAAGTAGTTGCTTATTAAATAATGTACGGTTTCCTAAACCAGTTTGCGTATCATAATGTGCTTGATGCCAAATTAGCGCTTGTGCTTCCAAAGCTTGCGCTTTCATTTTTTGTTTAAGCCTAATGGCTTTGTAGATTGAAATTACTGCTAATGTTAAGAAAACAGAAATTATAAATAGCGTTAGAATGTTTTTTTCTTTAAATTGAGACATATGCCAATTGTTTAGAATGCTATTTTTTTGAGGTTCTAATGCGATAAAAGATTTATTCAAAATTGAAAGTAAAATTGGCCAATCTTTTCTAACAGCCATAGTAAGCTCTGTTTCAATTGGGGCATAGCCGACTTTATTTAAAAAGCCAATTCCTTGCAGGTTGGCTTCGTAATCAACAACCATTTCATTGCCGATATAGGCGTCAACTCTTCTTGCATCAACCTCAATAAATGCATCTTCAATGATATCTATTTTAGTTAAATTTATTTCTGGGTAATCACTGCTTAAAAAATTTACGAGTTGGCCTTTGCCAAATACAGCAACTTTTTTTCCATTTAAATCTTTCACATCTTCAATGTCGTTAATATTTTTCTTGTGAACATAAATAGCATATGGAAATTTTAATATTGGATTTGTAAATGCGTATTTAGTGGTGTCGATTGTTTTAGTATTTGAAACGGCAGACAGAATATCTGTCTTTTGTGACGAAATATCGTCAACATCAAACATCTTAAATTGCACACCTAAAAGGGGTTCAAGTTTATGCAGATAATCTATTGTGATACCACGAAATTTTTTCTGATCAGAGACAAATTCAATCGGCTTCCAGCTATGCTTTACCCCAACCGTAATCAATTTATGTTGAGATAGCCATGCCTTCTCTTCGCTCGTCAATCCTAGGCTTGATGTGGAAAGTTTGATATTCTCATCAGTTAAATTTTGGCCTTTACTAAGAGCTTCAATTGACCATATAAGAGCGAAAATTATGGTAATTATTTTTGAAATTTTTAATATATTTAACGGTGACATTTGGTCGTTGTAATTTATTTAAAGAATATTTAATTTATAATTACAATCGATTTAGCATTTTTTATACCAACTACAAGTAAACCTGTAGTCTGTTTGATTAAGTAAAATCATGAGCCCACTTTACGCAATGCACATAGTGTAGTTTTTAAAAGTGCGCGCATAATGCAACACATGAAGCGAATCATTCTGAATCGCTAAAAGTTAAAAAAGGATATTTATCATGTGGACAACACCAGCAGCTACAGAAATGCGTTTTGGCTTTGAAGTAACAATGTACGTAATGAACAAATAAGTTAAAGATTTAACAATAAAAACCCCAGCAAAAGCTGGGGTTTTTTGTTTTATGCCCTTTCATAGTTGCAAAAATATCTGAAGTTACTTGGAACAATTAAATTATTTTTTAATCCTAAGCTTGGTACTTAACACTTAAATAGAG
>CAYXHH010000171.1:0-3077 GCA_964464725.1 uncultured Methylotenera sp. | reverse complement strand
GAAACCACACGCATGGTGTAATCAAAATCTTCTTTGCTTGGTAGCGCCGCTACTAAAGCACGTTTTGCCAAACGTCCATGACCAATTTCACGACGTTTAGGCGTGCCCACACGGCCAGTTTCACCTGTTGCAAATGGCGGCATGTTGTAATGCAACATAAAGCGGTCGTTATACTCGCCTTGCAGCGCATCAATCACTTGCTCATCGCGGCCTGTGCCCAAAGTTGCAACGACTAAAGCTTGCGTTTCACCACGGGTAAATAGCGCTGAACCGTGTGTGCGCGGCAATACGCCAGTGCGAATACTGATTGGGCGCACTGTGCGAGTATCGCGGCCATCAATACGTGGCTCACCATTTAAGATTTGGCTACGCACAGTTTTAGCTTCTAAATTAAAGAACTCACCTTTAATTTTGTTGGCTTCTGCAGTTGATGTATTTTCATTAATTAACTCAGCCATGACGCGGTTTTTAATTTCTTCTAACTTAGCAGAACGCTCACCTTTCGCTTTAATTTGGAACGCAGCATTAATATCTGCTCCTGCCAAAGCTTGCATTTTTTCAATTAGCGCTGTGTCTGGCTCTGGAGCAACCCAATCCCAAGCATCTTTACCTGCCTCTGCCGCCATTTCATTAATCAGTTTAATCACTGATTGCATTTGCTCATGACCATATACGACGGCACCAAGCATCACTTCTTCTGATAACTCTTGCGCCTCAGATTCCACCATCATTACTGCAGTCTCAGTCGCAGCAACGACCAAGTCTAGCTTGGTTTCAGTCAATTGGGTCGCTGTTGGATTTAATACATATTCGCCATCAATATAGCCTACTCGTGCCGCGCCTAATGGACCAAAAAATGGAATACCAGAAAGTGACATCGCTGCTGAAGCACCAATAATCGCTGGAATATCCGCATCAATTTCTGGGTCTGAAGACATCACAGTCGCAACCACTTGCACTTCGTTATAAAACGCTTCAGGAAATAATGGACGTAATGGACGGTCGATTAAACGACTTGTTAGAGTTTCTTTTTCAGAAGGACGGCCTTCACGTTTGAAAAAACCACCAGGAATCTTACCTGCCGCATAGGTTTTTTCCATGTAATCAACTGTTAAAGGGAAAAAATCTTGACCTTCTTTAACTTCACGTTTACTTGTCACTGCCACTAAAACAACGGTATCACCATAACTCACCATCACTGCTGCGTCTGCTTGACGCGATATTTCACCAGTTTCAAGGGTGAGCGTATGCGCACCGTATTGAATACTTTTCTTTGTAATATTAAACATTTATTTTCCTTTATTTTCAATAAGTTGCTATTCACTACCCAATAACAACCTTCATCATTAACTTACTTTTTAGTGATATTTTTTAAAGCAAAAAAGCCGATGCAATCACCATGCAATCGGCTTTTCTTAAGTTATAAAGTTTGCACTTTATAATAATTATTTACGTAGATTTAAACGCTCAATCAATGTTTGATAGCGCGCAACATCACGACTTTTTAGATAATCTAACAAACGACGACGTTGACTCACCAAAGCCAATAAACCACGACGTGAGTGATTATCTTTTTTGTTTGATTTAAAATGCTCTGTCAAATAACTAATACGGTTAGTTAAAAGCGCCACTTGCACTTCTGGGCTTGCCGTATCATTTGGAGCACGTTGATATTCTTTGATAATTTTTGCTGAATCTTGCGCTGTAATTGCCATCTTTTTTCCTTTAGTTAGCGTCAATGCAAACGTAGCCTTTTAATTCTATAGACCACAGATGCATTCATTTACGAATGAGTCGCGCATTCTAGCCTGAATACACATTATTCACAAGCATTTTTATATACAACTGACTGTTTTATCAGTTATTTTTTACAATTAGGCGTTTAGGAGCTATTTTTCCATCTTCTTGCAGAGTGCCTAGGCCTAAAAAGCTATTATTTTCGTCATATAGCCTTAAATCACTCTTTGGAATTCGCCCAGACTGCCATATTGCCTGTCCCTGCTTTAAGAAATAAGCTGCATCATGATTTAAAGTCACTTTTGGTAAATGCGCGATTGCGGAATCCACAGGCAATAATTGCGCTTCTTTCTCTTCCAGACTAAAAGCTTCAAGCTGAGCAAGCGTAATAGCTTGTGACAATACATAACCTGCTGTTTCTGTACGGCGCAAGCCAATGAGGTGCGCACCACAACCTAATTTTGTACCGATGTCTTCTGCCAAAGTGCGGATATAAGTACCCTTGCTACATGTAACGATTATCTCCGCTGTGTCATTTAAAAATGACTTTACTTCGATTTTTTTTATTTGAATTGTCCTAGCCTGACGTTCAATATTCACGCCCGCTCTGGCGTACTCATATAAGGCCTTACCATCATGTTTCAATGCGGAATACATTGGAGGAAGTTGTGAAATCTCGCCAATAAAGGACTGGCATGCTGCAACAAACTGGGCTTCATTAATGTTCACAGTCGATGTGGCCAGCACATCTCCTTCAGCATCACCTGTGGTAGTGGTAACGCCTAATTTGAGTTTGGCAATGTAGGATTTATCAGCATCGGTAATATATTGCGCAAACTTTGTCGCTTCTCCCAAACAAATGGGTAATAAGCCAGTTGCAAGCGGATCTAATGTGCCTGTATGACCTGCTTTTGCCGCAGAATACAGCCATTTAACTTTTTGTAGAGCTTGATTTGAGGAGTAACCCAGTGGTTTGTCGAGCAGCAACACACCGTTTATATTTCTTTTGATGCGCTTAAACTGCATATTTTGAATGTTAATGTTGTTTGTTTTTATCGTCTGACGCACGCGCCACATCAATAAGTTGCGCCATTTTCATACCAATGTCGATAGATTCATCATATACAAAATGTAAGACAGGCACCGTCCGTAACAGCATGCGTTTTGCGATTTGCGTGCGTAGAAAACCTGCTGATTTTTCTAAGCCATTTTGCAAACTTTGTTTGGCCTTATCTTGCTTGGATGGCGGCGCGCTATAATAAATCTTAGCGTGCGCCATATCTCCAGTTACTTCCACTGCTGTAATCGTGACCATGCCAATGCGTGGATCTTTAACCTCA
>CAYXHH010000170.1:0-3130 GCA_964464725.1 uncultured Methylotenera sp. | reverse complement strand
GCGTCTCTTTATCTTGTGCGGCATATTGCGCTTGCAAGTCAGCCGCTTTGTGCTGAGGTTTAAAATCATTAGGAAAAGCAACCCCTTGAGTCGCCGCACGAATGGCTTTAAGCTTCTCGCGACGCTCAGCGATTACATGGTTCTCATCAATGGGTTGTAAATTATCGTCGCTCACACTCATACTCCCTGTTTTAAACTTTCCATAATAAATGGGTCTAGGTCGCCATCTAACACACCTTGCGTATTGCCAATTTCCACATTAGTACGCAAGTCTTTGATACGGCCCTGGTCTAGTACATAACTTCTAATTTGGTGTCCCCAACCAATATCGGTTTTGGCATCTTCTAATGCTTGTTTTTCAGCGTTTCGCTTGTTAAGTTCCAAGTTATAGAGCGCACCTTTGAGCATATTCATGGCTTCTTCACGGTTGCGATGTTGGCTTCTATCATTTTGACACTGCACCACCACATTGGTCGGCAAATGAGTAATCCTCACGGCCGAGTCTGTTTTATTGATATGCTGTCCACCCGCACCGCTTGCACGATAGGTATCAATGCGCAAATCGGCAGGATTAATGTCAATCTCAATACTGTCATCCACCTCAGGGAAAATCTGTACACTAGCAAAGCTGGTGTGGCGCTTGGCATTACTATCAAATGGAGATTTTCTCACCAAGCGATGCACACCGTTCTCAGTACGCAAGGTACCGTAGGCATATTCACCTGTCACTTTAATTGACGCACCTTTGATGCCTGCAACATCGCCATCCGATTCCTCAAGCACTTCCACTTTAAAGCCTTTGCGCTCGCAATAGCGCAAATACATTCTTAGCAGCATGGCCGCCCAATCTTGCGCTTCCGTGCCGCCACTGCCTGATTGAAACTCAATAAAACAGTTTGCGCTATCCAGCTCGCCCGAGAACATGCGCTTAAATTCCATATCGGCGATTTTGGCTTCTAATGATTCGGTATCTGTAGCAATACTTAACAAGGTTGCATCGTCATTTTCTTCGCGTGCCATCTCGAACAACTCACGACTATCTTGCAGTGCTTGTGCAACGCTTTCTAACGTCATGACAACCGACTCGAGCTCGCGTTTTTCTTTGCCTAGTTTTTGTGCTTTTTCGGCGTTATCCCACACCTTGGGATCTTCCAGCAGGCCGTTTACTTCTTGAAGCTTTTGCGCTTTGTTGTCAAAGTCAAAGATACCCCCGAAGGGCAAGGTTGCGCTCGCTTAAATCCGCAATGCGATTGGCAATAAGGTTGAGTTGTTCGGCTTCCATGATACTGGCTAAATAATCAAAACCGAGATTATACAGCAATCACTTCGCCATTAAATCTTTGCAAATGAGTGTTTAAATGATTTGGCCAATTTTATCGAGTTCAGCTTTAAGTTTTACTTGATCTTTGCTCAAATCATTTAGCGGTAAAGCCAAAAAAGCCTCGATGCGCTTACGCAATACTTGATATGCCAACTCAAAACTGGCATTGATTTCAGCGTCGCTGCCTGTGGCTTTTGCAGGGTCATCCACACCCCAATGCGTACGTATCACATTACCCAAATAAGCTGGGCAAGTTTCGCCTGCCGCATTGCTACACACCGTGACTACAATATCGGGCACATTCGGTAAGTGATCCCAAGATTTACTAAAGTAGCCATCAGTCGAAATACCCTTACTTTTCAATAGTGCAATAGAGCGCGGATGCACTTCCCCCGTAGGTTTGCTACCAGCACTCATGGCGCGCATATTAGTAGGTGCTAAATGATTAAATGTGGCCTCAGCTAAAATAGAGCGGCAAGAATTGCCCGTACATAAAAATAAAATGTTCATTTAATATCTCTTAATGCAAGTTGTTCTCGTACCAATCACGGCTTCGATTCACAATTGACACGATTGACAGCATTACAGGCACTTCAATTAATACACCAACGACTGTGGCTAGCGCAGCGCCTGAATTGAATCCAAACAATGCAATTGCAGTAGCTACAGCCAACTCAAAAAAATTTGAGGCCCCAATTAATGCTGAAGGACCTGCCACACAATGTGCCACCTTTAGCTTTTTGTTAAGCCAATAAGCCAACATAGAATTAAAATAAACCTGAATGATGATTGGCACCGCAAGCAAACCGATAACGATAGGCTGAGCAAGTATTTGTTGGCCTTGAAAGCCAAACAATAAAACAAGGGTAGTAAGTAAAGCAACGAGCGATACTGGATGCAATTGTTTTAGGGTTCTATCTAAGGCGCCTTGACCTTTTGACAGCAACAATCTGCGCCAAATCTGACTGATAACTACGGGTACTACAATAAACAATACTACGGATAAGAAAAGCGTATCCCAAGGAACAGTAATGCTAGACAAACCAAGCAGTAAAGCCACCAAAGGGGCAAAAGCAAACAACATAATAGTATCGTTAATGGCAACTTGCGATAAGGTAAATTTTGGCTCTCCATCGCATAAGTTGCTCCAGACAAACACCATCGCTGTGCATGGCGCAGCCGCCAATAAAATAAGGCCCGCGATATAGCTATCTATCTGTTCTGGCGGCAAATAAGGATTAAACAAATGTCGAATAAATACCCAAGCCAAGAAAGCCATTGAGAACGGTTTAACTACCCAGTTAATAAAAAGAGTAACGCCTATACCTTTGGTGTGTTTAAGCACATCACTCATAGCGCGAAAGTCAATTTTTAACAACATGGGGGTAATCATTAACCAAATGAGCCCTGCAACAACCAAATTAACCTCGGCAAGTTTAATCTTTCCAATTGCTTCAAAAACTTGCGGACTAAGTTTGCCAAGACCGATACCAACAACAATACAAGCTAATACCCACCACGTTAGATTGCGCTCAAAAGCGCCTATTTTTGCAGGTGAGGCCGAATCTGTTGCCATACTTAACTCTCCATGTCGCAAATAAATTTAGACTTGTATTCTAACCAAACTTTTTGTCTATTCAATTTAAATGTAAAATACTGGTTATTTGTCACATTACTGTCATAAATCTTTCTCATAATCTTCATCATAGAATGTAGACAGGTTTAACAAATAAACGTTATCGTGACTACAGGATAACCTGTTATTTTAATTATGGAGATTTAAATGCAAACTAAGTTTGTAAAATCATT
>CAYXHH010000169.1:1979-3155 GCA_964464725.1 uncultured Methylotenera sp. | reverse complement strand
AACTTTGCCTCACCACGCCGTTTGGCTGCGCACATTACAAACGTTGTTAGCAAAGCTCCCGACAAGCAAGTCGCGCAAAAACTGATGCCAGCCAGCGTTGGCTTGGATGCTAATGGTAATGCAACGCCCGCCTTGATTAAACGCTTGCAAGGCTTAGGCGCAGATGAGTCTGCTGTTGCAAAACTGAGAAAAGAAAACGACGGTAAAGCTGATGTGTTGTTTTTTGATGCCATGCAAACAGGCGCTACCCTGCAAGAAGGTTTACAAAAAGCCATAGATGAAGCTTTAGCTAAATTGCCGATTCCTAAGGTCATGACTTACCAATTATCTGATGGATGGAATAGCGTTAACTTTGTGCGCCCAGCACATGCTTTAGTGGCTTTGCATGGTAGCGATATTGTGCCGATTAGCATTTTGGGACTTAGCGCTGGTAATGTTACCTATGGTCACCGCTTTGAAGCAAAATTCCCAAGCATCACTTTAAAAAACGCAGATACTTACGCGCAACAATTGCAAGATGAGGGCGCCGTAATTGCGAGCTTTGAAGCACGTAAAGCTGAGATTGCGAAACAGCTTGCCGCTGCAGCCGCTAAAGAAGGCCTAAAACCAATTGAAGATGATGCCTTGTTAGACGAGGTGACTGCGTTGGTGGAACGTCCAAACGTATTGCTTGGGCAATTTGAATCTGAGTTTTTAGAAGTGCCGCAAGAATGCTTAATTTTAACCATGAAGGCGAATCAAAAGTACTTTCCGTTATTGGATGCCAGCGGCAAACTCACCAACAAGTTTTTAATCGTATCCAACATTTCACCTAAAGACACAAGCAAAGTGATAGGCGGTAACGAGCGCGTGGTGCGCCCACGTTTGGCTGATGCCAAATTCTTCTTTGACCAAGACCGCAAAAAGACTTTAGAAAGCCGTCTAGAAGGTTTAAATAAAGTGGTGTACCACAATAAATTGGGTAGCCAAGGTGAACGCAACATGCGCGTGGTGGCGATTGCTAAAGCGATTGCAGAAAAAGTTAACCCAAGCATCATTGCCAAAGTTGAGCAAGCAGCGCGTTTATCGAAAGCAGATTTAATTACCGATATGGTGGGCGAGTTCCCTGAGTTACAAGGCATTATGGGGCGCTACTATGCGCAACATGAAGGCTTAGCTGATGAGGTAGCCTATGCC
>CAYXHH010000169.1:0-1879 GCA_964464725.1 uncultured Methylotenera sp. | reverse complement strand
CCAGAAGCCCCTGCACTTGCGGCCGCCAACAAGCGCGTAGGCAATATCTTGAAAAAAGTTGAAGGTGAAGTCAAAGCTGAAGTGAATGCAAACTTACTGAAAGAGCCCGCAGAAATTGCACTCAATTCGGCGTTAAGTAAAGTAAAGCCGCAAGCCGATAAACTCTTTGAAAGTGGCGATTACACTGCTTCTTTACAAGCGCTAGCCGCACTTAAAGCGCCAGTCGATGACTTTTTTGACAATGTGATGGTAAATGCGGATGACCCAGCGCTGAAAGCGAACCGTTTAGGCTTGCTGGCGACTTTGCACCAAACCATGAACCGCGTTGCAGATTTATCTAAGCTCGCCAGTTAAGTCGCCAAGCACATGAAACTGGTTATTTTAGATAGAGACGGCGTCATCAACCAAGATAGTGCAACTTTTATCAAAAGCCCAAATGAGTGGATTCCGATTTCTGGTAGTCTAGAAGCGATTGCGCTATTAAACCAATATGGCTATCGCATTGCGTTGGCAACGAACCAAAGTGGGATTGCGCGCGGCCTGTTTGATATGGTGACGCTAAATGCGATCCATGACAAAATGCATCGCGCTTTGGCGTTGGTGGGTGGCAGAATTGATGCGCTCTTTTATTGCCCACATGCGGCAGATGATAATTGCCGTTGCCGCAAGCCAAAAACAGGCATGATTGACGATATTGGCAATCGATTCTCGGTCGAGTTGAACGAAGTGCCTGCGGTTGGCGATTCTTTGCGTGATCTGCAAGCCTTTGCAGAAGCGGGCTGCCAGCCTATTCTTGTATTAACTGGCAAAGGTGAGCAAACGCTTGCTGCCTCTCAAGCACCTGATGCTGAAGAAAATGGCAAAGCATTGCCAAAAAATACGTGGATTTGCAACGACTTAAACGAAGCAGCCCAGCGCATTGTGTTTGATGCTTTATAAATACTTAACGCTAAATTAAGCCTAAAAGTTATCGTATGTTGATTTTACGCTCCTTATTGTTTTTTTTAGGTCAAGTCATTACCGCGCCGATTTTTACTGTGGTTGCGCTGTTAAGTCTGCCGTTTAACCCGATCACCCGTAACAATTTAATCTCTGGCTGGGCGCGCAGTATGATTTGGTGGTTGCGCATCACATGTAATATCCGCCACGAAATTACTGGAAAAGAAAATATCCCTAGCACGCCGAGCATCATCCTTGCCAAACATCAATCGGCTTGGGAGACGCTGGCTTTTCAGGCGATTTTTCCTACGCAAGTGTATGTATTAAAAAGAGAATTATTGTGGATTCCCATCTTTGGTTGGGGCTTGGCGATGAGTTCGCCGATTGCCATTGACCGCAGCGCAGGACGTGAAGCACTTAAAAAATTGGTAGAAAATGGCAAAGATAGACTAGAAAAAGGCTTATGGGTGGTGATTTTTCCAGAAGGTACGCGCAAAGCGCCAGGTGAACGTGGCAAGTATCATATTGGCGGTGCTTGGCTTGCCACGCACACGCAAACACAAGTGGTACCTGTGGCGCATAATGCTGGCAGTTTCTGGGCAAAAAACTCCTTCATCAAAAAACCTGGTGTCATTCAAGTGCATATTGGCAAGCCGATTCAAACCACAGATTTAAAAACGGATGCGTTGAACACACAAGTTGAAACTTGGATAGAGGCCGAAATGTTGGCGCTCAATCAGCATCATGGCTAAACAAGTGCTCACATTGCCCAACGGCGAAACCATTTCTTATTTATTAGAACGCCGCAGTCGCCGTACCATTGGTCTAAAAATTACAGATGCAGGTTTGGTCGTTCACGCACCTAAACGCATTTTTGAATTCCAGCTAAATCAAATTCTACAAGAAAAATCGCGCTGGATTTTAAACAAATTACAAGCGC
>CAYXHH010000168.1:0-3173 GCA_964464725.1 uncultured Methylotenera sp. | reverse complement strand
CCAATGGTGGCTTGGTGGTCGCCTGCTTCTAAGCTGGCATGATTCAAAAATTGCGTCATCAAATCTTGTTCTGTTTCGCCATCCACATTGTTGTGGTTGCCAAACTCTTGACGCTCAAAGGCAACGGCGGCGGTAATCAACTCAGCCAAGTTTTCTAGACGGTCATCACTGTCTTTTTCGTTCTCGTAATGCGCTTTCAGGCCAGATAAATTAATCGCAAGCTCCGCCACTTCGGCTAATTTTATACCATAAGCTTGGTCGGTCATCTCGCGTATTAAATGCACAAAGCCTTCAATACCCTTGCCACCAGGCTTACCATTACCGACTTTATTAATTGCGGCTTGCCACAGGCTACATTCGTTTTGGCGCGCACCTTCTTGCAATTGCTCTAAGCTACGCGCGCCAATGCCACGAGCGGGGAAGTTAATGACGCGTAGCAGAGCATTGTCATCATTAGCGTTGGCAATTAAACGCATATATGCCAGCGCGTGTTTAATTTCGGCGCGTTCAAAAAAGCGCAAGCCGCCATATACGCGGTAGGGCAGGTTGGCAGAAAAAAGTGCATGTTCCAAAATGCGCGATTGTGCATTGCTGCGGTAAAGTAAGGCAATATCTGCCAAAGGCGTGCCTTCTGCTTGCAGCATTTTGACTTCATCGACAATAAACTGCGCTTCATCGGTATCGTTATAGGCCTCATACACGCGCACAGGCTCGCCCGCACCAGAAGAGGTCCACAAGTTTTTACCAAGACGGTTTTTGTTGTGCGAAATAATGGCGTTGGCAGCATCTAAAATATTGCTGTGAGAGCGATAGTTTTCTTCTAACTTAACGATCTTTTGTACCTTAAAATCGCGCTCAAAATCGTGCATATTGCCTACGCGTGCGCCGCGAAAGCCGTAAATCGATTGGTCGTCGTCACCCACTGCAAACATACAGTTACTGGTGCCAGCTAACAACTTAAGCCATTGATATTGCAAACGATTAGTGTCTTGAAACTCATCCACCAAAATATATTGGAATCGGGATTGATAGTGCGCGCGTATACGCTCGTCACGGCTTAATAACTCGTAGCATCGCAGTAAAAGTTCGGCAAAATCTGCCACACCTTCGCGGTTGCATTGTTTGTCGTACTCTTCGTAAATCTCACGCATTTTTTGGCTGTGGCCGTCATAGGCATCCACTTGGCTGGCGCGTAAACCTTCTTCTTTACAACTATTGATATAGCCCTGCACTTGCTTGGGTGGATATTTTTCATCGTCCACATTCATCAGTTTCATCAGACGTTTGATGCTACTTAACTGATCTGCGGTGTCCAAAATTTGAAAAGTGCTGGGTAAGCCTGCTTCGCGATAGTGCGCGCGCAGTAAGCGGTTACATAGACCGTGAAAAGTTCCCGCCCACATGCCGCGCGTGTTAATCGGCAACATGCTGGTGAGGCGCGTCAGCATTTCTTTTGCGGCTTTGTTGGTAAAGGTCACCGCCATTAAACCCATGGGCGAAATTTGCTCGGTTTGAATCAACCACGCAATGCGGGTGGTGAGTACGCGGGTTTTGCCGCTGCCCGCGCCAGCTAGTATTAATGCGGATTGATGCGGTAAGGTAACTGCTTCGAGTTGTTTATCGTTTAGGCCGTTAAGTAGGTTGGTTGATGAATCCATAGCGGTATTATCGCATGGGAAAGTGCAGAATGACTAAGCGTGAAGTCCTAAAATTCTTACCCATTAAAACACTTACATTTAATTAAATAATGATACAAAAAATTACAATTTAGTGTGAACCAAGTGAGGGGCTTGTGCGTCTTAATAGCATGGTGACAATAATTTAGGTTGTTGTTATCTTTCCGCTTCTTTCCTCCCTGAGCGGAAGCCTTATAAAGGCATTTAGCCCCGATTTTATTCCCCTTAAATCGGGGCATTTTTTTATTCAATTATAATGCAATTCAATACAACATCGGCAAGGCTGCTCTGAAAGCCAATATCTATAAGGCTTGCAGAGGCACAAAAATCTCTCGGTGATTTTTAGTGCATATTTTAGGCCATGCAGGTGTTAAATTTGCCAATTAATAGGGGCTTGACCCTGACTAATTAAATATTCATTAATGGTCGAAAATTGGCGGTTTCCAAAAAAGCCACGATGTGCAGATAAAGGCGAAGGATGCACAGATTTTAAAACAAGGTGTTTTTTCTCATCAATAAATGCGCCTTTTTTTTGCGCGTAGCTGCCCCACAATACAAACACCAAGCCAGTGCGTTGCTTGTTTAATGCCGCAATCGCCGCGTCGGTAAATTGCTCCCAGCCTTTGTTTTGGTGAGAGCCTGCGAGTGACTGCTGAACCGTGAGGGTGGCGTTTAATAACAACACGCCTTGATCAGCCCATGGGGTTAAATCACCATTTTTGCTCATCTTAACGCCTAAATCAGCCGAAATTTCTTTATAAATATTTTGTAAAGAGGGCGGCAAAGCCATATTGTTTGGAACAGAAAAACTTAAACCATGCGCTTGTGGTTGACCATTATCATCTTGTCCGTGATACGGATCTTGCCCAATAATCACCACGCGTACTTGTTCAAATGGGGTATGGTTAAACGCATTAAAAATCAACGGGCTAGGTGGGTAAATAGTTTTGCCAGCGGCTTTTTCTTGACGCAAAAATTCGCGCAAGGCCTGCATGTAAGGTTTTTCGAGTTCATCGCCAATCACGGCTTGCCATGATGGATGAAGTTGGCCTGCTTTTTGGTCTTTCATCTGGTTGATTTTATTCAATATTCTGACCTATACGCCATAGCACGCCTGAAGGGTCGGTTATACAAAAGTCTCGCATTTTCCATGGTTGTAGCTCAATTGGCCAAATTTTTGTACCATATTTGGATACAACATTACTTTGATTAATTTTATCCCACCATGCATCAACATCAGCGACTAGTAAGTGCATCATGAAGTTTTCAGCAAACCCTTCGGCGCAATAGTCTTGAAGTAAAAAGCTAGCACCCTCAAAGTGAAAGTATGCAACACCACCACCTTCTGATGCCATGGTAAACCCTATGTCTTTATAAAACTCTTTAGATAATTCAAAGTTTTTAGATGGTACGAAGGCTTTAATTTCAGTTACATGTAAATTGGACATAAAATGATTACCGTCAGGCTTGGATAACATATCCTAATTGTCTGTTCAT
>CAYXHH010000167.1:0-3182 GCA_964464725.1 uncultured Methylotenera sp. | reverse complement strand
ATCAAACCAATCCCAAAGTTTGAGATAGCTCATAAAATCTGAGCCTAGACTTTCAGATGTATTAGATTGTGCAAACTTGGCATGCGCATTGTCGGCTGCCTCGCGTTTGTCCATCGGGCGTTCGCGCGGATCTTGGATACTTAACACACTGGCGATGATTAAAATTTCTTTTAAGCAGCCTTCACGTTTGGCCGCCAAAATCATGCGTCCTACCCTTGGGTCTAGTGGCAACTTGGAAAGCTGTAAGCCAATGTCGGTAATTTGCCGACGAGCATCCACCGCACCTAACTCTTGTAATAATAAGTAGCCATCGGCAATTAAACGTGAGCTTGGTGCTTCAATAAATGGAAACTCCGCCACATCACCCAAGCGCAACGCCGCCATACGCAAAATCACCGCCGCTAGCGAGCTACGCAGAATTTCTGGTTCGGTAAACGCTGGGCGGCTATTAAAGTCTTCTTCCGAATACAAGCGCACGCAAATGCCGTTTGAGACGCGACCACAGCGCCCAGCCCGTTGCTTGGCGGCCGCTTGGCTAATTTTTTCAATTTGCAGTTGCTCGACCTTAGCGCGAGGACTGTAGCGATTCACCCGAGCCAAGCCAGCATCAATGACATATTTAATACCAGGTACTGTCAACGATGTTTCTGCAACGTTTGTCGCTAATACAATCCTACGGCTGCTATGACTTTTAAAGATTTTCTGCTGGTCTTCAATACTCAAGCGCGCAAAGAGTGGCAACACCTCAATATGCTTTAACTTCTGCGAACGTCCTTGATATTTACGTAAATGGTCAGCAACGTCGCGTATCTCGCGCTCTCCTGGCAAAAATACCAAAATATCACCATCGCCTTGCCGCAATAAATCATCCGCGGCATCTAGAATTGCCTCTTCAATAGCCTCTTCTTCGTCATCCTCTTCCAGCCAGCGTGCTTCTGTTTTGGCTTTTCTGCTGATTCCAAACACCGTATCGTCGTCTAAATCAAATTGCGCATTATCGGCTTCTGCAATTTCTTTGGCGCGAAAACTGGCCTTACCCAGAGGACGATAGCGAATTTCGACCGGGAATGTTCTGCCACTGACCTCGATAATCGGCGCGCCTGTAAAATGTGCAGCAAAGCGATCAGCATCAATGGTGGCCGAAGTCACAATGACTTTTAAATCGGGACGCTTGGGCAATAATTGTTTTAAATAGCCCAGCAAAAAATCAATATTGAGGCTACGCTCGTGCGCTTCATCAATAATGATGGTGTCATAGGCGTTCAGAAATTTATCGCCTTGCGTTTCGGCCAGCAAAATACCGTCCGTCATCAACTTAACGTAATTTGCATCCGAAATTTTGTCGTTAAAACGCACTTTATAACCAACCACCTGCCCGAGGGGTGAGTTCAACTCTTGCGCAATACGATTAGCTACCGAACGCGCGGCGATGCGTCTTGGTTGTGTGTGTCCAATCAAACCCGCCACACCACGTCCAAGCTCTAAACAGATTTTAGGTAATTGCGTGGTCTTGCCAGAGCCGGTTTCACCGCACACAATCACCACTTGATGTTGCTTGATCGCATTTGCAATCTCATCGCGACGGCTTGAAACTGGTAGCTCTGTGGGATAGTCTGGTTTGGGTAAATCTAATAATCGCGCCGCATACTTTTGTTGTGACTGATGTACTTTTTGTGCGATTTCACCTAACAGACGTTGTGCTCTTAAATTAGATTTATCATCTTTTTGTTTTTGTAGCTCCTGCAAATCGTACCATTTGCGCCGCAAAGGATGGCGGTCTACCAACATGCATGTTTGTAAGGCACTCGTAAAATTAGCAAAAGTTGAGGCTTGGAAGCTAGAAATCATAGAAGCGCATTTTATCATGTGACTAGTATTCGGTTAGGGAATGATTTAGCATCCACTATGTCTCAACAAAATACAAATTCAAAGTAAGGAAAGTAAATTGCTCAAACTCATCCCCGCCTATTTTGTCAGCATCATCGCGATGTTTATATTGGATTTAATCTGGTTAAGCCAGTTAGCCAAACCCATTTACGCGCGTGGTATTGGTCACCTCATGGCGCCTGAACCTAATTTGTTATTTGCCGCATTATTTTATTTGGTGTTTGTATTTGGATTGATGTGGTATGCAGTAAAACCGAATATGCAAACGCGTGGTGTAAAAAGTACATTTGTTGCAGGAGCACTATTCGGATTTTTTATTTACGCCAGCTACGACTTAACAAACTTAGCCTTATTAAAAGATTGGCCGTTGCAGATGTCATTGATTGATATGACATGGGGAACCTTGTTAAGTGGCGCAACTGCATCTGTTGGTAAAGTAATATTTGATTGGCAAACTAAACATTAAAATCGATGCCCTGCAGACCAATATCCATGCGGCTTACAGAGCAATTATTTTTACTCGTTCCGTATGCGTAAAAAACTAGCGAATTTTGGTTTGCCCGCTTTGGTTTTATCACGATAGGTATATGTGACCAGACTACCGATTTTGGGTGGATTTTCACGTTGCGCTTCACTTAAGCCAGAGCCTAGCTTAAAACGAATACCTTCTGGCGTTTCAACAATTAAAGCGCCCACTTTGCCTTGATATTTGCCCCGCCCTTTTGTATAACCGACCACTTTCGCTTCGGCATCCAGCAACAACTTGAGCTTAAGCAAGACATCACTACGGCCTGTGACATAAGGCGCATCTGCGCGATGCAACATCAAACCTTCACCACCGGTTGCAACTACCTTTTTTAGTAGCGCCTTTAATTGGGCTTCGTCTTTTACTCTAAACTGCTTAACCACTTTTAAATGTGAAACCTTGGCTGCTGCGACGATTTCCTCAATCTTTTTAACACGCGCCGCAAATGTACCCGCCGCATTAGGCAATTCAAACACAAGATAGGATATGTTTTTCCATTCCGCATCAACAGGCGTTTCTTTTCGCACTGTGCCTGACAGCGCATCAAATTCACCTCTTGCTAGCCATAATTCTCCATCTAGCGGCGTTTTAGGGAAATCTTTGGTAAACCATATAGGCGCTTGAATCTTATTGCCTTGCCGAGTCGTTAACTGTTGTCCATCCCAAATTGCACGTACACCATCATATTTTTCGCTCACGAGATATTCAGTAACATCAATGCCAGATTCATATACTTGCGCCAATAAAATTTCTGGCGTTTTAGCATGGC
>CAYXHH010000166.1:0-3214 GCA_964464725.1 uncultured Methylotenera sp. | reverse complement strand
TTATGTTGAAACATGAAAATTAAATTTGTAGTTGCTCTGCTAAGTTCTTTTTTTGCAGGTCAAGTAAGCGCAGAAACACTAGTGCCACTCAAACAAATGGTCGAGAAAGTCATTTCGACCAACCCTGAGGTACAAGCAAGGTATCACGAATACTTAGGTGCTGGCTACGAACAGGATGTAGCCTTTGGTGGTTTACTTCCTAAAGCAGATATTGTTTCTACCTACCGTAATCAAGAAGAAATTGATAATGGGTTTAGCAGACGTAATGGTACTGCTATCCCCAGAATGAATAATGAGTTGGTGTTGCGCCAAATGATTTTTGATGGCCTCGCGACACCAAACGAGGTTCGTCGTTTGGGGCATGCTAAGCGCGTACGTTATTATCAATTGCAAAGTGCGATGCAAAATACGACGCAAGAGTTTATGCGTTCTTATATTGATACGCTTCGTTTTCAGCAATTAGCAGATTACGCAAAAACCAACTTTGTCGTGCATCAGCAAACCTATAATCGCATTAAAGAGCGCGTGGATGCAGGGGTTGCCCGTAAAGTAGACCTAGAGCAAGCAGCAGGTCGTTTAGCGTTAGCAGAAGCCAATTTGTTGACTGAAATGACTAATTTGCACGATGTCACAGCGCGTATTCAACGTTTATACGGTGAGCTTCCACCAAGTACGTTAGAAGATCCTGAACTGGAAAAATCTGGAGTAGAGCCAAGTTCGGCAGAAGCGCTCAAAGTGGCTTATGTTAAAAATCCAGACATACTCTCAACCATAGAAGATATTCAAGCCGCCAAAGACGAAGTTAAAACCAGAGAAGCAAGATATTACCCACGCCTTGATTTACAAGCCCGCAAAAACTTAGGTACTAGCAGTGATGGTCGAAATAGTACAAGCGCAGCTGATTTACTAGAACTCACCATGAACTTTAATTTATTTAATGGGTTTTCAGATAAAGCGCTAGTCAGCCAAACTATTGAGAAAATGAACACAGCTGCAGATCAGCGCGATAAGGCCTGCGTGGATACTCGACAATTAGTGACGATTGCTTATAACGATATTACACAGCTTAAAGAGCAATTAGATTATCGAGATAGACACCAAAAAGCAATTGAAAATGCACGTGAGGCCTATCGCAAGCAATTTGATATTGGTCAGCGCACCTTGCTAGATTTGCTAGATACCGAGAATGAGTACTTTCAGGCAAGACGTGCTTACGCCAATACAAAATATGATTTGAAAAACGCTTATGCACGTCTTTACGCTAGTCAAGGCGAGTTGTTAAGTAAAATTGGTGCTGCACGTCAAGGTTTACCTGAAGTGAATCGTGAAGCTTACATGGATACTGAGAATATATGCCAAGCGATAGCAACCTCACAAATTGTGATAGACAAGGAAGCCTTATTAGCAGATGCAAAACCGCTATCCATTTCACAGAAACCAGTTACACCAGTTGAGCCGCCTAAAGAAACAATTGTCTTAAGCGATAAAGTGGTACCAGATGTAGAGTTTGAGACCAATAGCGCTAAAATCAAACCTATCTCTTACCCAGTGTTGGATAACGCGATTAAAACGCTTAAAGAGTGGGGCGATTCAAATGTTGAGGTGGCAGGGCATACCGATAAACGAGATACCTCTAAAGCGGATTACAATCAAAAACTTTCTGAAAAGCGCGCTCAATCTGTGAGTGATTACCTGATTAAACATGGCATTGACGCCAAACGCTTAACTGCAAAAGGTTACGGTTTTGATTACCCTGTGGCAGAGAATGACCCTAAAGAAGGAAACAAAGCGAATCGTCGCGTTGAGCTAATTCGTCAAAAGTAGGGCGTTCGTCTTATAGTAATAAATTAAGGAGGCACATGCCTCCTTAATTTTTATGACAACTATTTATGAATAACTTTGACATTTTAAATAAGGACTTAGATTTATTTAGTCACAAATCTGCAAAAAAAGCTAAATTTGAGCTTATAAAAACTTGCCGACGGTGATAGAATACGCACCGCAATAAGTTCTGCAGTAATCTCCCGCCCGGGTGGTGAAATTGGTAGACACAAGAGACTTAAAATCTCTCGATCGCAAGGTCGTGCCGGTTCGATTCCGGCTCCGGGCACCAAACGATTTATCTCATAATTACATAACTTACACTTCAACATCGTTAGACATGCTCTATGAGGCAATGGCTATGCGGGTTACAGAGCATCAATTTTTGCTCGAGTAAAACTAACTTTTGCAGGCAATGCTTACTTCGCGACGTTGAATGGTGATATTTTCAAATTGGTCGACCATATGAAATCCATTTGGGCACATCGCAAGTGCTTCTTGCCTACAATCGTGCCAAGTTAAAAAGCCACTACATTTTAACTCTGTCCATTCATGAGGTTCTATTTTTGCAAGTTGTGATTGGCTGGCACAGGCTGTTAACAACAAGCCTAGTAATGCTGAAAGTAAAATTTTTGACATTTTTAAGCTCCAAATAACGTTAAGTATGGTGAGTTTGTAACAAAGTTAAATCATCAATAATCTCTTGTGAATGTTTTGATGCTTCTACATTTAAATAAGCTTTCTTTAATATGCCGTCAGGGTCTATCAAAAAAGTGTACCGTTTTGCCAGTTTAATCGCACCTAGATCAGTCAGCGCTCCATATTTATCAGCCACTAAGCCGTCTTTATCACTTAATAGCGGAAAAGGTAAACTATATTTTTTTGCAAAGTCAGCATGACTTTTACCATCGTCCACACTCACGCCTATCACTTTTGCACCTAGCTTTTCGAGCTTGTGCATATCGTCTCTAAAGTTACAAGCCTCTTTGGTGCAGCCTGGTGTGTCATCTTTTGGGTAGAAATAAAGCACCACCCAACTGCCTTGTAAGCCTGTTAAATTGATTGTCGTGCCGTTAGCATCGGGCAAGCTAAACTCAGGGGCTTTGTTGCCTGTTTTAGGTACTTGCCCACTCATGCCAAATGCTCGGTAGGCAAAAAAGGCGATAACTAGAATTGCGCTAAATAATACAATTTTCATGAACATAGTATTTAATGTTGTCTAAACTCATTGATTAAGAGTGTTTAAACATTAAATAGTTTTCAAACACAAAAATCAACTGAATAATTATGAGAAAATACTACGGTTAGCTTTAACAGCCCTCGTAGCTCAGTGGATAGAGCATCCCCCTCCTAAGGGGAGGGTCACACGTTCGATTCGTGTCGAGGGCGCCAA
>CAYXHH010000165.1:0-3215 GCA_964464725.1 uncultured Methylotenera sp. | reverse complement strand
GCTTGGTCACTAATGACTTTAGGACCGGTCACATACTCACCGTACTCAGCGTTGTTACTGATTGAGTAATTCATGTTCGCAATACCGCCTTCGTACATTAAATCGACAATTAATTTCAACTCATGTAAGCATTCAAAGTAGGCCATTTCTGGTGCGTAACCAGCTTCAGTCAATGTTTCAAAGCCAGCTTTTACCAACTCAACCGCGCCACCGCACAATACCGCTTGTTCGCCGAACAAGTCTGTTTCTGTTTCTTCACGGAAGTCAGTCTCAATCACGCCACCTTTTGTGCCGCCATTAGCTGCTGCGTAAGATAATGCGATTTCTTTGGCTTTGCCAGAGGTGTTTTGGTAAACCGCGATGAGTGTTGGTACGCCACCGCCTTTTAAGTATTCAGAACGTACAGTATGACCTGGGCCTTTTGGCGCAATCATAATCACGTCCAAATCGGCACGTGGCACGATTTGGTTATAGTGAATGTTAAAACCGTGTGCAAAAGCAACTGCTGCACCTTTTTTCAAATTTGGCGCAACTTCAGCCGCGTAAATGCCAGCCATCGTTTCGTCTGGTAAAAGTACCATCACAACATCTGCATCTTTCACAGCATCTGCAATGTTCATCACTTTGTGGCCTGAATTCACAGCTTTAGCCCATGAGCTGCCTTCTTGACGCAGGCCTACAGTGACGGTAGCGCCACTGTCTTTTAAATTGGCTGCATGTGCATGACCTTGAGAGCCGTAACCAACTATCGTTACTTTTTTGCCCTTAATAATGCTTAAGTCTGCGTCTTTGTCGTAATAAACTTTCATTGCTTTTTCCTTAAATACAATTGGTTGTAATAATTTAATTTTTAATACTATATTTTTAAAATTCTATCGCCACGACCAATGCCACTGGCACCGGTACGTACGGTTTCTAAGATGGCGGTTTTATCTAAGCTTTCGATAAAAGCGTCGAGTTTAGTGCCAGAGCCTGTAAGCTCGATTGTAAAGCTGCCGTCTGCAACATCAATAATGCGCCCACGGAATATATCGCACATACGTTTCATTTCTTCTCTAAAGGGTGCCGTCGCCTTGACCTTGACCAACATGAGCTCGCGCTCAATATGTTTACCGTCATTCAAATCAAGCACCTTAATCACGTCGATTAACTTGTTAAGTTGTTTAATGATCTGCTCTATCACTTCATCAGAACCGCTTGTGACAATTGTCATACGTGACATCGTGGCGTCTTCTGTGGGCGCAACTGTGAGAGATTCAATATTGTAACCACGCGCAGAAAATAACCCAGCTACGCGTGAAAGCGCCCCAGCTTCATTCTCAATCAGAATAGAAATAATATGTTTCATTATTTCGTCTCCTCATGCGATTTGCCTAATATCATTTCAGAAATTCCGCGACCATTTTCCACCATCGGGAATACGTTCTCAGCTTGGTCTGTAATAAAGTCCATAAACACAAATCTGTCTTTTTTAGCAAAAGCCTCAACTAAAGCGCCTTCTACATCTCCAGGCTTGGTGATCTGCATACCGACATGACCATAAGATTCCGCCAGTTTTACAAAATCTGGCAGGCTATCCATATAAGATTCTGCATATCGATTTTGGTAGAAAAACTCTTGCCATTGGCGCACCATGCCCAAATAGCGGTTGTTCAATAAAATCACTTTAATCGGCAAGCCGTATTGTGCGCAGGTCGAAAGTTCTTGAATATTCATTTGAATACTGCCTTCGCCCGTCACGCAAGCCACCTGCGCATTTTTATCGGCAAATTGACAGCCCATTGCGTAAGGCAAGCCTACGCCCATGGTGCCTAGGCCCCCTGAGTTAATCCAGCGGCGTGGTTTGTCAAATTTATAATATTGCGCTGCCCACATTTGGTGTTGGCCCACATCAGAGGTGATATACGCTTCGCCTTTGGTGACTTCCCAAAGCTTTTCAATCACATATTGCGGTTTAATCACGAGATCTGATGCTTCGTAGCGACCACCATGTACTTTGCGCCATTCGTTAATTTGTGTCCACCAATCAGCAATATTTGGCTTACCTACTTTTGATTCGGCAATTTCAGCTGCTAAAAGTGTATTCATCTCTGTGAGCACAGATTGCACATGCCCCACAATTGGCACATCTACTTTTACCCGTTTTGAGATACTAGATGGGTCAACGTCAATATGAATAATGGTGCGTTTCTGGCTTAAAAAATGTTTTGGGTTGCCAATCACGCGATCATCAAAACGTGCTCCTACCGCAAGCAATACATCGCAATTCTGCATCGCCATGTTAGCTTCATAAGTACCATGCATCCCAAGCATGCCGACATATTGTGGGTCGGTTGCAGGATAACCGCCCAAACCCATTAGGGTATTAGTCACAGGGAAGTTAAGTGCTTTTGCTATCTTGACTAGCTCTGCAGCGCCGTCGCCTAGCACCAAACCGCCGCCGGTATATATCATGGGGCGCTTAGCTTCTAATAAGAGCTTAATCGCTTTTTTAATCTGTCCGCTATGACCTTTTAATACTGGGTTGTAGGAGCGCATCTCCACAGATTCCGGGTAATGGAAGCTGGTTTTATGCGCGGTAATATCTTTTGGAATGTCGACTACTACAGGGCCAGGTCTTCCAGTAGAAGCGATATAAAAAGCCTTTTTGATGGTGACAGCAATGTCGCGCACATCTTTAACTAAAAAATTATGCTTAACGCATGGGCGTGTCACGCCAACCATGTCGACTTCTTGGAATGCATCTAAGCCAATCGCTGGGACAGGCACTTGTCCACTAATCACGACTAGTGGTACAGAATCCATAAATGCTGTGGCAATACCAGTAATCGCGTTAGTCGCGCCTGGACCACTGGTTACCAAGGCAACCCCAACTTCACCCGTTGCACGGCTAAATGCATCGGCAGCATGCACAGCCGCTTGCTCATGACGAACAAGCACGTGCTTAAAGCCGTTTTGTTTGTATATTTCATCATAGATATGCAACACAGCACCGCCTGGGTAGCCAAACACGAATTTGACTTTTTCGGCGTTTAAGCAGCGGATCACGATCTCCGCACCGCTGATATCGTGCGTAGATTTTTTGTGAGAATCGCTTAAGCTCTCAGATTGGGTTTGCGCGCTAACAGGGTTAACCTTCGCGTTTTTTGCGGGTGTTGCCATAAAACCTTGAATTGAATGATTAAATTAATGAACCCTCAACATTAACGCTTTAG
>CAYXHH010000164.1:0-3220 GCA_964464725.1 uncultured Methylotenera sp. | reverse complement strand
TGCTAACTGCATGCGCATATCGATATCCGAATAAAAGCTGCTGATATCTTCTACTGGATCTAGAGAATCTTCTTCGATTTCAGTAAGGGTTTGTGTTTCTTTATTAGTATTGGTGCTTTCCTGAGCATCACGACTTAACTCACTTTTGGGCTCAATTTTCTCTGTTGTGACCTGAAGCTGCTCAGACTCCTTTTGCGCATTATCAGCAAATGCTTGCGGCACAAGCAAGGATGCTGCAACACTGATGGCCAAATAAGAATAATAACGTTTCATGTTAATCTACATTTTTCAAAGTCATTGACTAACGTTTTAAATTCCAATTCGTCTACACGCGGCTTTGACCATAAATCACCTATGTAAGTTACAGCATATAATCGACAATGAGTGGTGCATGGTCACTAAAGCGCTCTGCTTTGTAAATACTGGCTTGTATTGCTTTTTGCGCCAAGTTAGGCGTCGCAATTTGGTAATCGATGCGCCAACCTACATTTTTTTCATAAGCTGCACCGCGGTTGCTCCACCATGTGTAACAAGCATCAGTAGTATCTGGATGCAGTTTACGGTAAACATCAACCCAGCCGACATCATTCAACAATTGCGTCATCCAAGCACGCTCCTCAGGTAAAAACCCTGAATTCTTTTTATTGCCTTTATAGTTTTTTAAATCAATTTCTTGATGCGCAATATTCCAATCGCCACACACGACCACATCTCGCCCACTGGCTTTAAGCGCCTGCAGATGTGGCATAAACCGCTCCATCATACTGAACTTAAAAGCCTGACGATCTTCTCCGCTTGAACCACTTGGCAGATAAAGTGAAACTACACTTAAATTACCAAATTGACATTCTAAATAACGGCCTTCATCATCAATATCTTTAATATTCAATCCCACAATCACTTGGTCTGGCTTGCTTTTGCAGTATATGCCAACGCCGCTATACCCTTTTTTCTCAGCATAATGAAAATACCCCAAATAACCTTCTGGCGCGAGCATGTCTGATGTCATATCCGACGCTTGCGCTTTTAATTCTTGCAAGCAAATGACGTCGGCATTTTGCGTTCGTAGCCAACTTAAAAAGCCCTTATTCACGGCAGAACGTATTCCATTCAAATTCGCAGTTATAATGCGCATATTTACTTTCTTAAAATATTTCCATGTCAGATTTAAGCCAAGAGTTTATAGCGTTTTCGGTAAAAAAGCAGGTGTTAAAATTTGGTGAGTTTAAAACCAAAGCGGGACGCTTAAGTCCTTATTTCTTTAACGCAGGCCTATTTAATGATGGTGAAAGCTTACTTAAACTAGGTGAATTCTACGCGAATAGCATCCAAGCATCACAAATTCAATTTGATATGCTGTTTGGCCCTGCCTACAAAGGCATCCCTTTGGTTGCCGCAATTAGTATTGCTTTTGCCAAAAATGGTCACAATTATCCCTATGCATACAACCGTAAAGAAGCCAAAGACCATGGAGAGGGCGGCACCTTAGTCGGTGCGCCGCTCAAAGGCAATGTACTGATCATTGATGATGTAATTTCTGCAGGGACGTCTGTACGTGAATCCGTGGACATTATTGCGCAAAGTGGCGCCAATCCTTGTGGTGTAGCGATTGCGCTCGATAGACAAGAGAAAGGTTTAGGACAACTTTCTGCCGTTCAAGAGGTAGAAACTTTACATCGGCTACCAGTATGCAGCATCGCTAATTTATGCGATTTATTAAAATTCGTGCATAATCAAAGCGATATGGCACAGCACTTGCTTAAGATTGAGCAATATCAACAACAGTATGGCATAGCCAATTAAATAAATGAGAAAAAGTACTTTTGTATTATTTGCAAGTGCAACCCTATTTTTAAATATAGCGTTTTTAAATACTGTCCACGCAGGCAAAATTGTAAAATGGGTAGATAGCAACGGCGTAACACAATATGGTGATAAATTACCGCCTGAATATGCTGGCCGTAAAAATAGCGAAATTAATGATCGTGGTGTCACTGTTAAACAAAATAACATTCCTACAGCGTCTGTTTCAGAAGCTGAAAACCAGCAAAAAGTAGAGCAAGCGCGCAAAGATAAAATCTTATTGGCGTCTTACAGTAACCCTAATGAAATCGATTTGGCGCGTGAGCGTAGTTTAGAAATGGACAAAGCAGCCTTAACAAGTCTTACTGCCCAAAAAGAAAATGTCACTGCGCGAATAGCACGAAATAAAGAAACTGCGGATGGATTTAAAAAACGCAACAAACCCTTACCTGCTAATTTAGACACCGAATTTAAGGATGCCATCGCACAATCTGTGCGAATTGATAAACAAATAGCAGATCGAAAACTTGCGATGGAAGTGACCAAGAAAAATTTTGCTGCCGACAAAGAACGTTATATTTCACTTAAACAAGCGGCTGGTGCGCCGGTTAGTAACTCTGAAGAAGCGACTCAATCGGCTATAGCTAAATAGACGTTAACTCGTTAACTTTTTCTTCAATAGTTCGTTCACTTGGGCTGGGTTAGCTTTACCTTTTGAGGCTTTCATGCACTGACCAACTAGGGCATTAAAGGCTTTTTCTTTGCCAGCTTTAAACTCGTCAACCATGGCTTGGTTTTGTGCCAATACTTCGTCAATAATCGCTTCAATCGCACCTGTGTCTGATACTTGCTTAAGGCCTTTGGCTTCAATAATCGCGTCAACTTCACCTTCGCCTGCCCATAGTGCTTCAAACACCTGCTTAGCAGCATTGTTGCTGATGGTGTTGTCTGAAATGCGTTTTAGCAATTGTGCGAGTTGAGCTGAGCTCACAGGCGAGTCGGCAATGGCTTTGTCATCTGCATTCAATTTAGCTGATACGGCACCCATGACCCAGTTGGCGGCTTGCTTGGCATCCGCGCCCGAGTTTACCGTTGCAAAAAAATAATCGGCAAGCGCTTTTGATGAGGTCAGTGTACTGGCATCATAGCTTGAGAGTTGGTACTCACTCATAAACTTGGCTTGCAGCGCTTGTGGTAACTCTGGCATGTTAGCCTGCACACGGGCTTTATCCGCCTCGGTCACTTGTAACGGCAACAAGTCAGGGTCGGGGAAGTAACGGTAATCGTTAGCTTCTTCTTTGCTACGCATGGCACGAGTTTCGCCTGTGTCTGGGTTAAACAGCACAGTAGCTTGCTGTATGGTGCCACCGTCTTCCAGTGTCTCGATTTGCCATTGGGTCTCGTACTCGATGGCTTG
>CAYXHH010000163.1:1640-3274 GCA_964464725.1 uncultured Methylotenera sp. | reverse complement strand
GCGCCTTTTACTTCTAATACGCGTTGCGGGGTGGAGTTGCAGGCGTTGAGGTTGACCCATTTTTTAATGGTGTTGGGTACCGATACAAAATCTGCATGCGTATTTGAGCTCACGCCAGAGCCACCGTTAAATAACACGTGGTCGTCATCTAGCGCGTGAATGTGCAAAATTGAGACTGGTTTGCTGGGCGTGCATTGTTGGGTGCCGTCGGTGCCGGTGACAGAGGCAATCGCGCTAACGGTGTCGCTCAATTCGCAAGCAAGGCGGTATGCCATCATGCCGCCGTTAGACATGCCATTGGCGTAAATGCGCTTGGGGTTGATATTGGCTTTGGTTTTGATATCGGCCACCACGGCTTTAATAAACCCAACATCGTCTATTTGTTGATCACGCGCTTTGCCACAGCAAATGCCTGCGTTCCAAGTGGCGAGTTTGCCATTGCGAAAACGACTATAGCCATTTGGAAACACTGCAACAAACCCCGCTTGCTCTGATTTTGAAATCAGTTGGTAATAGTCGTCGTTGGCTTGGTATTGCATATTGCCACCGCCGCCATGTAACGATAACACCAATGGCGCGGCTTGGCTGGGCTGGTAGCTTTTGGGGATATGCACCATGTATTGGCGCGTCTGGTTTTGGTGCTGTAGGCTAAAAGTGTAGTCACCTGCAGTTAAGGTGTTGTTTTGTTGCGTTTGCTCGGCTTTGCGCGCGTCGCGCTTTTCTCTTAAATAGTCACGCAAAGGGCCATCTGCAAGGGCGTTCATACTTAACACGCTGACTAAGATAAAAACAATCAATTTGAAATTAGCGCGCATATTCATCCCCTTTTTTACATAGAAATTGGCTTAACCCTTATAGTCTAAACGATGAAAATACGATTTTGACTACAATGCTTTTAAACTTAAGTTGAGCGAAAAATAGCATTGCAGTCAGTCATTGTTCAGTTTAAAAATTTTCACAGCATCAAGCACTAACCGATACAATCTCAATCGTTATTCTGACACTAGAGATGATGAATTGTGAAAAGTAAAAGCTGCCTCCACAAAATAACTCAACAGGCAAAGAAAAAATGGATAGGGTATAGATGGTAAAAAATAAAGCAGAGCGTGGTATCGCAATCTTTGAAGCGGCAAAGGGCGTGGCAATGTTGTTGGCCGCTTTTGGCTTGCTTGCTTTTTTGCATGAAAATATTGAGGCAGTTGCCGTCTCTTTGCTATTGCATTTGCATTTAGACCCGCAAACACATTACCCACATTTCTTTTTACAATTGGCGAGCCATGTGGGCGATAAGCAAATCTGGTTGTTTGCTTTGTATGCATTTTTTTATGCCAGTTTGCGTTGCTTAGAAGCTTATGGATTATGGTTTAATCTGCGCTGGGGACAATGGATTGCAGTGATTTCTGGTGGCTTGTATTTGCCAATTGAGGTGTTTGAAGTTTTGAAGCAGTTTTCTTGGTTGAAGTTATTGGTGTTAGTTGGCAATGTTGCGGTGGTGGTGTTTATGGTTTATAAGATTAAATATGAGCATGTGGAAGCTCACTTAAACCAATAGGGTCAGCCTATAAAGTGCTATCGCCTTTTGCATGCAGTGCGAGCAAAAACTAATGCTCTGGAAGCCGCATGGATAAAGCTTC
>CAYXHH010000163.1:0-1540 GCA_964464725.1 uncultured Methylotenera sp. | reverse complement strand
CTAGTGGCAATCACTTCGCCGTTGTTGATTTCAGCTGGTGCAATCACCAAATGCTTAAGCGCTTTTTTACCCCAATCTTTAGAAATTTTGACAGATTCATCCATCGATTCTTTGTTATCAAAACTGGTGATGGTGATAAGCTTTTTCTTGCTGACGGTAATGAGCTCCCAGCTGATAAAACCTGGCAAATTTTGCATGAGAGGTAAAAACTCTTTTTGTGCAATACGGGCTACTTCTGCGTTGTCTTTGTTGTTGTCATATTCGCGTACAGAGACATATTTGGCGCATGAGCCTTCTGCAAAGGCGTTAGTGCAAATTAGGCAAAGTAAGACGAATGCATATTTAAGTGCTTTCAAAAGTATTCTCCTTAGTTATTGTGCTAGTTAGTATGGTGGTGCTCATGTTTGCTTTTTTTGCCACCCTTGCCATGATGGTGTTCATGCTCATCTGCATGACCGTCATTACCGTGGTGATGTTCGTGTTCATCCGCGTGACCGTCTTTGCCATGGTGGTGCTCATGTTCATCTGCATGGCCATCTTTACCGTGGTGATGTTCGTGTTCATCCGCGTGACCGTCTTTGCCATGATGATGCTCATGTTCATCTACATGACCATCGTTGAATGGCTCTTCAGCAAGAACAGGCGCGGAATATGACAAATAGAAAAAACTGACCAAAATTGCGGAAATGACTTGTTTATGAATAACCATTTTGACTCCCTTAATGAATTAGCAATTTAATTTTAGGTTGAACGATAAGTTTAAGCAATAACCTTTTTGTACTGAATCTATTCATATATTTAGACTCAAACGAGATGTATCGTATCACTAAAAATTATTTGGGGTAACTTGTGAAATTAGGCTTATTATGTGGGTTCGTTTTTTTATTGATTGCAAACTTTGCCATGGCAACTGAAGAGCCTAAATATACCGTGATTGAAAAATCAGGCGATTTTGAATTGCGCGCTTATGCGCCTATGGTGGTCGCAGAAACCTTGGTAGATGGCGATTTGGATGATGCTTCTAGCGCAGGGTTTAAGCGGATTGCAGATTATATTTTTGGCAACAACACAGCGCGCGCAGGTGGCAATGAAAAGATCAGCATGACCGCACCCGTGACCATGGCGCCTAAATCCGAAAAAATTAGCATGACTGCACCTGTTGGTATGCAAGCCAAGGCTGGTTTAGATAATAAAAATCAATGGCGCATGTATTTTGTGATGCCCAGCAAATATACCTTAGAAACTTTACCCAAGCCCAATAACCCCGCGGTGACCTTGCGCGCTATTCCCGCTAGCAATGTTGCAGTTTTGCGTTTTTCTGGCTTGGCTGGCGAAGAAAAAACCGCCAAAAAAACGGCTGAACTATTAGCTTGGTTAAAGAGCAAACAAATCACACCCATTGGCGAGCCTGAACTTGCCCGTTACAACCCACCGTGGACGTTGCCGTTTTTAAGGCGTAATGAGGTGATGGTGGCGTATTAGAAATTGGTGTCAGACCCAAGTTAACTAAAAACTTAACACCTCAAGCACCTTAATTTTT
>CAYXHH010000162.1:0-3290 GCA_964464725.1 uncultured Methylotenera sp. | reverse complement strand
CACGGCTTTGCGGGCTTTCTAAACTCACACGACCAATCGCACCACTTCGATAATCAGTTAAAAAAGCCATCGCTGTTTTTTCCATATCCCATAATCCATCATGACGTTTGTAGCTTCGTCTTTTGGCAATCGCTTCAAGCAAATCAATACCATCAATCATTGCAATATCGATTTTCATGTCAGCCAATTTATAGCGTGCATTAATGAGTTCAGGATAGTTCTTAAGTAAGATATTGGCTAAAAATATAGCGATGTCTTCATCTATCACAGCATTTCTACCAATGGCATGGCTGGCTGCAAGCATGTAACCATCCGATTCAAACTCAATTTTTGGCCACATCATGCCTGGTGTGTCGGTAATGCTAAAAGTGGCATCCAGATCAAAACGTTGTTGGCTTTTTGTGACCGCAGGTTCATCACCCACTTTTGCTACACGGCGGTTGAGTAGGGCGTTCATAAGCGTAGATTTTCCTACGTTAGGAATGCCCATAATTAGCGCACGTAGTGGTTTTAAATGCGTGCCACGATTTGGAACAAGCTTACGACATATCGCAGGGATTTTCTTTGCATCGCCCGCTTTTTTGCAAGAAAGGGCAACAGCTTTAGTGTTTGGTTGGCTATTAAAATAATTGAGCCAAGCTTCTGTCACTTTTGGGTCTGCCAAATCAGCTTTATTTAAAATCTTGAGGTTAGGCCGCTGCCGAAACAGACGCATTTCATTGATGATGGGATTATGTGAAGCCTCTGGTACGCGCGCATCAAGTACTTCTATCACCATGTCGGTAAACTCCATGGTTTCTTCCGCTTTCTTGCGGGCTTGGGTCATGTGACCCGGGTACCATTGAATTGCCAAAATAAGCCTCTTGCGACCGTTAAGTTGCGAAGTGGCTATTTTAGCACTCTTAACACTTAGGCTGAGTATCCAGTTTTAATCCTTATTGCTGCTGATTTCTACGTTGTCTGCGCTCACGCATTTTTTGGCGAAATGCTTCTCGCTCATCTGGATTCATATTTTTGATGCGCTCTCTAAATCTCGCTTTTTGCTCAGGGTCCATGTTTTTCCAACGTTGACGCAAGGCTTTACGCTCTTCTGGTGGGAGTTTTCTGAATTCCCGCATTCTTTCTTTAACCAGTTCTTTTTCTTCTGGACTTAAGTTCTTAAACCGATTTAGCTTTTCTTTGGTTTGCTCACGTTGCTCAGGGGTCATATTTGCCCACTTATCTGCACCTTTGGTTAGCTTCTCTTGGCGTTCTGGTGTGAGCGTGCTCCATTTGTCTTTCATGGGACTAAGTGTTTCTTGTTGTTGTGGGCTTAGCTGTTCCCATGCGATGCCTTCGGCATGCCCATGTAGACTAGTGAGTGCTAAAATTAAGCTCAACCCTAGCCATGCTATCAACTTAGCACTTTGGTAATAAGTAGTATTTAAAATATCAGTCATTATTGACCTCCAACTTCATTGGTTCGTCTGGGTTCATTTGATCGTATGGGTCCATTCGTTCGCTTGTTTGCGGATGCTTTTGCATCATGTAATGTTGTATTGAGTGATTCTTCGTCTAAACTCTCTAAATCTTCATCTTCAAGTTCGCCTAATAGTTCGATTAAATCCATAGGTAAAGCCTCTTTTTCGGCCGCTTGTACCGATTGAATTAGGCTTAATGTCATTAAAAATATGCTGAATTTAAACCGCATGGGGTGCACCAACTTCACCATTCACTTCTTCAACCCACATCAAAAAATCAGGGTCGCTCAGGGCGTCTAACTCATCTGGATTATCCAATAACTCCAACATCGCCGTTTGGTCAGGCAGGTCTGTCGTTTGGGTGGATTGATGCGAAGGTAGAATTATCAGCAATGCAATCACGCTGCAAAAAACCAAGCTGGTGGCAGGAATCCAGCCATTAAACTTCAACCAACTTGGCTTAAACCAATTTTCTTTAGCTGGCTGGTTAAGCGCGGCGCGACGAATCGCATTTAAGCGCTGTTGGGTGTCCGCATCTAAGTTGTTAACGCTTTCTTCTAGGCTCGCTTTAATGCGGTCTTCCAGCTTAGTTTGTTCTAATGGTTCATTCATGATTGGTGATCCTTTAATGCTTCACGCAGTTTTTCTAGTGCACGTGCGTAATGTGTTTTAACGCTACTCTCACTACATTGCATGGCTTGCGCGGTTTGTGTGATGTCTAGGCCTTCCCAAAGGCGCAGTAAAAACACTTGTTGCTGACGCAGTGGTAAAGCTTGTAATGCGACCTCTAAACTCTGCATAAATTGCGCATCTTGTAACTGAAAATCTGGGATGCTGTTGACTTCAGCAGGTTGTTTCTCAAGTGCATCTTCCGTTTCGTCGTCATCTGCATCCCAGTGCAACCAAGTTCTAAAACGGTTGCGTACTTGTTGGCGACGATGCCAATCTAAAATACGCGTTTCAAGTATGCTGTAAAAAAGTGGCTTCCAACTGGCCTTATCATGCGAGCTGTATTTTTGTACTAGCTTCATCATGGCGTCTTGCACAATATCTAAAGCTTCGTCGCGGTTACCCGTGGCTAAGTGTGCCATGCGAAAGGCGCGGCCTTGAATTTCGGCTAAAAATAACTCCATTAGATAGCTATTTCCATTGTAATACTTTTAGTTTGCGCTTATCTTTCGCATGGCACTATTGAGCACGGCTGATGTTTCCTATAGCACTTTACTTAGCATTTTTAATTACTTGCGACGATTGGCACGCTTGTCTAAGCGATTATTAATGCGTTCACCTTTTTTGTCTAGACGATTGTCTTTGCGCGCACCTTTTTTATCCAAACGTTGGTCAATACGGTCGCCTCTTTTATCTAAACGTTGGTCAATTTTATCGCCTTTGTTTTCTAAGCGTTCTGCACGTTGTTCATGACCATTCGCTTCAGCTCTATCAGCACGTTTGTCAAAGCGGTCTTCAATTCTGTCACCACGGTTATCTAAACGCTCTTCAATGCGATCACCTTTTTTGTCTAGCTGCTCTTCTCGACGATCACCACGGTTGTCTAAACGCTCTTCAATTCGGTCGCCTCGTTTATCTAAATCAACGGTTGGTTGCACATCTTCAGCCATGACATTGGCTGAAAGTAAAAGCGCAAATAAAGTTTGTGTCAGAATGTAAGTTTTTTTCATGCTGTTCTCCATTTTTAGGTTATTTAAAGGGTTAAGTTGCTGCCCTTACCTAGCAAAACGCACTCATTTAAGGTTTGACGACAAAGAAATTGAAAATATTTTAAAGTGATTGGATATAGCCATATAAAATAACAGCTATGCAAAATCATCC
>CAYXHH010000161.1:2136-3400 GCA_964464725.1 uncultured Methylotenera sp. | reverse complement strand
TAAAAGTCGAGAAGGCGGCATCGATTAAATGCAGTCTCCCGGGCTTTTATCCCTCCGTGTAGCCGTTTACTAGTGGCCGACAACTCTTGGACCAGCACTTCATAAATACAAAGTCGGAACCCTAGTCGTCTTTGGTATAACTTGTAGCGGTTAATGCTAAATTAAACCGCTTTCTCGTTTAAGTTTAAATGCAATTAGCATGCCATTAACTTTTATTAAAAATATTCTATATAAATCATGATGTTATTATCATTTTATTCCTTAATAAAAAATAACGCATATTATTCGCGCACCAATTTAGTGCCTTTATTCTAATCAGGTGCATGAGATGTTTTACATTTTTTGCTTATCCTGTCATTTTTTATTGATTAACTTTTTACATATAGACATACTTTAAATGACTCACTTATCTTGAGTTATTAATAAGATTGTCAAAGAAAATTAATATGCAAAATCTAAGTTCATGGCAAGCATTTAAAGATGCGCAATTAGAGATCACGCTCCCAGCAGGTCAGGCAGCGCATATCCCTATCAAGATTCGTTACATTGATGCTGGCGAAAACAAACTTGGCACGATTTTACTCATGCATGGCATACCGACTTGGGGCTTTCTTTATCATGAAGTCATTCCGATTTTAGTAGATGCTGGTTATCGCGTGGTTGCGCCCGACTTCATGGGACATGGCTGGTCTGATCGTCGAGATTGCTTTGATCGCTCGTTTCAAGATCAAGCCAAAATGATTTTAGCCTTGCTTAAAGCAATTCATATCTCACAGGTTGATGTAGTTGGGCACGATACAGGCGGCGCAGTTGCGCTTATTTTGGCGATTGAGCACGCACATATTGTGAATCGATTAGTGATTACTAATTCTGTATGCTATGACCGCTTTGATGACGACATGCTAGATTTTGGTCATCCGATGCGCTGGAAACCACGCCCAATCAAAGACTTAACAGATGTATTAGAAGAAAGTTTAGCGGCAGGTATTTTTAACAAAGAACGCCTCACCGCTAACTTTCGTGAAGGCATCATCGCACCATGGGCAAGCGAGGAAGGTAAGCTCAGTTTAATCAGAAATGCATCTGCTTTAAACGCTAACCAAACCATGGCCTTGGTAGACCGTCATGGGAGTATTCAGGCTAATACATTGGTGTTATGGGGTATGCAAGACCCGTGGCAGAAGGCTGAAGATGGTCAACAATTAGCGCGAGAAATCCCGAAAGCTATTTTTAAAGGCTTAGAAAATGCTTCACATTGGTTGCA
>CAYXHH010000161.1:0-2036 GCA_964464725.1 uncultured Methylotenera sp. | reverse complement strand
GTATAGCGCGTTAATGTCGCGGATTCTCGCTTAAACCAATCGGCAGTATCTTTTGAAACGGCTGTGCTTTGGCTGAACTCAACATGCGGTTCTATGGTATCTATCATAAAAAGGCGCTCACAAGTTTTGCCTTCTATCATCAACGTTTGACGAATGATGTCGATTTCACCTAATGTTGCGTATTGATATTTCTGTGGAGGCTCAAAGCCATCTAATGGAAAAATCGTATTACCTAAACGATTAGCTTTTGTTGTCAGCGTCACGTTAAAACCATTGTCTATCGAACCTTTAGCGAATGAGGTTTCAAAGTTAAATAACTGATTTAGGCGATTGTTATCTGCCCTTGCTAGCATCACCATACTTGCCAGCGTGGATTCTTCTGATGGCTTGCTAATAGCTTCAGCGCGCCCTAATACCAATCCGGCATAATCTCCACATACAATTAAACCACCACCTTTATGCCGCAACTGGCCAGTTGCCAGCTCGCGTTCTTCCAATAAACGCAATCCAACTAGCGGCCCTGCAGACGTGGGTTGCGCACGCCAATCTTCAACATAGGCATCACTTGGGCAAAACTCAACCATGCAATTGCCAACGCGCTTTAATATAGCGGGTTCTGTCCAACGGTTATGCACTTGCAAGGCTGCGTCCGCGTCGCGCCAACTAAGTAATTCTCCATCCCAATCTGTGGTGGCAGAAAAGCCTTCATAATTAGCAAGTTGCTTTAATTCTTGCTCAGTATAAGCATCTAGCGATTTGAAACTCACTTGTTCCGATTCAACTGGCATACGGATATCAATTGTGAAATTTCGGCTTTGTAACCAAAATACCTGTGTTTTTAAATCCGTCGTGCCATCCGCAAAGCTAATGGAATAGCGCCTAAAACAACCTAACAACCAATTAGGAACGCCTGATTGAGCGGGTTGACTATACTGGTTAATAAGCTCATTTAATGTCATATCAAGTTCTTACTTTTTTGCGCCTGATGACCAAATGACGACAAACTTTTCGCTCCTTTAGGTAAGGATAAACTACCATCTGCAAGCCGTTTTTTAAGATAAGCAAACGTTTGCATAGTTTGAGCATATAAATGCTCACCGCAAATCACTGGCTCATAGCGTGAGGGCTTATCTGGCGTAAGTAGTGCTGGAACAGGCTGAATCACAGTATCGTAATCACAAGCGCAAAATAGTGGGAACGAATAACGCTCTTGCTTGACTTTGCGCACACGATGCATCGTTGCCACAAAATTCCCATTGCTTAATACTTCCATCATATCGCCTATATTGATCACAAATGCGCCATCCATCACAGGCGCATCAATCCATTCCCCTGCACCATTTTGGACTTCTAGCCCATCTGCAGTCGCTAATAAAATAGTAAAGCATTCGTAATCAGTATGCGCACCTATACCTGGTCTATCTTCTGGCGCATTTGGGCTAAATGGATAATGCACAAGTCTTAACTGACTTGGCGGTGCAGAAATCAGCTTGGTGAAACTATCTTCAGGTAAATCGAGTGCGAGTGCGAAACCGCGAAACAACACATTACTTAACGCAAAAACCGCATCATAATAAGCTTTTACGTCTTCTTTAAATCCTGGAAATTCCGACCAGCGGTCTGGCCCCAACATCGGTCTAAATTTTGTGGGGTCTTGCAAGTCAAACCCCACATCATATGCCTCTTTTAAATCTGGTTTCGCGTTAAGATATTGCTCTTCACCTTCTGGCACATACCCACTATGGTTTGCAGAGTTGCCAATATAATCGCGCATTTTTTCTGTTAAGGGTTGAGCAAAATACAGTGATGTGCGTGTTTTTAGATTTTCGATTAGTCTTGCAGGAATTCCATGCCCAACAATGTACAAAAATCCAGCATCTCTAGCAGCTTTACCTAATTCTTTTGCTGCTAGTATACGGTCTGCTAAATTAGGAGAAAATAACAATGAAATATCAACGACGGGCAGTTTCTTAAAAGCGGTATGCTTGCTCACAGTTTGAGGCATTATTGCAGACATCAAAGTACTTTCTTATCAA
>CAYXHH010000160.1:0-3409 GCA_964464725.1 uncultured Methylotenera sp. | reverse complement strand
ACGCCGTCGCGGTCTGCCATAGAACTAGGTATTGCCATGTGATTAAGTGCCTTATAAACGATTTTGTAAAACCGTTATTGTAAACTAAGCCATGAATTTATTGCCTATGTTAGAATCAAAACCTGATTAATTTAGCGACTTAACGACTAAAAACCATGAAAAATCTATTCGCAAAGACTTTAATCCTGACATTTGTGCTCATTTTATCTGCTTGCGATGGCGCAAAATCATCTGCTACAGATGCGCCTTTAGTGGCAACGGACATCACTGGTGCAGAGTTTGCTAAAGCGTTTAACCTGACGGATCACACTGGCAAAAGACGCACCATGAGTGACTTTGCAGGCAAAGTAGTGGTGATGTTTTTTGGTTATACGCATTGTCCAGATGTGTGCCCAACCACCATGAATGACTTAAAAAATGTGATGAAATTGCTGGGCGATCAATCAAACCAAGTGCAAGTGTTGTTTGTGACCTTAGACCCACAACGTGACACACAAGAAGTGTTAGCGCAGTTTGTGCCATCGTTTGATGAACGTTTTATTGGGCTGTGGGGTAGTTTGCAAGAAACTGCAGAAACCTTGGGCAGTTATAAAATTTTCTTTTCTAAAGTACCTGGAGACTCGCCTAATAATTACACCATCGACCACAGTTCTGGTCTGTATGTGTTTGATAAAACAGGCAAGGTGCGTTACTACATGGGTTATGGGCAAAAACCTGCCGACATGGCGAATGATATTAAAAAATTGCTTTAGCTTAAATCATTCAATCAATTAAAAAGGGAGCTTGCGCTCCCTTTTTTGTTTAGTTGGCAGGTGGCGCACCATAAGGATTTTCGCCAGCGTCGCCAGGTTGCGCGCACACATAAATCAAATAGATCCAACCCAAAATCGGGATTAGCGCTAACAACTGTAGCCAACCGCTTTTGTTGACGTCGTGTAATCTGCGTGCACCAACAGATAATGAAGGGATTAAGGTTGCAAGTGAAAATGCCCATGAAACATAACTACCCACAATTTCTAGTACAAGTGAAGCTATCACGCAAAATAAAACAAACCACCAAAACTCTGGGCGGGCAGCACGACCATTAAAATCTGCATATTTATTGAAACAAACTTTTACTGCATCCATAAAATTCATGATAGCTCCCTATATGTAATCGATTTTGACATCACTTTAAAGATACAACAGAAGTAACTTAACATACTTTCGACTTTGGTTTTTAAATTCAAGCAAAAATTTACAATTGAGACAAAACAAATCAAGTGGCTAGGAATGTTTGTAGTCATTCTAGTTTATAGATTTTAAGAAAAATTAGCGCTTTTTGAGAGTTAAGTGCGAATCATTTTCATTGCGATTTTTCTTTAAAATCCCTTTAAAATCAAACACTAATAATAATTTTTTATTTGAATTATTTTAAATAGTCTGTATCATAGTGTCTGTCATTAAAATTTAGGAGTTTGTAATGAAAGGCGATAAAAAAATCATTGAAATCCTCAATGAGCTACTCACGGGAGAACTCTCCGCCTCAGATCAATACCTGATTCATGGTGAAATGTACGTGGACATGGGGCTTGAAGCCATCTCGCAACACATTTTGCATGAATCGCTACACGAGCGCGAGCATGCGCGTGCCCTAATCCAGCGTATTTTGTTTTTAGAAGGCAAACCCAACGTCGCCAAGCGCGATGCACTTAACATTGGTAAAGATGTGAAATCCATGTTGGAAGCAGATTTGGCGCTTGAATATCACGTAGTAAAAGCGCTTAAAAAGGCGATTGACGCCTGTGAAAAAGCGCAAGATTTTGTGACGCGTGAAATGCTTTTAGTGCAATTAGACGATACCGAGATGGACCATGCTTACTGGTTAGAAAAACAACTGAATTTAATTAAATTGGTGGGTATTGAGAATTTCTGCCAAAGTCAGATGAGTAACGGCAATCCTGCTTAACAAAACTAACGAATAGCTCAGCATCAACCTAGCGGAGAAAACCATGCAAGGCGATAAACAAATAATTATCACTTTAAACAAAGTGCTTAAAAACCAGTTAACAGCCATTAACCAGTACTTTTTACATGCGCGCATGTTTAAAAAATGGGGGCTAGAAAAACTCAACGATTACCAATACAAACAATCCATCCGCGTGATGAAAGAGGCGGACAAAGTCATAGAGCGTGTTTTGTTTTTAGATGGTTTGCCAAACTTACAAAACTTAGGCAAATTATTGATTGGTGAAGATGTGGTGGAGTGTTTAAAGGGTGATTTGTCATTTGAAAAACAAGTGCAACATCCGCAATTAGTCGAGGCGATTGCCGAAGCCGAAAAACTGCAAGACTTTGTGACGCGCGACTTGCTCACCGAGTTGCTAGAAGCCTGCGAAGAAACGATAGATTGGCTAGAAACCCAGCAAAGCTTAATTAAAGATGTGACCTTACCCAATTATCTGCAATCGCAAATCGGCGCTGAATAAGGGTTACAGCGCAGTATCTCTAGAAAAAAGCCATGAAAATGGCTTTTTTTACGTCATCAGTCAACCAGATTTCACTTGACAACGTTAACGTGAATGATAATAATTATCATTAATAATCAATAGACGAGAAAATATGTACGTTTGCGTTTGTAATGCAGTGACTGAGCGCCAGATTTACCAAGCAGTAAAGCATGGAGCTAAAACGGTTAAGCACTTAAAAGAGCAACTTAATGTGGGCACAGAATGTGGCCGCTGTGTGAGTTGCGCAAAAGCCTGTATAAAAGAAGCACACGCCGAGCAACGTCAAGAGTTTGCAAAAAAACTCATTCAAATCGCACCAATTCAACTTGGCGCAGCCTAGTTTTAAACGGTTATCCCATACGATGTAAATGCGGAGAGAGTTGCTTCAACTCTTTTTCTGCGGTTTTGTGATTGGGGAACAAACTTTCTAGCACCGCATAAAATTTGGGTGAATGATTCATTTGTTTTAGGTGTGCCAGTTCATGGCAAATCACATAGTTAATAATATGAGGCGGTGCTTGAAGCAAACGCCAACTTAAACGTACTTCACCACGACTATTACAACTACCCCAGCGTGATTGCGCATTAGAAAGCGTGAGTGGCGGTGTGGGTACACCAAGCTTGGCAGATAAAATTTCTAAGCGGCGTGAAAAGTCTAAAAAAGCTTGTTTTTTATACCACATCAACACCATGCGGCTGCAGACCGCTTGGATATTGGCTTCTGGGGCATGTATTATTAGCTCGGCGTTTTCAAAGCGCGTAGATTTTTTAATATCTTTGATTATTTTGAGCTGAATATCTTGGCCTAAATACAATAAATGTTCGCCATCCTGCCATTGTATTTTTTCAACTTGGTTTGCTTCGCGCGCTTGTAATTTGTTTAAAATCCAGCGCGATTTTTCTTGTAGAATTTGATTTAG
>CAYXHH010000159.1:0-3420 GCA_964464725.1 uncultured Methylotenera sp. | reverse complement strand
AAACTCGGTCTCTTCACCAACACACTATAATGCTTCGCCAAATTTGGGTATTTTTCCTGCCAATTCAAATCCTTAAACCGCAAATCAATATACCCTAACGCGCAACCCAGTGCGATATCCGCCAAGCCAAACGTCTCATTCACGCACCATTTCTTTTTAAAAATATCCAAATTGAGTACTTCTAAACCGCGTGTCACTTTATCCATTTGCTTATCGATATGCGATTGCGATTGTTGCTCTAACGGCTTTCTTCCCTCTAACATCACTGCGACTGCTGCATCGCAAACGCCGTCCGCGAGCGCCTCCCAGCGGCGTACCCGAATTTTTGCACTGTGGTCTTGCGAAATTAAGCGCGCAACCGGCGTGTGAAAATCTAAATATTCCACGATTACACGTGAGTCATATAGACTTTCACCGTCATTTAAAATCAACACAGGCACTTTACCGAGTGGATTGAAATTTTTTACAGGGCAATCGGGGTCACTTAAATTAACTTCTTGTAGCGTCACATCGATATGTTTTTCAATCGCAACGATGCGCACTTTGCGGGCATAGGGGCTGTTGACTGTGTAGAGTAGTTTCATTATTTTGTGTGCGTAATTAAATACTTAATCTGCATTATAATGCAAATATGACTACTCCTCTATTTATACAACAATATCCGCGTGGCTCTGATGCGTTTAACACCTTGGTACAACAAAATGTAAATGATGCCTTAAAAGAAGACATTGGCGCTGGCGACTTTACTGCGATGTTAATCCCCGCAACACAACAAGCTGTGGCGACGATTATCACGCGCGAAAGCGCCATTATTTGTGGTATTGATTGGGTGAACTCATGTTTCAAAACGCTAGATGCAAATACCCAAATTAAATGGATGATCAACGAAGGTGAAAAAGTTTCTGCCAACCAGTTGCTATGCGAGATTTCTGGTAACGCGCGCGCATTACTATCTGCTGAGCGATGCGCGTTAAATTTTTTGCAGATGCTGTCAGCCATTGCGACGCATACCCGCATGTATGTGGTGGCGGTATCTGGCACGCAAGCAGAGATTTTAGATACGCGTAAAACTTTGCCAGGCTTAAGATTGGCACAAAAATATGCGGTGACCGTGGGCGGCGGCATGAATCAACGTTTAGCGCTTTATGACGGCATTTTAATCAAAGAAAATCATATTGCCGCTGCTGGAAGCATTGCCAATGCGCTTAACGCTGCGCGTGCACTTAACGCAAATATTAGCATTCAAATTGAAGTGGAAAACCTTGATGAGCTTACGCAAGCTCTTGATGCAGGCGCAAATAGCATTTTGCTAGACAATTTTAGTATGTCAGACATGAAAGAAGCGGTTCGCATCACGAATAAACGCGCGCTGCTGGAGGCTTCTGGCAATGTGAATTTGAACTCAGTGCGTGATATTGCACTCACAGGAGTAGATAGAATTTCCATCGGCAGTCTCACCAAGCACATTCGGGCCATTGATTTATCAATGCGAATCAAATAGCATAAATGATTAAATATCAAAAAAATAAGTTTATAAAAATAAATACGAGCTCAAACAATGATTAAACCAGTAAGTATGGCAAAAGCGAAAGGCAAACTTAATCTTGGTGACGTACTGCGCATGCTGGTAAACGATCACAGACTCGATAAAAGCCAAGCTGAAAAACTTTACAAAGATAGAAAACTAGATAGCTCCAACTTACATCCCATCATTATTATTGGGGAGCAAAAGTGGAAAGATTTACGTCCGCCGCACCGTGTATTAACGGTTGATTATTTATCCCGCTGGCTCGCCGAGCAGGCAGAACTTGATTACTACCATATTGATCCACTCAAACTTGATTTTACTTCGGCTGCACAAATGGTGTCCAAAGCTTATGCTGAGCGCCTGAAAATTATGCCTTTGGCCATTAAAGGCAATGAAGCAACCATTGCGACTGCCGAACCATACCAAACCGAATGGATTCCTGATTTAGAGCGCATTTTAGGTAAAACGATTAAGTTAGTGATAGCTAACCCCCTAGAAATCAACCGCTATTTACCAGAAATATACAATCTTGCATCGTCAATTAATCAAGCAAATACTGCCAAAGCTGGTCAAATTGTAGGTGTACAGAATTTTGAACAGCTGATTGAGTTAGGTAAAGATAAAAACCTAGATGCCAATGAGCAACACGTGGTGAATATTGTAGATTGGTTGCTCAAATACGCGTTTGAACAACGCGCCAGCGACATCCATTTGGAACCGCGCCGTAATATGGGCACCATGCGTTTTAGAATTGATGGCGTACTGCATCAAGTCTATCAGTTACCTAGCAACATCATGAATGCGATTACCAGCCGCATTAAGTTGCTTGGGCGTATGGATATGGTAGAAAAGCGGCGCCCGCAAGATGGCCGTATTAAAACCTTAGCGGCTGACGGCACAGAAATTGAGTTACGTCTATCGACAATGCCAACTGCTTTTGGTGAAAAGTTGGTGATGCGGATTTTTACTCCAGATGTGATTGTGCAAGATTTTATACAGCTTGGTTTTTCACAACGGCAATCTGCCTTATGGTCGCAATGGACGAAAGCGCCTAACGGTATTATTTTAGTCACTGGCCCGACTGGTTCTGGTAAAACAACCACTTTATATTCGACCTTAAAGCAAATCGCCACACCCGAAGTCAATGTAAGTACGGTAGAAGACCCAATTGAAATGGTGGAACCTGCATTTAACCAAATGCAAGTACAGACCAATATTGGGCTTACTTTTGCAGATGGCATTCGCACTTTGATGCGGCAAGACCCAGATATTATTATGGTAGGTGAGATTCGCGACATTGAAACGGCTGACATGGCGATTCAAGCGGCGCTCACTGGGCATTTGGTACTCTCTACCTTACATACCAACGACGCCCCTTCGGCAGTGACACGCTTGCTAGATTTAGGTGTCCCGTCTTACCTTATACACTCAACTGTACTAGGTATTATGGCGCAACGCTTAGTGCGAACACTTTGCCCAGTCTGTAAAGCGCCGCATGAGATTACCGACGAAGAATGGGCATCTATCACACATCCATTTAAAGCACCAAAACCAACAACAGTGATGAAAGCAGTTGGCTGCCTCGAATGTCGTAAAACTGGTTTCCGTGGTCGTAGTGGCATTTACGAGATGCTCACCATCACACCCAAATTACGTAAACTGATTACGCCACACACTGATTTGGCTCAGCTTAAAATGCAAGCTTATCAAGAAGGTATGCAACCGTTGATGCTTAACGGTGCAGAAAAGGTTGCGGCAGGGTTAACTACGATTGAAGAATTGCTCAAAGTTGCCCCACCGCTAGACCAGTAAATCGAAACGATTCAAAGCGTTTTTTGAGGTCATTTACGCGTTAAGTATCTGCCCACATGCGAATTAGATTGTGATAGTTT
>CAYXHH010000158.1:0-3498 GCA_964464725.1 uncultured Methylotenera sp. | reverse complement strand
GCACCCGTGGCGCTTTCTGAGCCGACTTCTTCGTGGTCAAATAAGGCACAAATACAGGTGGATTCAGGTTTGTGAGTTGCAATCAGCGCTTCTATCGCGGCATGGCATGAGGCCAAATTATCTAATTGGCTGTTTGCAATAAACTCTTGGTTTAGTCCCCATAACACGCCTGCTTGGGTGTCGTAGACGTTTAAATCCCAAGTGAGGATGTCTGTCGCCTGTACATCTATGGCTTTGGCTAAAGCTTGTGTGAGTAAGTCATGCGCTTGCGCGGTGTCTGCTGCAAAGCCAAAAATCAAAGGCAAGCCTGTTTGTTTGTTCAGCACCAAACCTTTGTCATTCACTTCGCGGTTCATGTGGATGGCGAGGTTGGGCAAACGCACCAACGGCTCGGTTAAAAGTACAAAATGGCTAGTGATACTATCGTTTGTCTTTACCATCACTCGTCCAGCAAGGCTTAAATCGCGGTCAGTAAAGGTGGCTAAAATTGGGCCGCCATAAACTTCTACACCCAACTGTGCAATGCCTTGGTTAGCCATTGCGGCTTTGGGTTTGAGGCGTAGTCCTGGAGAATCGGTATGTGCGCCGACGATTTTAAACCCTGTCTCAGCAATCGGCTTGTCGCCAACAATAAAGGCAATTATCGATGCGCCATCACGCACCACATAATATTTACCGTTTTTTCTAAATTGCCAAGGTTGGTTTTCAATCAGTGGTTTAAAACCGTTGGCGTTTAGCATGGCTTTGGTAGTTTCCACCGCATGCCATGGACTTGGGCTGGCATCAATAAACGTCAATAGTTGTTGTGCAGGTGTTTGAGCGTTTACAGAGGTCATCATGGTTATACCCAGTTTTTATCGATCAAAAAGTCAGTGTACAGTTTAGATTCTGGACTACCTGCTTCGGGTTTCCAATCGTAACGCCATTTCACAATCGGTGGCATAGAAAGCAGAATAGACTCGGTGCGTCCATTGGATTGTAAGCCAAAAATGGTTCCTCGGTCGAAAATCAAATTAAACTCTACGTAGCGACCACGGCGATAGGCTTGGAAATCGCGTTCACGCTCACTGTAAGGGACGTCTTTACGTCGTTGCACAATAGGCAAATACGCGTTAATAAAGGCATCGCCGACTGCGCGCTGTAGCGCAAAGCTTTGTTCAAAGCCTAGTTCGTGAAAGTCGTCAAAGAACACACCGCCAATACCGCGCGGTTCTTTGCGGTGCTTCAAGTAAAAATACTCATCACACTCTTTTTTAAATTTGGCATAGTAATCGTTACCAAAAGGCGCAAGGGCTTCTTTGTTGACACGGTGAAAGTGAACGCAGTCTTCTTCAAAGCCATAGTAGGGTGTTAAGTCCATACCTCCGCCAAACCACCAAATATCTTGCTCTTTATTGTTTTGCGCCTTTGCCACAAAAAAACGCACATTCATGTGCACAGTGGGGATGTAGGGATTGCGAGGGTGAAATACGAGCGACACGCCCATAGCTTCCCAAGGTCTACCAGCCGCTTCCGGGTGCGCGACACTAGCGGCAGGTGGGAGTTTGTTGCCTAACACGTGCGAGAAACCAATGCCTGCACGCTCAAATACATTGCCATTTTCTAACATGCAAGAATTGCCACCACCGCCTTCTGGGCGTTGCCAGCTGTCATGCAAAAAGGTTTTTCCATCGACAAGTTCAATTGCTTCGATAATGCGGGCTTGTAGGCCTTGCAGGTAATCGTAAACCGCTTGGGTATTCAAAATCAATTAACCCTTAACTGCTCTGTAGCCAATATCTGTTCGATATTGCGCACCATCAAACTTGATTTCTTCTGCTAGACGGTAGGCTTTTTGTTGGGCAAATTTGACGGTTTCACCTAAGGCGGTTACACATAAAACGCGACCACCGCTGGTGACAACTTTGCCGTCTTTAAGCGTGGTGCCCGCATGAAACACATAACCATCTTCGACAGTTTTAGGTAAACCAGTAATTTCGTCACCTAGTTTTGGTGTCTCGGGGTAATTGGCGCTTGCCATCACCACCCCCAATGCAAAGCGTCTATCCCATTCTGCTTCCGCTTTATCCAAACTGCCATTCACAGCATGTTCTGCCAAGCTCACCAAATCAGTTTTTAATCGCATCATAATTGGTTGTGTTTCTGGGTCACCCATGCGGCAGTTAAATTCTAAAGTCTTGATTTCACCATTGGGTGAAATCATTAATCCAGCATATAGAAAGCCCGTGTAGGGGATGCCGTCTTTAGCCATGCCTTCCACTGTTGGACGTATTACTTCGCGTAATGCGCGAGCGTGAATTTGTGGGGTAACCACAGGCGCTGGCGAATAAGCGCCCATCCCGCCAGTATTCGGACCTTGATCAGCGTTAAGTAAGCGCTTGTGATCTTGACTGGTGGCGAGAGGTAAAATGTTTTTACCATCTACCATCACCATAAAGCTAGCTTCTTCGCCTGTTAAAAACTCTTCTATTACCACACGTGCGCCAGCATCGCCCAATTTGTTATCCGAGAGCATGGCATCAATTGCACCATGTGCTTCATCTAAAGTCATGGCGACTACCACGCCTTTGCCTGCCGCTAAGCCATCAGCTTTAATCACAATGGGTGCACCATTAGCATTCACATAATCATGTGCTTTTTTTGCATCGCTAAACGTTTCGTATTTAGCCGTAGGGATGCCATGTCGCATCATAAAGGCTTTGGCAAAATCCTTACTGGATTCTAACTGTGCAGCCGCTTTGGTTGGACCAAATATTTTTAGGCCAGCAGCGCGGAAAGCATCCACCACGCCTTTACTTAACGGTGCTTCTGGGCCAACTATCGTTAAATGGATTTGTTCATCTTTGGCAAATTTAACCAGTTCAGCTACATCAGTAATCGGCACATTCATCATGTCTGGGTTTGTAGCAGTGCCAGCATTTCCAGGTGCGACGTAGACACGAGAAACTTCTTTATTCTGCGAGACTTTCCATGCCAGTGCATGTTCACGACCACCAGAACCAATCACAAGAATTTTCATTGTTTATACCCAACGCACCTAAATTAATGTCTAAAGTGACGTATCCCAGTCACCACCATCGCCAATCCACGCTCATCAGCCGCTGCAATCACCTCTTCATCACGCATGCTACCGCCAGGGTGAATCACGCAACTCGCACCTGCATCGGCCAACACATCCACACCATCACGGAACGGGAAGAATGCATCAGAAGCGACCACTGCGCCTTGCAAACTCAAGCCCGCGTTTTGCGCTTTAATTGCGGCAATTTTGGTGCTATCCACACGGCTCATTTGGCCTGCGCCTACGCCCAAGGTCATGCCGTCGCCACAGAACACAATGGCGTTGGATTTCACGTATTTCGCCACATTCCAAGCAAATAGCAAATCTGCCATTTGGGATGGCGTCGGTTGTTTTTTGGTGACCACTTTAATATCGCTCATTTGCAAGTCATGGTTGTCGGCACTTTGAATCAAGATGCCGGAACCGATGCGTTTGCT
>CAYXHH010000157.1:0-3548 GCA_964464725.1 uncultured Methylotenera sp. | reverse complement strand
CGTTTGCCAGAAAGGATTTCATCGCCGATGATGTAGATGCCGAAGTTTTTCATAAGATTAATTTTAACTGACATTGCCACACCCTGCATCGTACTGCCGCAACAAAGAAAGTAAAAAAACTAAAAATACCAAGGATGCTCTAGTAAATGCCAGTTTTAACACCAGAAAATCCCAACTTGTCGACTAAAAAATGATAGGTGAAGACAATATGATATTGGCCAATCAATGGCATTGCTCAAAGGCATATAAAACCCCCCATGCTGCATAACAACATGGGGGATTCAGTTTTTAACTACTTACGAAGTTTATTGAGGAGTGAGTTGGACGTTAACACCCAATCACTCTCAGATAGGGTTAGTAGTCCATGTCTGGCATGGCGGGGGTTGCCGCTTTTTCTTCTTTAGGCAGTTCTGCCACGGTAGCATCCGTGGTCAAAATCAAGCCTGCTATCGAAGCCGCATTTTGCAAAGCGGTTCGCGTGACTTTGGTGGGATCTACCACACCGGTTTCGACCAAATCAGCATATTCGCCAGTGGCAGCGTTATAGCCAAAATTACCTTTGCCTTCCAAGACTTTTGATACCACCACAGATGGTTCTTCACCCGCGTTTTTAACAATCGCACGCAAGGGTTCTTCAATTGCACGCAACACAATGCGAATGCCAGCTTCTTGGTCGTCATTGTCGCCTTTTAAGGATGGCATGGTGCTGCGTGCACGCAACAGAGCAACGCCACCGCCTGGCACAATACCTTCTTCCACTGCGGCACGTGTAGCATGTAGCGCATCGTCCACACGGTCTTTTTTCTCCTTCATCTCGACCTCAGTTGCAGCACCAATCTTGATGACCGCTACGCCGCCAGAGAGTTTTGCTACACGCTCTTGCAGTTTCTCTTTGTCGTAATCAGAAGTGGATTCCTCAATCTGCACTTGGATAGTTTTCACACGTGCTTTGATTTTCTCTTGGTCGCCTGCACCGTCGATGATGATGGTATTTTCTTTTTGCACCTCAACACGTTTCGCACGGCCTAAGTGCGCCACTTCCACTTTTTCAAGTTGCATGCCTGTTTCTTCAGAAATCACAGTCGCGCCTGTTAAAATCGCAATGTCTTCTAACATCGCTTTGCGACGGTCGCCAAAGCCAGGGGCTTTTACGGCAGCCACTTTTAAGATACCGCGCATGCTGTTAACCACCAAAGTCGCCAAGGCTTCGCCTTCAATATCTTCAGCGATAATCAACAATGGTTTGTTGGCTTTTGCTACATTTTCTAATGTGGGCAATAAGTCGCGTATATTGCTGATTTTCTTGTCATACAACAAAATCATTGGGTCATCGAGCACCGCCACTTGCTTGTCAGGGTTGTTGATGAAATAAGGGCTGATATAACCGCGGTCAAACTGCATGCCTTCAACTACTTCTAGCTCATTTTGCAGAGACTTACCTTCTTCTACCGTAATCACACCCTCTTTGCCCACTTTGTCCATGGCATCGGCGATGATTTTGCCGATGTCAGCATCGGAGTTGGCAGAAATCGCACCTACTTGCGCAATCTCTTTATTGGTAGTGATAGGTTTAGACAGTTTTTTCAGTTCATCCACAATCGCCACCACCGCTTTGTCGATACCACGTTTCAAATCCATGGGGTTCATGCCTGAGGCGACATATTTCATACCCTCTTGCACAATCGATTGCGCTAACACAGTTGCAGTTGTAGTGCCGTCACCTGCAATATCAGCCGTTTTAGAGGCCACTTGTTTCACCATTTGTGCGCCCATGTTCTCAAATTTATCTTTGAGCTCAATCTCTTTGGCAACCGATACACCGTCTTTGGTAATCACAGGCGCACCAAAGCTACGCTCTAATAATACATTTCGACCTTTTGGGCCTAATGTCACTTTGACTGCATCTGCCAAGGTGTTCACACCTTTAACAATACGGCTACGTGCGCCATCATGAAATTTAACTTCTTTTGCTGCCATTTAAATATCTCCTTTAATCAAAAAGCAATTTAAAAAAGGTATTAAATAAAGTGCGATTACGCGGCTTTTTTCAAGCCAGCGGCTTGACCGTCAATAATGCCTAAGATGTCTTCTTCACGCATGACCAAGTATTCTTGGCCATCTAACTTGATAGTTTGTCCCGCATATTTGCCAAACAACACATGGTCGCCAACTTTGACTTCGAGTTCGCGTAAGCTACCATCTTGCAATTGTTTGCCTTTGCCCACAGCAATCACTTCGCCTTGTTCGGGCTTTTCTGCGGCAGTATCGGGAATCACAATGCCTGAAGCGGTCGTACGTTGTTGTTCGACTCGCTTGACAATGACGCGGTCATATAAAGGACGTAGTTCCATTTATCAATCTCCTTTGCGAATAAAATCAACAATAAAACACTGGAGACAAGCGCGCTGGCAATCTTGCCCCCAGTGCGAAATTTGAGGTAGCCGGATGGCTACAAAACGGAAAATAAGAGCGGTTTTTAGAATTTCAAGGGGCAAAAATAAATTTTTTTACGTTATTTATAACAAAATGATTCGATTAACTTTTCCAAGCCTGTAATCAGTAAGGGAAAGTTTTCCACCTTTAAGAGCTTGTGGCTCAACAGGGCAAGGTGGTGCGCGTCTTCCATTTTCATCTAACGTATCATCATCTGCAGTCTGTTGCCATAAACCACCATTAACTGGGCGAAATAACCATCGAACGAAACCAACCTTTGCGCCTAGCTGAAGCATATCTTCTTGATCTGGCGCTTCTGTCAGCAAAGGCAAAAAGTCATGGTTGTTATCATAAACCCCAAACGCTTGCTTGCACTCCTCTGCCTCTTGGGTTGATGCGCCAACTGTGTTACAAGCGCGGTGTTCCTCTCGTTTAACATCCCAAGCTCCAAGCTGCCAAGCGGCATCTAACACAGCATGCTCGAGCGTTTCAGACCGTCGCCAATCTTGATTGATTTGCAGTGCTGAGCCGGGGACAGGCTGTATCATAGGTTGCATTTCGGGTAACTCAGGAATGATGCTTTTGCGAAAGCCATGCCAATACATCATTAAAAGTACGGGTGTATTTGCACGTGGGACAGCAGTTAAACTTACCGCGAACAGGGGTAGCTTCATTCCTTGCATTTGCGCACTAAGCATATTGAAGATATCCATATAATCCACCTTTGCTCCGTCTGACTTTAGGAAAATATAGCAAAAAAATTTGAAGAGTTAAATGGGTTTGAAGGGTCGTATGAAATTGTTTGCCAACGTAGGGCAAAGTGTATTTAAGGTTAGGCAGAATCTGACCAGCCTAAGCTGTTGATTGATTAAGGCGATAATAAGAGAAAGCGCATTTCGTCGTATGATAGACTTTTCTTAAGGCGTATTAAGTTTTACTAATACGCTCAACTCAGGCTGGAATACCACCCAAATAATTTGCCCAGCTTAACTGCAAGCCACGTGGAGAAAGTGGCTCGATGACTTTAGTTAAATGCGCGTCTTGGCGTTTGCCAGAAAGTATTTCATCGCCGATGATGTAGATGCCGAAGTTTTGCATTAATGCGCACCTTCCCA
>CAYXHH010000156.1:0-3649 GCA_964464725.1 uncultured Methylotenera sp. | reverse complement strand
TGAGGTGTTTTCCATCGCGCCCATATTAAAGTCACTTACTGCGACGATATTAAAACGATCTAATTCGTACTCGCGCCCGTAGGTCTCTTCATCCCACCGCATGGATTTTTTGAGCGATTCCATGGCGTGATGGCATTGGGTTTCATCGCCTGGACGCACATAAATACGCAAATCGACGACGCGACCAGACAAGGTGGTAAAGCTATCCGCAATATGCACCAAGTCACCCGCCACCAGCGCGAACAAATAACAAGGTTTGGGGAATGGGTCGAACCATTCCGTGAAGTGGCGACCTCTTTCTAAATCACCTTCAGCCATCAAATTACCGTTGGAGAGCAATACAGGATGCGTTTTTTTATCGGCTTCGATACGCACCTTAAATACGCTCAACACATCGGGGCGATCTTGAAAGAAGGTGATTCTTCTAAACCCCTCGGCTTCGCATTGGGTAAAGTAATTGCCTTGTGATTGGTACAAACCTTCCAACGCGGTGTTATTGGCTGGGTCTATCTCTGAGGTGATAGTGAGCGCAAACTTTCCACCATTTATATTCGCCGCTTTGGCAATGGTCATTTTGCCATCGGCAATCACATAATCACTAAACGCTTGCCCGTTTAGCAGTACTTGCATCACAGTTTGGTGGTCGCCATTGAGCACCAAATCTGCGCTCACCCCTGCTGGATTTTTAACGTAATCTACCGTTGAAGTGACCACAGTTTTTTCTGTAAACAAGGCAACATTTAGAGAAATGGACTGCGCTAAAAATGGCGCTGGGGTGTAGTCTTTAAGGTAGATGGTTTGTGGGGTGGCGCTGGATTCGGTTCTCATCATGGTTTCTTTATTGGAAAAATTTATCAGTAAAAAATTAGCCTTGCGAAACTGTTACATCTGCACTGGCAGTTTCACCTAAATTATCGTGCCAAGTCACGCCGACTTTATCGCCAACTTTGGCATTATTTAAGTAAAAAGTCAGGTATGGGTTTTTAGAAATACCCGTACCCCATTGCATTTCTAATACAGGTTCTTGATTAAGTGTTACGGTGACTAGCTGAATAAAATGCGCTGGTATTAGTGCGCCTAAATCATCTTTTTTTCGACCGGTTTCCATCGGGTGCGTCATAATCACTTTGACTTCAGTGTGATCACCGATTAATTTTGCACGCATTTTCATGTTAAGTTCCATAGAATTTGCGCCTTAACCGCAACCGTTTTCAAGCACGATAACATTTTTTGTGTTTGAGTAATATTGATTACCAGCTTTTACCACCACTTTGATATCTGATGTTTCAGCCATTTTGATACGCGTCACAATATGCGGCAGTGCGCCATTCGAGAACATATAGTTACCTATTAATGCGGTTGGATTTTTTTCTACAAAAATAGCGATTGCTTCTGTATTTGGCACCTTGCTTTTTACTTCTACTTGCACAATGGCACCGTTTTCTGCACGGTCTGGTGCAATTATGTCTATTTCTTTGCTCAAGCGCTCATCATTTACACCTAAATTTTGTTGCGCTTTATCAATTTGGCTTGCCTCAAACGCAGCTTTGTTCCATAACGCTGCTACTGCCCTGAAAGGAAACAGCAGTGCGGCGAGCGAGGCCGTCATCATGACACCAAGAAATGCTCTACGATTGGTATCTTTGATTTGCATTAACTTAATCTCTCATCTGCTAATTTTTCATTTTCTAGCATGCGCTTAAATTCTTTTAAACGAGTTTCAACAATTGAATGTTCGTAAAAATTTCCATCTTTAGCTTTAACTGCAAACTCCATTTGCTCAATGGCTTTTTTAAGATTGTATTTACGATAATATGACTCAGCTTGCGCTTGAAAGCGATGTAAGTTTTTATTTTTCGCGTTATATGCCTTGGCTAAAATATCATATAAATATGCATCATCTGGGAAAGTTGCTTGCTTTTGTTGTACCAATTGTATGGCTTTATCTGGCTGATTCACTGCTAAAAAATGCTCTGCATAGCCATAGATTAATGAACGGTGGTTAGGAAACTGTGCTAATGCTTTTGCATATTGGCTAGCTGCAGCTTGTGGATTATTGCGCACAACTTCAATGCGCGCTGCTAAGTTCTCGATAAAAGCATTTTTTGTAGCGTTCTTTTCTAGCCATTTCATTTCTTTATTAGCGCCCGCGATATCATTCTTACGTAGCATGGCCAGCGCTAAGCCGTAATGCTCCGCAATTTCGTTCGTATAGCGCCTTTCTTTAATATTATCTTCAAATTGTTCTATGGCATTTTGCGCCAACCCATCACCCGCACGCAGTTTTGCACGAACTAAACTAAACTCTAAACTATCGATGACCTGCTTATAAGGCATGGTTTCTACACGATTTGTGACGTCTGCAATCCTTTCTGCATTAAGCGGGTGTGTGCGTAAAAAACTCGGTGCACTACCTTCTGCGAACCTTGTTCCGCGCTGTAATGTGGTAAAAAAAGCTGGCATGCCACGCACATCAAATCCAGCAGCATCTAGTACATTCAGCCCTACCCGATCCGCTTCACGCTCATGTTCACGCGTATAATCCAACTGACGCTGAATTCCGCTTGCTGAAGCCGCGGCAAGTGCACCTGTAGCCAACTGCGGGTTAGAGCGTGCAACTAATAGTGCTAAAGCCATTGAACCTATATTTTTAAAAGTATCTGTTTTTTGCTTTGCTAACATACGCGCTAAGTGGCGTTGAGTCACATGGCCAATTTCATGTCCAAGCACGCTTGCTAACTCTGACTCTCTATTTGATGCCAAGATTAATCCTGTGTGTACACCAATTACACCTCCAGGCATGGCAAAGGCATTGATGGTGTTATCTCGCACCACAAAAAAAGTGAACTTTTGTCGCGTATCTGCGCTTGCTGCGGCAAGACGGCTTCCTAGTGCTTGCAAATAATCTGTCACTTCAACATCTTGCAATACATCGTCACTGACGGCTACTTCGCGAAGAATTTGTTCACCTATGCGTTGCTCATCTTGTGGTGTAAGTACTGTTTGCGAAACATCGCCTAAATCGGGCAAATTATTTTCTATGTTAGCGGGAATATTTGTATTTAAAGGTTTACCAGAAAACAACGGCTTTTCGGACGCTGGCAAAGGCGAGTCTCTAGTAATGGTCGTATCAGCAAGTACTGCGTTTGTCAGCAATAAACTTACAATAAATATCATCTTTAAATTCATTATTGTTATGATAGCGATTTTGGCTAACTAGTTCAGCAATATTATTTAGTAAAATTCAGTGATTAGGAACAACATACATGAGCAAACTCACCCATTTTGACAGCAGTGGCCAAGCGCATATGGTAGATGTTGGAGATAAGCCAGAAAGCAAGCGCGTTGCGATTGCAAGTGGCACAATAAACATGTTACCTACAACGCTCAAGCTCATATTAGAAGGCAATGCTAAAAAGGGTGATGTGTTAGGCATTGCTCGCATAGCCGCAATTCAAGCCAGTAAAAAAACGTCTGAATTAATCCCATTATGCCACCCTATTTCCTTAACAAAGGTAGCAATTTCGTTTGAAGTTGACGATAAATTAAGCACCATCAGCTGCATAGCCACCTGTGAAACCACGGGCCAAACTGGAGTCGAGATGGAGGCACTCACTGCAGTGAATGTTGGCTTATTGACCATTTACGA
>CAYXHH010000155.1:0-3654 GCA_964464725.1 uncultured Methylotenera sp. | reverse complement strand
TTTTATGATAAACAGTCCCAACTATAAGTTTAGGCCTACGTAATATCTGCTAGTACTCCTCTTTTATCTTTAACATTTGTGTTGCCATTATCGACATAATAGTTCTATTTTATAGAATGATTTATTCAAAAAAATATATTTTACTTAAGTTAGTGTGCGCAAGATAATTTGCCGGATTTTAATATCTGTGCAAGCGCAGTATTAATCAGTTTTAAATGAGACCTACAAATTAATGGAGCTTGACGCCGAGTTATCTCGTTTCACTTTGAAAAAACTCAAGGAAATAGCTCAAGGAAACTTAGGCATCAAGTTACAGCATATTTGCTAATCAGGTTTTCAGAAAATCATTCGTACATAGATTAGAGTTTTCGCTAGCAAGCGTTAACTCAATGAAAAAGCTAATTTATGAACTACAACCTTTGCAATAATGTTTATCAACATAGTCTTGCTAATCCGCATCAACTGGCGGTTGCAGATAATGGTATTTCTTACACCTACCAACAACTTGCAAGTTCTGCATCGGCCATTGCGGCTTTATTGCAAGCCTCTCCAGATTGGCCTGCAGATGAAAATACACAACCCCGTGTAGCCATTCTTGGCTCACGAAGTGCTTTAGCCTGCATCGCTGTCCTTGGTGCCTCATGGGCGGGGGCAACCTATATTCCATTTGGCACCAAGTTGCCCGAAGAGCGTATTTTGACTTTGCTACAAATGTGCAAGGTGAACGCAGTGATTACCGATGCCGAGGGTGCTAAACTACTCACCGAAAACGTGTTGGCAGCCTGCCCTAGACTCGTACTGATTCCCAACACCGTAAAACCACCTCTAGTTCATACAAGCCTGAAAAGTTACGATTTTCAGTCTGCATCTACAATTCAAAACAAACCAGCTAATGTGGCCGCAGATGCACAAGCCTATATTATCTTCACTTCAGGGACGACTGGCATACCTAAGGGTGTCATCATTAAGTACGGTACCATCCATCATTATTTAAATACGGTGACTGACTTACTGGGTATCCAAGCCTCTGACCGCGCTATCGAAACCTTCGAGCTAACATTTGATGTTACTTTGCATACTATGTTCACCACTTGGCAGGTTGGCGCTTGCTTGTATATTTTGCCAGCTACCCGAGTAATGAATGCTGTCAAGTTTGTCGATGAGCACCAAGTGACAATATGGTTTTCTGTGCCTTCATTGGCAGGTATGTTGAAAGAGATTAAAGCGCTATCGCCCAATAGTTTAGCCTCTTTGCGTATAAGTATTTTTGGTGGTGAGCCATTACCCGAGGGTCTCATTAAGGTTTGGCAGCTGGCCGCACCCAATAGCCGTATCGAAAATTTTTACGGACCAACCGAGACCACCGTGTTTTGTTTAAGCCAAACCGTCAGCGATCCTTTGGCGCTAACTCCTGGACGAGACAGCTTATCCATTGGCACGCCAATGCCAGGCAATCAAGCTGCTATTTTTGATTCATCACAGACGTTTCTGGCGCCTGGAGAAATTGGCGAACTGGCGCTTTCTGGCGTTCAGATCTCTGCTGGTTATTTAAACTCACCAGAACTCACTAAATCGAGATTTCCAATCATTGATGGCAAACGCTGGTATCTTACAGGCGACTTAGCCATGCAAGACGCAGATGGACGTTTTCATTGTCTAGGCCGCCTAGACAATCAAGTGAAAGTATTGGGGCATCGTGTAGAGTTGGAAGAAGTCGATACCTATTTAAGAAAAGCTTCCAATAACAGTGTGGCCACCACCGTCGCTTGGCCTATCCACGATGGAGTGGCTCAAGGTCTAGTTTGTTTTGTACATGCGGCAGAGATTGATGCATATGCTATCAAAACCGCCATGAAGCAATTTTTGCCAAGCTATATGGTGCCTAGCCGAGTCGTTGCTATTCCTAATATGCCGCTCAATCAAAGCGGAAAAATTGACCGCAAAGCCTTGATTAATCTTTTGCAGACTAACGCTATCCCATAAATACATCATCGAAACGTCAAATATATGGATTCACTTCAAAAATCACAACTTACCGCCTTTTTGCAAACACACTTAGCTGAACATGGTGACCACGAGCCCCTGCAAGATGATCAACCTTTGTTCTCTTCTGGTCGTTTAGATTCGCTCACCATGACGCGCTTGGTTGTCTATCTTGAACAACAATTTGCGGTCGATTTTTCTGCGGTGAGCTTTGATGTAGATTTAATCGACTCTATCGCAGCGATTGAAGCCTTAGTGGATAGCCAACGATCCAGCCGTTAGCCTAACTATGCTAAAAACCCTCACGCAATTTCATGAGCATCCTGCCGTCATTGCATGGTGGGCATCTACATTCTCTCCATTACTTAACTGGTTTACGCCAACAAAAAGGCGAGCCGTGTTGATCATAGGGGCGCTGTTGATAGCGGTACTGAGCCCAATTAAATATTTGAAAAAAGTGTATACCCCCAGCGATTCATTGGCCTTTGTGCTTTTAGTGGCGGCCATTCTGGCAATCGTTTGGTTACTGTATCAGGCCAGTGTGCGTTATCAATCGTTGCCGGCTACTGTTAAACGACATCCCCACATCACACTACATGTATTTTTTTGGCTATTCTATGGTGTGTTCTGGAACCTCTCCCCCAGTGCAGGCCTGTTGTATGCGGTGATGCTTGGTATTGCCTTGTTTTTACCCAAACTGCTTTGGCGGCTAGGATATATGCTGAGTATGGGGCAAAGCGGAAAAATTGCAGGGCAAGGCTTTAGTCAGCAACTGATTTGTCTTTTCCCAGTATATGGTGGCACCAATACACCATATGGAAAAGGGTTGGATTTTATATCTAAATTTGAAGCTAAAACACCAGAAGCGCTCGCCAAATCACAATTAGCTGGTTTGAAACTATTGCTTCTCTCTGGTCTATGGGCATTGGTTCTGTACTTAATGGAAGCTTTTGTTTATGGTTCAGGTAACCAGTTAACGGCGCTGTTGGGTGGCAATACCTTAGGCATCCCAAAATTATCAGTTATATTGACTTCAGAGGTATATCCTTCACGCTGGCAATCTTGGGCTAGTCTATATTGCGAGCTATTTTGGCAAGTACTGCGGATGGCGCGTAATGGGCATGGCATGATTGCAGTGTTACGACTGTTTGGCTTCTATGTGTTTCGTAACACCTACAAACCCTTGTTAGCCGAAAGTGTGCACGAGTTTTGGAACCGCTATTATTACTATTTTAAAGAGCTGCTAGTGCATTTCTTCTTTATGCCAGTGTTTATGCAACTTAACGGCAAGGTTTTTAAACAATGGCATCAACTACGTTTGGCCCTAGCTGTATTTTCTGCCGCATTTCTAGGCAACATGTACTACCACCTTCTGTATAAAGAAAACTTGATGTTGCATGGTCAGGTTTATCAGGCTTTGTATGAATCTCGATGCGATTTTTTTTATGGCTTATTGTTAGCGATTGGCATCTATCTCTCTATGCTCAAAAAAGAAAAGTTGGCAGGCAAACCGCTTAACAATACGCGCACCGCACGTTCACTACGCATCTTGGGTGTTTGGACATTTTTTAGCCTCATTTATATCTGGGATATCAAAAGTCAGGCGGGTTTCTTGATGCGGCTAGATTTCTTTTTAAACCTTTTTGGCTTTTAGCTAAACGCTACATCACC
>CAYXHH010000154.1:1902-3675 GCA_964464725.1 uncultured Methylotenera sp. | reverse complement strand
GCGTCTAGCTCATCAGCTTGAACTGGGTGAATTAATACCGATAGACCTTCTCTTAACTCATCAATGCTGGCCTTGGCGTAATTAATCATGCTGGCGGGTATATGCAACTCAAACATTGGCATCGTATGCGGTCCGACAGAAATTGGAATAAGTTGGCCTGCATAAGTGATTTGAGGAATATCTTTTAATATATTTTCGCGCACTTTGCTAGCTAGCGCGCTTTGATCTAAAGAAAAGTAAACATGGGCGTGGTAAGTGTGCATTTTTATTTAAATTTTGGGATGATATTTTTGTTAAGTTAACTTGTTTTCTTGATTATTTTTAAAACAGCCATTGGTGTAATAAGCGCCCAGGCATCAATGTAAATGCACCAGCAATTAAAATGCCACCTACATAAACGCCGACCATGTTGGCTTTGTGTTTAGTTAAATTCCCATTTCTTGCCGCAACATAGGCGGCTGGCACTGAGTACAAGACTAAAACGCAGAATAAATGAATATATCCAAAATGACCTAGAAAACGAGGGCCAACCTGCGCTTGCATAAATAGTGCAACAACAGCGGTCAGCATCATCAGTAACATATAATATTTACCAATTTGACGATGCGATGCCGTGCCTTTTTTGTTCAGTAATAAATAAGCACCCAAAACAAACGCCATTAAAACGGTAGCTAAATGAATATAGGCGAGTTGCAAATAGGTCATACGAAATTGTATTCCGCTTACGTCAATAAGCCGCATGCTAACTCATAAGCACTTAACCATGCAATGCATTTGATATGTTGCGGACATAAACAAAACACAGCTGTGACTTAACCATTAAATCAGTCTAAAAATGCCATGATGTGTCTTTGTTAATGAGTACTTAACACCTAAATGGCCTCAAAATTTTAAGTGATGAAACTTTTAACTGCGATTGAGTTAGTTTTCAAAATGGGAATGCTCAATCATGTAAAAAAAGACCGAAACTACTTATTTAAGGGGGATAAATAGTTTCGGTTGAACGGGGGAAAACATGACATGTGTGCATGGCATGTAGATAAACTATAAATGGGGAATATGATATTGATGCTTAAGTTTTGTTAAATATTTAATACCAAGAGACTAACGCACGACGTATAAAGAGCTAGAACTAAATACTCTCATTCCAGTGTATATAAAACTCAGAGACCACGGTCAAAAATAGTTGCTTAATTTCGTTGACTGTAAACAAGGGCATAATGATGTCAATTGCCATGCGATAAGTCTTATTGTTTTTGACAGGCGCTTCTCTTAATTTAACCAAAATTAATTTAGCGAGTTTTGAACGGGTATCGACGATGGTTTCATCTGCGCCATTTTCTCGCATAGTACGTATATAACTATTTAAAGACTTAGTTTCATCCTTGCTAAATGCTGATTCTTCAATTGAGTCTGTGAGCTCAGTGAGTGTGCTTGGAATTGGTTTCCATTGAATGCTAGCTAAATCAAACCCATAGGTCGCATTAAATGCCGCGATAGTTTTCATGTCTTGCATCCAGAAAGGAAAAAACTCACGCGCAATTTCAAGCGTAAGTGTTATATCTTTCGTGGCAATATCTACAATTGTATCTTCTAAGGCTTTACTAAAATCAGCTGGAGTAAGTGGCTTTTGATTGAGATTAGGTGCAAATTTATCTAAAAATGCGGAGCGTTTATACAGTTCACCTGCCGGCATGCCTTTACTCTGTAAAAGCTTTAAATAAGCATTGATGGCGATTTGCTCTCGCGTCAGCTTCATTGTCTATTTTTGCT
>CAYXHH010000154.1:0-1802 GCA_964464725.1 uncultured Methylotenera sp. | reverse complement strand
CCAATATGTGTTTGACCACGCTTTTTGGCCAAAATGACTTGCTTTTGTCGCTCAGTGAGGGCGGCTTTCTTCTCTTCAGAAGTCTTGTCATAACAATGTGGGCAACTGATACCAGGCGTGTATTGTGGCGACTTTAGTTCTTCTGGCGAGAGCGGCATGCGGCATGCGTAACATTGGTCGTATTCGCCCACTTCTAGCCCGTGCTTAACGGCGACGCGTTGATCAAATACAAAGCATTCCCCTTGCCACATACTTTGCTCTTCTGGCACGGTTTCTAAATATTTTAAAATGCCACCCTGTAGGTGATACACTTCATCAAACCCTTGTTCTAGCATATATGAAGACGCTTTTTCGCAGCGAATGCCACCCGTGCAAAACATCGCCACTTTTTTGTGTTTGGTTTTGTCTAGGTTTTCTGCCACATATTTGGGGAACTCTCTAAATGTGGTGGTTTTTGGGTCAATCGCACCTTTAAAAGTGCCAATATGTACTTCGTAATCGTTACGTGTATCCAACAAAATGACGTCTGGGTCACTAATCAGCGCGTTCCAGTCTTCTGGTTTCACATAAGTGCCTACAGTGTTGTTTGGATTCACGCTTGGTACGCCCATAGTGACGATTTCTTTTTTGAGTTTCACCTTCATACGATAAAACGGATGCTCATCGGCGTATGATTCTTTATGCTCTAAATCGGCAAATTTGCCTTCAAAAATTGGATCTGTGCGTAAAAAATTCAGCACAGCGTGAATGTCATCTGGTCTGCCAGCGATGGTGCCATTGATGCCTTCACGCGCGAGTAAAATGGTGCCTTTAATATGATGGGCTACGCAAGCTTCATGGATATTGGGCTGCAGGGCAGCGAAATTAGGAAGTTCGACAAATTTATATAAAGCAGCGGTGAGGTATTTGTGTGTGTGTTGAGACATGGCTAACTAACTAATTGCAAAAGCCGTATTTTAGCAGAGCTGATTTTTCAAAAGTTGACTTAAGTCAATATTAACAAAATTTCGCCTACACCACCACAGGCTAAATCGCCGCCAAAGCGTTGCACACGTTGGCTTTTGACTTGATTAAAAGCCGATGCAAGTGGTTTAAAAGAAGCAAATAATAAAGCCAAAAAGGGTAGAGTGTGCGTACCGCAATCTTGTATGGTGGCGTGTAAGTTAGGTTTTTGCGTGAGTAATAGTGTGCCGCGCTTCATGTTAAAGCCGATATATTGACCCACTTTGCCATATACGCCAATGGTGCCCGCAATCATGCGGCTTGCCACGTAATCACCCGCGTTGCCATCAATTAAAATTAAGCCGCGACGCATTTGGTCGCCCACGCGGTCACCAGCATTGCCTTGGCAAATAATAGTGCCTTTTTGCAGGCTTGCCCCTAAAAAATTGCCCGCATCTCCCACAACAGTAATACTGCCGCGTGACATTTTAAAACCAATGTAGTCGAGTTTTGATGTGCTTTTGTTGAAAACAATGTTCTCAGTGTCGCTGCCAGAAATAGTAAATAAATCAGATACTTTGTGTGCGCCAAGTTGAATAGCACTAATTTGCGAGATGGATAAACCAGCCAATAAATTGGGCGTTAAAGCGCGACAATCCAAAGAATGACTTAAGCCTGATTTTAATGTAAATGTAAGCGCGCTCATTTTAGAATCTCATGCAATTTAAACAAATGCGGGCCCAATTTGCCGCCATAATTCCCGGCAGAAATGCGTTTCACGCCACTCTTTTCGCCGAGCGCGCAAATCGCTTCAATCCCCACTTTCATGGACAGTGCAATGTCTTCAAACGTTAAGCCAT
>CAYXHH010000153.1:0-3754 GCA_964464725.1 uncultured Methylotenera sp. | reverse complement strand
GAAACATTGCAATTCCAACTTGGGCAACAATTTTAGACAGATATGCGTATAGCTGAAAATTGTATAGCTACAATGCGTTAAATTAATAGTAAAATCATGGTTGCTTGATTCACCTCAGGCAATCGATAGGAGAGAGAAGTTGATTAGTAAATTTAATACTCTATTGCTCGCGTTTAGTTTGGTTGTATCTAGTAACTTAACGGCTGCTGAGCTCAAAATTGGATATGTGCAAGTCGATAAGATTTTGCAAGAAGCGCCCCAAACCGCTGAAAGTGGCAAAAAGTTAGAGCGCGAGTTTAGTCCTAAATCGCAAGAATTAGACAAAATGCAAAAGCAGATTCGTGATATTGAAGCCGCTCTAGATAAAGAAGGCGTGACGATGTCAGAAACTGACCGTCGTAATAAAGAACGAGATGCATCTAATTTAAAAATAGAGTTCCAACGTAAACAACGTGAGTTACGCGAAGATATTAATTTGCGTAAAAATGAAGAGCTTGCTAGCTTGCAAGACCGCATTAACAAGGCAGTGCAGACTGTTTCAGAAACTGAAGGCTATGATTTAGTTGTCTATGGTGGTGTTGCTTATGCAAGCAAAAAAATAGATATTACAGATAAAGTACTAAAGTTACTTGGTAAAAAATAAGCTACTACAATTCATATATGGTCACTATTGATGAGTATCGAACTATCGCTTCAACAAATCGTGCAACAGTTAGGTGGCACAATTGACGGTGATGCGGAAGTTAAGATAAATCGTGTAGGCTCATTGGCACTTGCACAAACTGGTGCAATTAGTTTTTTTAGCGATACTAAATACACGGCGCAACTACATCATACACAAGCTGGTGCAGTCATTATCTCCGGTCAGCATGCAGCACTCACTGCATTACCCAAAATTGTTACAGATAACCCTTATGCATATTTTGCTAAGGTGTCTCAACTATTAAATCCGACATTCATCGCAGTTAAAGGTGTACATAGTCGTGCGGTCATAGATGCGTCGACTACTATTCCTGCCAGTTGTAGCATAGCTGCGAATGTAGTGATTGAAGCCAATGTGAAGATTGGTGACAACGTCACCATTGGCGCTGGTTGCATTATTGAGCGTAACTCAACGATTGCAGATAATACCGTATTAGAACCAAACGTCACAATTAAACATGGCACGCAAATAGGTAAAAATTGCCATTTATTTTCGGGTTGTGTGATTGGCAATGATGGTTTTGGTTATGCTGAAGAAACGCGGGATAATCAAAGTAAATATTGGGTAAAAATTCCACAAATTGGACGTGTGATTATTCATGACCATGTGGATATCGGCGCAAATACAACGATAGACCGTGGTGCAATTGATGATACGATTATTGAAGAGGGTGTAAAGCTCGATAATCTAATCCAAATAGCCCATAACTGCCGCATCGGTGCGCATACGGTGATTGCAGGTTGTACAGGGATTGCTGGGAGCGCCATTATCGGTAAGCATTGCAGAATAGGTGGCGCTGCAATGATTTTAGGGCATTTAAATATTGTGGATCATGTCACTATATCTCCAGGCAGTATGATTACGCGTTCTATCAATAAAGCGGGCACATATACTGCGCTGATGCCGTCACAAGCGCACGAGGATTGGCTCAAAACGGCTGCAAATATTCGCCATTTAAGTCAATTAACAGATAAAATTAAAACCTTAGAAGAAATCGTGAAAAAGATGACTTCGGCAAAAGATAAATAGAGAACCGATATGACAACAGATACTAGTATGGATATTCACGAGATTTTAGACCATTTACCACACCGTTACCCATTTGTGCTGATTGACCGTGTGATTTCGATGGAGATTGGCAAAGAAATCACTGCGCTCAAAAATGTGACCGTGAATGAACCATTTTTTCCAGGACATTTTCCATATCACCCTGTGATGCCAGGTGTATTGATTGTTGAAGCGATGGCGCAAGCGGCGGCTATTTTGTCATTTAAAACCATGGGGACTAAACCCACCAACGATTCTGTGTATTACTTTGCCGGTATCGATAGTGCGCGCTTTAAAAAACCTGTTTCTCCAGGTGACCAAATCATACTTAACGTTAAAATTGATCGAATTTTAAAGGGTATTTGGAAATATACAGGTGTTGCAACCGTTGATGGCGGTGTAGTAGCTGAAGCAAGCATGATGTGTATTTTAAAAGCGATAGAAAAATAAAATAAATTTATAAAATCAAATAATTAAAAAATATAATTAAAGTAAAAAGTTAAGTAAATGACTGTTAAAATACATCCAACCGCCATTGTAGATAGCAAAGCCGAGCTCGATTCTAGTGTTGAAGTCGGTGCGTATACCACCATAGGCGCGGGCGTTAAAGTAGGGGCAGGGACGCGTATTGCGAGCCATGTCGTGCTTAAAGGTCCAACTACAATAGGTAAAAATAACCAGATTTTTCAATTTTCATCCTTAGGCGAGCAGCCGCAAGATAAAAAATACCGTGATGAGCCTACCACGCTTGAAATTGGTGACAATAATACTATCCGCGAGTTTTGTACGTTTAACCGCGGTACGGTACAAGATAAAGGCACCACCAAAATTGGTAATGATAATTGGATCATGGCTTACGTGCACATTGCGCACGATTGCGTCATCGGCAACAACACCATTATGGCGAACAATAGTTCGCTTGCAGGCCACGTAGATATTCATGATTACGCCATTTTGGGCGGTTTTACGCTCATACATCAGTTCTGCAAAGTGGGTGCGCATGTGATTACTGCCGTCGGTTCGGTGGTATTTAAAGATATTCCGCCATATGTCACTGCCGCAGGATATGACGCTAAACCGCACGGAATCAACGCAGAAGGCCTTAAACGTCGTGGCTTTGATGCTGATAAGATTACGCAGATTAAACGCGCTTATAAAGCCTTATATCGCAATGGCTTAAGTTTAGAAGAAGCCAAACTCGAGTTGGCCGAGATGCAAAAAGACTGCGCCGAAATTCACTTGTTATCGGAGTTTTTAACAACTTCAACCCGCGGCATCATTCGCTAATTTCGGCATGACTAAACTAGTACCAAAAAAAATAGCAATTGTCGCTGGGGAAGCCTCGGGTGACTTGCTTGCCAGCCATTTAATGCGTGCTTTAAAGGCGCAACATAGTGACCTCACCTTTATTGGCATTGCTGGCCCCAAAATGGCGGCAGAAGGTGCTAAATCACTCTTTCCTATCGAGAAGCTTTCTGTGCGTGGCTATGTAGAAGTGTTAACGCACTTATACGGCTTATTAAAGCTCCGCAAAAGTTTATACAAACAATTACTCGCTCAAAATCCAGATATTTTTATTGGTGTAGATGCGCCAGACTTTAATTTTTGGCTAGAACGTAAATTCAAAAAGCAGGGCATTCCTGCCATTCATTATGTCAGCCCGTCTATTTGGGCATGGCGTCGTGGGCGCATGGGTAAAATCAAACGTGCGGTTTCACATATCTTGGCTTTGTTCCCGTTTGAGGCGCCTTTGTATGAAAAAGCTGGCGTGCCAGTGACCTTTGTTGGTCATCCGCTGGCAGATGAAATTCCAATTAAGCCCGATAAAAAAGGTGCGCGCGAGACGCTCAAGATAGATAAAAGCAAATCGGTAATTGCCATGTTGCCAGGTAGTCGCCAATCTGAGGTGCGCCAGCATGCCGAGTTATTTGTTAAAACAGCGGTGATTATTAGCCAAGATAACGAAAATACCCAATTTTTAGTGCCTTTGATTACGCGCGAGAC
>CAYXHH010000152.1:0-3813 GCA_964464725.1 uncultured Methylotenera sp. | reverse complement strand
GCGCCCATGGGTTGGTTGCCAATATCTAATCCAAACTTCCCGTTTTTAATGGTGGCGTTTGCCATATCCACATTGCCTAGGGTACCTATCATGCGGGCGTTGGTGAGGTTTGCGCCATGAAAATTAGCCTTATCAAAAATAGCTTGAAAAATAATCGCATTGGTTAAATTAGCGTTGGTAAAATCAGCATTTTCGATACGTGCTAAGTTAAGATACGCGCCTTGCAAATTCGCACCTACTAATTTTGCGCCCATAAGTTCTGCACCAAAAAACCCCACATTTTGCATATTGCAATGACTTAAGTCTAAACCATTAAAAATCAGATATCCCGCATCGCGGTTTGATAAATCGCAAGTTTTACTATTAATTTGTACCAATGCATCTGCTTGGCTAATTTTGATACGCTCTACCTCTACAACAGCAGGTTTATTCTTGGCATAAAATGCTGCAGCTTTATCTATTGTGCCTTGCGGGTCAAATAAAAATGAATCACGCGCACCTTCACTGCCAAAGCAATAGGTTTTTCCGTTAAAAACTTCGTTCACTGTACACTTTGTTTGAATAAAAGCACCTTTAGATAATCCTGTTGTACAGTGGTCACCAAACTCACCTGCGTGAGCGGTAACACTAAAAAAAAGTGTCGTTGCGATAAATGTTTTTAAAAATTTCATCATGAATCTCCTAGTGATAAAGACTACATTGAAAGTAGTTGAAGCCAGTATAGGCCTTTAAAAAGTGCTGACAGTAACTATAGTCACATAATAAAAAGACTTAAGATTTAGTTAGTTACTAAAACTACAGATTAATAAATCTTAGTCGTAATGCCTTGAAAATACTTACAGTTTGTATGCTAAGTAGAACAAAAACGCCTCTAATGAAAATCATTAATCTGCATAAAATTGTCAGCTATTGGCTACTTGCCTCGTTGTACGCTCATCTGCAATACATGATTTCCAACATTTTGTTGGTAAAAAATGGCAGAGTACAAGAGGAGATTTAAAATGCGTCAAACTTTATTTATTGGTTTAATTGCTGCGACTGTTTCATTGCCTGCTTTAGCAAGCCATGAAGATAATTATGAAGATCGCGCACGTGTTATTTCGGTAACACCACAATTTGAGCGTGTGAATACACCACGTCAAGAATGTCGTACAGAATACGTACGTGAAAGTTATTATGAACCACGTGAGCGCTCAAATATGGGTGCCATTATAGGTGGTATTTCTGGTGGTTTGATTGGTAGCCGATTTGGTGGTGGTAGTGGCCGTATTGCAACGGCTGCAGTAGGTGCAGGTTTAGGTGCGATTGTGGGCGACCGTTATGACAACAATGGTCGTGATTTTGGACGTGAGCGTGTGGAAACACGTCCTGTAGAGCGTTGCGTAACAGTAGACAACTGGAATCAAGTGCCAGCGGGCTATTTGGTGAATTACGAGTATAACGGTCGTCAATACTCAACCGTGACGAACCAAGACCCAGGACGTTTTATCCCTGTTCAAGTACAAGTAAGACCAAATGGTTATGTGACGCAAGTAAGTTACCATGACGATGATGACCGTGGTTGGAAACGTGGTCGTGGTCATCGTAAACATGACCGTAATTACTGGTAAGCTTTAACTTTAGCTCCCGCATTTAAAGTTTACTACAGTAGGTAAGAGAGCCGCGCCCTAAGCAATTAGGGATGCGGCTTTTTTACTGCAAGCTCAATATTAAGCATCAATGCTAGAATAGCAGCATGCTACATTTTCTAAAAAAACTATTTAAACCAAAAAAAATCAGCGCCAGTGACGCATGGGTAATTCTACAAAGTAAAGCTGGGAACGAAGTCAGCAGTGAAGACAAGCTCGCCTTTTGGTTGTATGCGGTACCTGTACACTTAGTGCTACAGCGTGACAGTTTTAGTTTGGCTTCCCCTGTGCCCTTGCCCTTAGAAATTGAGGAGGTTGAGGCGTTAAGTAGCACACTGAATCAACACTTTATGCCAGATAAAATGCATTTTATCTGGCATGAAAAGCAATGGTTTTTAAAATTAGAATATAACCCAAATATCACTACGTCTGCGCCAGAACTGGCCATCAACAAGGATATTAGTGCATATCTGCCAACAGGCGATGGCGCAATGCAATGGGCGCGCATCAGCAACGAAATTCAAATGCTGTTGTTCGAGCATCCAGTCAACTTAGCGCGTGAAGCTAAACGACTACCAGTAATCAACAGTATTTGGTGTTATGAACGTTAAGCAGCGTAATGTTGATGAAAGCGTAGTTGCTAAGCTCATTGCGGCAGAGGTTGATCCGCTACTTGCAAGATTGTATGCAGCGCGTGGAGTGACAAGCAAAAGTGAGCTCGAAAATTCTTTAGCTGGCATTATTTCACCCGAACAACTGACCAATAACGCCCGCATGGGCACATTGTTGGCCGATGCAATTGCCAATAAAAAAAAGATACTGATAATCGGTGATTATGACGCAGACGGCGCGACGGCCACTGCTGTTGCAATTAAAGGCTTAAAGAGCATGGGCGCGATAGTCGATTTTTTAGTGCCAAATCGATTTGAGTATGGTTATGGACTAACTCCGGAAATAGTGCAACTTGCCGCCACATTAACCCCAGACATTTTAGTGACAGTGGATAATGGGATTGCGAGCGTAGATGGTGTAAAAGCCGCAAATGATTTGGGCTTGGAAGTCTTGATTACTGACCACCATCTGCCAGCCGAGTCAACTCCCCAGGCTGCTTGCATTGTGAATCCAAATCAACATGGCTGCAGTTTTAAAAGTAAAAATCTAGCAGGTGTGGGCGTGATGTTTTACGTGTTGTTGGCATTGCGTGCAGAGTTGCGAAATCGAGGTGCTTTTATTAATAAGCCCGAGCCAAATTTAACCGAACTGCTCGATTTAGTTGCACTTGGCACGGTCGCAGATTTGGTTAAACTCGATGCAAATAATCGCATTTTAGTCGAGCAAGGTTTGCGCAGAATTCGTGCAGGAGCTGGTTGTTTTGGTATTGCTGCTTTGTTAAAAGTAGCAGGAAAATCGCCCGATAAAGTGACTGCGCAAGATTTAGGATTTTATGTTGGGCCTCGACTTAATGCAGCTGGCAGGCTTGACGATATGCGCCTTGGTATTGCTTGTTTGCTCGCTGAAACTGACGTAGATGCGATGCAAAAAGCACAAACTTTGCATGATCTCAATATGGAACGCCGTAATATTGAGGCGGATATGCAGGATAGTGCGATGGCCGCTTTAAACGAGATTGAAGTGACTGACCAATACACCTTAAGTATTTACAAGGCTGATTTTCACCAAGGTGTCATAGGTATTTTAGCCTCGCGCTTAAAGGAAAAATATCACCGACCAACCTTGGTATTTGCGGATGCTGGAGATGGCATTATCAAAGGTTCTGGGCGCTCTATACCCAATTTACATTTGCGCGATGCACTTGATTTAGTTACTAAACAACATCCTCAACTTATTTTAAAGTTTGGTGGTCATGCCATGGCGGCGGGTTTAAGCATCAAAGCTGAAGATTTTGCGCAGTTTAAATCTGCGTTCGAGCAAGTGACACGCAGTCTTTTGAACGAAGCAGATTTACAAGCGACACTTGAGACAGATGGTCATTTAGATGTAAATGAAATCAGTTTGCAGACTGCGCTAAACTTGGCTTGCAATGTGTGGGGGCAGGGCTTTCCACTACCTATTTTTATGGATGATTTTAAAGTGATAAACCAACGGATTGTGGGGGATAAGCACTTGAAATTATTGTTAGAAAAAGACCAAAAACGTTTTGACGCGATTTATTTTAATTCAACCG
>CAYXHH010000151.1:0-3842 GCA_964464725.1 uncultured Methylotenera sp. | reverse complement strand
GGCAAAGACGGTTTGGATGATATTCGCACCATCATCAGCCAAGCCAAAAACCACCTAAACCCTCATGGCTGGCTGATGCTAGAGCATGGTTACAATCAAGCAGAGGCTGTTGCCAGTTTATTTAAAGAGGCTGGCTTCAGCGATATTAGCCATGCTTTAGATTTACAAGGCATTCAACGCGTGACCCTAGGGAAATTTATTTAATTGCCGATTGATTTAAATACTGATTTTTAAGTGTGATGTAGCCATTGGCTGACACCATAAAAAATGCGATTTCTTCATTGGTTAAGGCACGTATTTTTTTGGCTGGTCTGCCCACATATAAATAGCCACTTTCTAGCACTTTGCCCTCTGGCACTAGGCTACCCGCCGCCAGTAAAACATGTCTTTGCACCACGGCTTTATCCATCACAATACTGCCCATACCAATTAGGCATTCGTCTTCTAAGCTACAACCGTGCAAAATCACGCTATGCCCAATCGTGACGTGCTTGCCAATCAAAATCGGCGAGCCAAGCGGGTCTGCACTGGTTTTGTGGTTAACGTGTAGCACCGCGCAATCTTGAATATTGGTGCCTGCGCCAATGTGTATGCTATTGATATCACCGCGAATCACCGCGCCTGGCCAAACAGAAACATCATCATCCAACTTAACATCGCCAATCACCGTAGCGCTCTGGTGCACAAACACGGTTCTGCCTAGCGAGGGAAAAGTATGCTGAAAAGCTTGAATATTTTGTGTTGTCATATTTTGTTAATAAACCCTAAAGTTTTAGACATTTTATCCGTAATTTACATTAAGGCTCATAAAGCCCAAATTTTGCATTACGTGTTTAATAAAGGATAAACCGTTATGATGGAAAGTCAAAAACTATCCCTACTTGCATACACAAGCATCGCGAGTCACCATATGACGCATGAGGAATTGTTAACGCTACTCTCACAGTCGCGCAAAAATAATTTGCCTACTGATATCACTGGCATGTTGCTGTATATGGAAGGCTGTTTTTTTCAGGTGCTGGAAGGCGAAGTAGACCAACTTGAAAGATTGTACGAAAAAATTTCAAAAGACCCACGTCATCATGATGTGATGAAACTTATCTTGGAACCCATTGAAACGCGTAGCTTTAGCAACTGGAGCATGGGGTTTCAGCATATTACAAAAGAAGAGCTAAGTAGTATTACTGGGCTTACCGATTTTTTAGATAGAGAAAACAACGGCTTTGAAGGCCTAGAAATCACGCGTGCGCGAAAACTGATTGAGTATTTTAGAGAGGGTCGTTGGTTTCGTAAGGATTTAACGCAATATAAACGCATCAGCATGGGCGTTTAAAACGCAAAACTGCGAATGTGATGTTATTTCCGTGCGCCATAATAACGCGCCATAGTATAATTGGCACATGTCTGAAATTAATTCTGTTGGCATTGTTGCCCCGCAAACTGCGCATTTTAGTGAACCACTCACCCTTAAAAGCGGTGAAGTTTTGCCACAATTTGATTTGGTGTATGAAACATATGGCACGCTTAACGCCACCAAAAGCAATGCGGTACTGATTTGTCATGCGCTCTCTGGCAACCATCATGTTGCAGGCAAATACAATACAGATGACAAATATGCAGGCTGGTGGGATAACCTGGTAGGCCCAAACAAACCGCTAGATACCAACAAATTTTTTGTCATTGGGCTCAATAATTTGGGTGGCTGTCATGGCTCCAGCGGGCCAAGTAGCCTTAAACCAAAATCCAAAAAACCTTACGGCGCAAGCTTTCCTATCGTCACTGTTGAAGATTGGGTGAATTCGCAAGCGCGTTTATTAGATTATTTAGGCATTGAGACCTTAGCAGCCGTCATCGGTGGTAGCTTGGGTGGTATGCAAGCCTTGCAATGGACGATTGCCTACCCAGAGCGCGTCAAACATGCATTGGTGATTGCCAGCGCGCCCAACTTAACGGCACAAAACATGGCATTTAATGAAGTCGCTCGCCAAGCGATTATCACCGACCCAGAATTTCATGGTGGCGATTATTACGCGCACAAGACCGTACCACGCAGAGGCTTACGCATTGCGCGCATGTTGGGTCATATCACTTACTTAAGTGATGATGCCATGGGCGAAAAATTTGGACGCAAACTTAAAGATAAAATTAAATATAGCTTTGATGTCGAGTTTGAGATGGAGTCTTACTTGCGGTATCAAGGCGATAAATTTGCAGGCGAATTTGACGCAAACACCTATTTACGCATGACACGTGCGCTTGATTATTATGACCCAGCGCTAGCACATGGCGGCAACTTAAGCAAAGCGCTCTCTAACGTTAAAGCGAAATTTTTAGTGGTTTCATTTACCAGCGATTGGCGTTTCTCGCCAGACCGCTCGCGCGAAATTGTGAAGGCGCTACTGGATAACGAACTTACTGTGAGTTACGCTGAAGTCACCGCACTGCATGGGCATGACGCATTTTTAATGCCAGATAAGCATTACCATGCAATTTTACGGTCATATTTACAAAAAATTGAGGTCTAAAAGGACTTAATGATGTCAAATAATGTAAATATTACAAATAAAAGTGAACTTAACACAAAATTTCGCCAAGATTTTGCAATTATTGCAGGCTGGGTTGGTTTTGGCTCTAAAGTGCTCGATTTGGGTTGCGGGGATGGCGAGTTGTTGGTGTATTTACGTGATTCGCTTGAGGTAAAAGGCTATGGCGTAGAAAAAGATGATGCCAACTGGTTAGCCTGCTTAAACAATGGCACCAATGTGATTCAAATGGACTTAGAGGACGGTTTATCTGGCTTTGAAGACCAATCCTTCGATACTGTCATCCTCTCACAAACCTTACAAGCCATGCATAATACGGAAGAAATTGTGCAAGAAATGCTGCGCGTAGGAAAAGAAATTATTGTGACTTTTCCTAATTTTGGTTATTGGCGTAATCGCATGCAAATTACTGCAGGTAATATGCCCGTCTCTAAAGCTTTACCTTATCAGTGGTTTGATACACCCAATGTGCACCTTTGCACCATTCATGATTTTGATGAATTTTGTAATAATCACAAAATTTCTGTGATTGAGCGTAAAGTCATCACCGATGGCAACGATGTGAGCTTTATGCCTAACTTATTTGGCAACCTAGCCATGTATCGTTTAAAAGCTAACGCCTAGTGCTTGAATCCCATACAGAAGCAAGCGTCTGGCAGTCTCTTTTTACCAAAAGAATGCTTGCGTGTGTGTTTTTGGGTTTTACTTCGGGCTTACCTTTATATCTGTTATTGCAACTTCTACCCGCATGGCTGCGTTCAGAAGGCATGAACCTTAAAACGATTGCAGCATTTGCCTTTATTCAGCTGCCATACTCTTGGAAGTTTATTTGGGCGCCATTGATGGATCGCTACAACCTGATTGCCCCGCTCGGGCGCAGACGCAGTTGGATGCTCATCACGCAAATTGCACTGTTTTTAGGAATAGCAGCTTATGGCTTTTATGAGCCTAAACTTAACATCACCACCATCGCAATTATTTCCACCTTGATTGCATTTTTCTCTGCCAGCCAAGACATCGTGATTGATGCGTTTAGGCGAGAGATTTTAAGCGATAATGAGCTGGGGCTGGGTAACAGCATTCACGTTAATACCTATCGTATTTCTGGTCTTGTGCCAGGCTCACTTGGGCTGATTTTGGCAGACCATTTGCCGTGGTCATCGGTATTTTGGATAGTCGCAATGTTTATGTTGCCCGGTATCATCATGACTTTGGTCATCAAAGAATCCAGCACAATTGCTGCACCAAAAACCTTGTATGCCTCAGTGGTAGAGCCGTTTAAAGAGTTTATTAATCGCC
>CAYXHH010000150.1:1731-3853 GCA_964464725.1 uncultured Methylotenera sp. | reverse complement strand
GATGTGATGGGTTTGAATTACGGTTAAATATGTGGGCTAAGTTAAGAAATGCGAAATTACTAGCTGAAGCTTTAGATTTAAAGTTTCCATTAAGTATATTTTCTGTATTTATTTTAATTTGTGCTGCATTAGCAATATCTAATTACGATTCATCAAAAAGTGAATCGATATAAATGTATGAGACATTGCAAATCTTCTGGCTTAAATTATGTTTACAGCCCTGTAGGTGCCGGGGATGGAGCAATTGCAAGTAATGAATCCATTTGTACTTGTATAAAAGTCAATAAAACTAGTACATCTAATATGATCAGTTATGTTTAAAACATCAAAATAGATGCTCTTCAAGCCAATATCCATGCGGGTTACAGAGCATGTTTTTTTTGATAGCAGTTTTACATTAGGAAGTTATGAACCACTGGGTTGCACTTGCCATCGCGATTGTCGCAGAAGTCATTGGCACTACCGCGCTTAAAGCTTCTAGCGAATTTACGCGTTTATGGCCGTCACTTATTGTGGTGGTGGGTTATGGCACCGCGTTTTATTTTATGGCGCTGAGTATGCGCGTGCTACCCGTGGGCATTATGTACGCGATTTGGTCGGGCATGGGCATCGTGCTGGTGTCCATCATTGGTTGGGTGGTCTATCGGCAAGTGCTTGATGTGCCCGCCATTATTGGCATGGGGCTGATTATTGCGGGTGCAATTGTGATTAACGTGTTTTCGAAGACAGTCGGTCATTAAAAGGCTTACATTAATGCTGCTACAACAGAACTCAGAATTAAAACTCCATGATGTGAAAATCAAGGGTGAAACACTCAGCGAGTTACCGCAAGATTTATATATTCCGCCCGATGCCTTAGAGGTATTTTTAGAGACTTTTGAAGGCCCGCTCGATTTATTGTTGTATCTTATCCGCAAGCATAATTTAGATATTCTGGATATTCCCATGGCGGAGTTGACCGCGCAATATATGGTGTATGTCGAGAAAATGAAGGCGATTAAGCTCGAGCTTGCAGCAGATTATTTGCTCATGTCGGCCATGTTGATTGAGATTAAATCGCGCATGTTGCTGCCAAAACCAGCGGAAATTGCCGAGGAAGATGACCCAAGAGCCGAACTAGTGCGCCGCTTGATGGAATACGAGGCGATTAAACTCGCTGCCGCGCGTTTGGATGCCATGCCGCAAGTGGGCGTGGATATTACGGTTGCGGCGGCATATTATCAACATATTGCAGAAGTAAAACCGCCCGAGGTGAGTTTGGATGAGTTGGTAGAAGCGTGGCGCAACGTGCTTAAACGCGCAAAGCTTAACTCGCACCACAAAATTGGCAAGGCAGAACTCTCGGTACGCGAACATATGAGCCAGATTTTAAGGCGTTTAAAGTCAGAAGGCATGGTAGAATTTTCGCAACTTTTTGAGCAAGAAACAGAAGTGTTGGCCAAATTAGTGGTGAATTTTTTAGCAATTTTAGAGCTAGCAAAAGAAGGCTTGATTCGCATCACGCAACAAGCCGCGTTTTCACCCATTTATTTGCAAGCCAATTTAAGTGACAGCATAAGCGAGTAAACATGAAAGACCCAGACAACATTACCGAATTCAAACAAGTCCTAGAAGCTGCGCTACTGACGGCGGGTCAGCCACTGAGTTTAGATGAAATGTTAAAACTGTTTGCAGGTCGCATGGAGCGCACAACTTTGCGCATGTTGTTAGATGAACTCAAACAAGATTGGGCTGATAAGACCTTAGAATTAGTACAAGTTGCGACAGGTTATCGCTTTCAGGCCAAGCCGCAATTTAGCGAATATATCGCGCGCTTAAGCCCAGAACGTCAGCCAAAATATAGCCGTGCAGTGATGGAAACGTTGGCGATTATTGCCTACCGTCAACCGGTGACGCGTGGTGATATTGAACAAATTCGTGGTGTTGCGGTGAACCCAAATGTGATGCGCCAATTGCAAGAGCGCGACTGGATAGATGTGGTGGGGCAACGCGAAGTGCCAGGCAGGCCTTCGCTCTATGCCACCACCAAACATTTTTTAGATGATTTAAATTTGCGTTCAATTTCTGAATTGCCGCCGATGGATGATTTTGCGCAAAGCGAGATTCCTTTAGAAAACTAGCC
>CAYXHH010000150.1:0-1631 GCA_964464725.1 uncultured Methylotenera sp. | reverse complement strand
TGACTAGGGTTTAAGTGGCGAGTAAGGTAAAATAGCGTTTTAGACAGATTTTCGCCATGGCCCGCCCACACAAACCACCTCAAACCACAGCGCCAAAACGCCGCCCAATCGCATCGCCAGAAATGAGCGCGGATGCGGATAACAGCGGTAGTCAGCGCTTACATAAATTGCTCGCGCTGGCAGGTTTTGGCTCACGCCGTGATATGGAAAAACTCATCGAATCAGGTCGTGTGAGTGTGAATGGCCACATTGCAACCGTGGGTGCCGCGGTAATTGCGAGTGACACGATTAAAGTGGATAACCGCGTGGTGCATTTGCCATTTGAGGCAGAGCTGCCACAGGTGTTGCTCTACCATAAGCCAGAAGGTGAGATTGTGAGTGCGGACGACCCTGAAGGTCGTGCCAGCGTGTTTGATAAGTTGCCACGCATTAAGCAAGGTAAATGGATTGCCATTGGTCGGCTAGACATTAACACCAGTGGACTATTAATTTTTACCAATTCTGGCGAGTTGGCAAACCGCTTTATGCACCCAAGATATGAAGTTGAGCGCGAATATGCTGTGCGTATTTTGGGGGAATTAAGCGATGAACAATTGTTGCAACTCACAGAAGGTATCGAGCTAGAAGATGGCATGGCGAGCTTTAGTAGCATTCACTTAACGGGGGGTGAAGGTGCAAATAAATGGTACCAAGTGGTGATTAAAGAAGGCCGTAACCGTGAAGTGCGACGCTTGTTTGAGGCTTTTCATTTGCCAGTGAGCCGACTCATGCGCGTGAGATTTGGACCGATTAATTTACCGCCACGGGTAAAACGCGGCACCATGTTGAAGCTTGAGCCAAAACAAGTGGTGGATATTTTAGAGTGGGCAGGTATGGAAGCGCCAAAAGCACCACCGCGGCAATTGAATCAGCGCGAAAAAGATAAAGCGACCAGCGTGTTTACCGCAAAAGTGCGCAAGCAACGTGGCAGTATTCTAGATAAAGCACCAAGAGAAGCAGGCGTTTCAGAACGAAATCATACTGGCAGGCCTGGAGATCGCTCTGGTATTGGCCCGCAGGGCATCAAAAAATCCTCGGCTAAAAAACCAGTGAATCGGCGTATTCGTGGTGATGCGATGAGTGCGCCAGATAAACAAAAATCTAGCATGCAACATAAAAGTGATAGAAACCGCGGTCGCGGCTAGTGCTTAGAGCAGTTGTTCTTTTGTGAGTAAAAACACAAATTGATTGCCGCTAGCAGTGTCTAGCCAAGTAAATGGCAAATCGGGATAAGCTTCGAGTAAAGCATCGCGATTATGCCCAATTTCTACCACTAAAATCCCGTTATCGTTCAAGTAGTTAGCTGCTTCACGCAAGAGGGTATGGGTATGGTCTAAGCCAGCCACGCCGCTCCCCAGCGCAATTTGCGGCTCGTTACGGTACTCGGCAGGGAGTTGCGCCATGCTGGGCGCATCGACATACGGCGGGTTAGAGATAATCACGTCATATTGCTTGCCCGCTAAGGCAGTAAACATATCTGATTGAATCGCGCTAATGCGATCTTGTAGTCCGTAGTTGGCAATATTAATGTTGGCCACCGCTATCGCATCGGGCGAAATATCCACCACATCGATTTGAGCATCAGGGAAAGC
>CAYXHH010000149.1:0-3860 GCA_964464725.1 uncultured Methylotenera sp. | reverse complement strand
AGTGTAAAGGGGTTAAAATCTGTATTTGTATCGTAATAGTCTTCGTTTTCTGCACGTTTTAAAAATGCGACCACTTTATACACCACAGGCGTAAATGCGACCTCTACTAAAATCTTGGCTACAATTTGCGCGCCTATCACCAAAGGGATTTTATCGTTTGGGATAATCCCCGTGTTCCAAAATGCCAGCGGCACAAACATAATAGTATCTACCGCTTCACCAAACACGGTGCTGGTAATGGTGCGTTGCCATAAATGTTTGCCTGTAGTCAAAATTTTCATTTTGGCCATGATAAAACTATTCACAAACTCACCCACGGCAAATGCCACCAAACCTGCGAGCGAGATACGCCAAGTACTGCCAAACGCGACTTCGTACTCAGCTTGGTTATTCCAAAAAGGTGCGGGTGGCAAAGCGACCACCATCCAAGCCATAAAGCTGGCAAACGCTAGCCCTGCAAAGCCTGCCCAAATCACACGACGGCTGGCGGCGTAGCCATACACCTCAGTAAGAATATCGCCAAAAATAAACGAGATAGGGAAGAATAAAACGCCTGCGCCAAAGGTAAGCACGCCAACTAATGGCGCATCAATTTGCGTGACTTTGGCTGGACCAATCAAATTACTACACACCAGCACGCACACAAATGCCGCCATGATTAAATCGTAATATTTATATTGCCTACGCATGTTCCGTGCTCCTGACATCTAGCTTATCACGTAACTGATCGCCTAATAAATTAATCGCCAAAATCAGGCTCATCAAACTCAAACCCACCAACAATACATAGTGCGGTGCTACTAGCATGTAACGCACACCATCGCGCAACATGGCGCCCCAACTGGCATTGGGTGCTTGTATGCCCAAGCCTAAAAACGAAAGACTGGCCTCAGCAATCATCACGCTGGCGAGGCTATAAGTGGCCTCTACAATTAAGATAGAGCCAAGCAATGGCAAAATATGTTTAAGCAAAATGCGCGGCACACTCGCACCAAGCGATTCGGCGGCATGCACATGCTGACGATTACGCAAACTAAGAGTTTGGCCACGCGCGAGCCTTGCATAACTGACCCAGCCCACAATAGAAAGTGCTATGACTAAATTATTAAGCCCTGGCCCAAGCACTGCGGCAAATGCTATGGCGAGTAAAACGCCTGGAAAAGCTAAAAAAATATCCGTCACTTGCATTAAGAGTTGATCCACTTTTCCACCATAAAAACCCGCCAACAAACCAACCAAAATACCAATCAACATGGTAATGAGCGTGACCAGCGCCGCCACAAAAAAAGATACTTCCACGCCACGTAAAATGCGTGCAAAAATATCGCGCCCCAAGTCATCGGCACCAAACCAATGTTGCCAACTCGGCGTTGCTAAAATCGTATTGAGATGAATATCGTTGCCATGTAAATCGAGCGCTCTGCCAATAAGTACGGCAATCAGCCAAAAAATTAATAACGCGGCAGGGATGTGCTTAGTCATGGTAAATGCTTATCCACTCATGCTAACTCTTAGCACTGACTCTAGGATCAGCGGCACGATAGAGCAAATCCGTGCATAAATTCACCAGCACATAGCTTAACGCCACCACCAACACACAGGCTTGCGTCACAGGATAATCTCGCTTTTCGATGCTTTCGACCAACAAGCGACCAATGCCATCCCAAGAAAAAATGGTCTCTGTTATCACTGTGCCTGCCAACAAGCTACCCATTTGCAAACCCACAATGGTGATAATCGGCAGCAAAGCCGCACGAAGTGCATGGCGAATAATGACGGTTTTTTCATCTAAGCCTTTGGCGCGCGCAGTGCGGATATAATCGTCGTTTAAGACTTCTAATAAACTCGTGCGCGTCATACGCGTGAGAATTGCGCTTAGCCCAAAGCCTAAAGTAAGTGCAGGCAACACAATAGAAGCGCCACTATCCATGCCGCTCACTGGCAACCAACCTAGCCATACTGCAAACAGCAACATGAGCATCGGGCCTAACCAAAACGCGGGCATGGCAGAAAAACGTACACTGACAATTGTCACCACAAAATCTTGCCAATGCCCAGCCTTAAGTGCCGCGTAAATCCCCATCGGCACCCCAATGGCTAAACCGATAATAAGCGAAACAATCGCTAATTTAAGCGTTGCTGGAAATCGCGTCTTAATCATCTCGATAATCGGTGTTTTGGTGTGAATAGACACCCCAAAATCGCCCCGAGCAAGTTTGGCAATATAACTGCCAAACTGGTTGACTATTGGTTGATTTAAACCCAGTTCCGCACGCAAGGCCTCGCGATCTGCCATGCTTGCCGACTCCCCCAACATCACTTCAACGGGGTCACCCGGCACTAAGTGAATCAACAAAAAAGTGAGTAGCAGAACACCAAAAATGACGTTAAAAAGATTAAAAAAACGTTTAATCATTGGCAATAAACACACGAATGCCCACTGGCACCAAATCAAATAAAGCCACAATATCGGCATTGCGCATGCGTACACAACCGTGCGAGCCAACTTTGCTCATCTCAGTAGAATCTGGTGTGCCGTGAATGTAGATGTAGCGCTGCATGGTATCGACATTGCCTAAGCGATTTTTGCCGACCTCTTTGCCACTTAACCACAAAATCCGGGTCAAAATCCAGTCACGGTTTGGAAACTGCTCCATCAGTGCTGGCGTACAAATTTCACCCGTCGGCCTGCGCCCCACAAACACAGTGTTCTCTGGTGCACCCGCCCCAATTTTGGCACGGATGGTATGCACCCCAAGTGGCGTACATCCGCTATCCTTTTCACAACCTACGCCATTGGCAGCGGTAGAGACTGGGTAACGCGTGATGACGCCGCCTTCATCATCATACAAAGTAAGGGTTTGCCGCTTAATGGAAATTTCGATACGCATGACGACTATTTTACGTGATTATTGTGCGTTTAACTTATGAAGTTGGCAGTAATAAATCCTCTAGAAAAAACGCTGAGAGCTCTGAACGCCCTGCTAACCCTGCTTTTCGATACAGCGCCCTTGCTTGTTCTCGCACGGTGCGTTCACTTGCGCCCCGGATATCGGCAATTTCTTGATGGCTAAAGCCTTTTAAAATCAACAAACCCACTTCACTTTCGGCTTGTGTTAATTCCCAGCGACTAAATTGTTTATGAATTTCCACGCCTAAGCCTTGAATCAAATCTCGACTTTCGTTACGCCAACGTTCTGCTTCTTGTTTTGCAACGGCAAGATCTGTTTGCAAGTGATGCAAGGTGAGTTGCGTATTTTGGTAATAAGCGCGGCCAAGCAAAGTTAAGCCTATTACAGCAATTATCAACACAGTCAGTTCTACTGCGATATGCCCCCAATCGATGCCATCACTATAATCACTTAAGATATCTAAAGTGATGAGCGCAAAAATAATCGCATATAGCGCTAAGCCAATTCTGATCAGCCTTTGAAAGCGTAAGTCTTCTGACATAGATGAAGTAACTCCCCACAATAAATCCCGCACGTGTCAAATGACGCATTCACATATATAGATTACAAGTGCAAGATGCGTACAAGTTTAACGTGCTAAATGATTTATATCAAAGCTGAATTGTTTGTTAAGTGCGTTAATGAACATCGATAATTAACTTAAGGAGAAGTATTATGAATACATCTACACCCACCGTAAAAGTTTGGGACCCAATTGTACGTATTGGTCATTGGACATTAGTCATCGCTTTTTTCACCGCCTATTTGACTGAGGATGAATTCATGACTCAGCACATATGGGCAGGTTATGTGGTGGCTGGCGTAGTCTTATTTAGAATTTTTTGGGGATTAGTGGGCAGCGAACATGCGCGTTTTAAAGACTTTATTTATTCCCCATCAACGATTTTT
>CAYXHH010000148.1:0-3865 GCA_964464725.1 uncultured Methylotenera sp. | reverse complement strand
ACAGGTGTGCCACTTCCTTGCCACTCAATGTTAAGTGTACCACCACGCGTATTAACACGCACAGGCGATTTTAGTAAGCCAAGCTGAATGCCGTTTACAACAGCAGCACAGGCGCCTGTGCCACAAGCCAAGGTCTCACCACTACCGCGCTCATACACGCGCAAGTTAATTTCATGCGGTTGCAACACTTGCATAAAGCCTGCATTGACCCTTTGCGGAAAGCGAGTATGCGATTCAATTTGCGGGCCCCATTCTGCCACGGGAGCGGTGGCGACATCCTCAACCACTGTCACTGCATGTGGGTTGCCCATATTGACAACGCCAATCGTGACTTGCGTTTGATTAAGCGCTAGCTCATAAGTCTGCGCGGCGTTGTCTGCGACAAAAGGAATCTGCGCGGGGGCGAACTTTGGCGCACCCATGTTGACGGTGACTTGACCATCGTCTTGTAATTTAAGTGAAATAACACCGCTAGCGGTTTCAACGATGATTTCGCGTTTTTCCGTGAGACCTTTTTCAACTACAAAACGCACAAAACAACGGGCACCATTGCCACATTGTTCCACTTCGCCGCCATCTGCATTAAAAATACGGTATTTAAAATCGACATTGGGTGTGCTGGTTTTTTCCACCATCAATAATTGGTCGCAACCCACGCCAAAATAGCGATTAGCAATTTTTTTGATTTGCGATGCGTTAAGAAGCACAGGCGATGTAAAGCTATCTATCACAACAAAGTCGTTACCTGCGCCCTGCATTTTTGTAAATTTTAGATTCATAAACGCTATTATAATTTTATTTCGATTCAAAGGCATGAATTAGATGGTGCTTAAGAATTTCATGTGAATGTCACGTAAATTAGGTACAATAGCGGCTCAATTGTCCTGACTGACATGCTTTAGCCTTTAGTATGCTAGTCATTTCAAATTTTTTAATTTTTATTTCCAAGGCGCTCAATAATGAATGAATTTCTTTTTACTTCAGAATCTGTTTCTGAAGGTCATCCTGACAAACTCGCAGACCAAGTTTCAGACAGCATTTTAGATGCTATTTTGGAGCAAGACCCTACCGCACGCGTGGCCGCAGAAACACTTGCTAACACAGGTTTAGTGGTGTTAGCGGGTGAAATCACCACTACCGCGAATGTTGACTATATTAAAGTCGCGCGCGAAACCATTAAACGTATCGGCTACGACAATACTGAATATGGCATTGACTACAAAGGTTGTGCTGTCTTAGTCGCTTATGACAAACAATCACCAGACATCGCGCAAGGTGTAGATAACGCCAATGACGACCCACTAGACCAAGGTGCGGGCGACCAAGGTTTGATGTTTGGTTATGCTGTGAACGAAACCCCACAACTCATGCCTTTGCCGATTTGGCTCAGCCACCGCATTATGGAGCGCCAAGCGCTATTGCGTAAAGATGGCCGTTTGCCATGGCTACGTCCAGATGCAAAATCACAAGTGACGATTCAATACGTCGATGGCAAACCACACAAAATCGACACGGTGTTGGTTTCAACCCAACACGCGCCTGAAATGACGCTCGAAGCGATACGCGAAGCAACGATTGAAGAAATCATCAAACCGATGTTGCCACAAGAGCTGATTAAAGGTGAGATCAAATACTTGGTGAACCCAACAGGCCGTTTTGTCGTGGGTGGCCCACAAGGCGATTGCGGCCTGACAGGCCGTAAAATCATTGTAGACACTTACGGCGGCGCAGCCCCTCACGGTGGCGGTGCGTTCTCCGGTAAAGACCCTTCAAAAGTCGACCGCTCAGCAGCTTATGCAGGGCGTTACGTGGCGAAAAATATTGTAGCAGCTGGCTTGGCTGACAAGTGCATGGTGCAAGTAAGCTATGCGATTGGCGTGGCACAACCAACTTCTATCATGGTGCAAACTTATGGTACAGGCAAAGTATCTGACGAAGTGTTGACGAAATTAGTGCGCGAACATTTTGACTTGCGTCCAAAAGGCATCGTTAAAATGTTGGATTTATTACGTCCGATTTACACCAAGACTGCTGCTTACGGTCACTTTGGTCGCGATGAGCCAGAGTTCACTTGGGAGAAAACAGACCGAGCAGCCGCCTTGCGCGCAGCAGCTGGGTTTTAGTTTTACATAGAAAATTTTAGGCATTCTTATGCGTTAAGTAAGAAGCCAAAATAATTGATAAGTATATCTTAGAGGGCTTTTTAGCCCTCTTTTCTTTGCTTAATTGTGATTGAGTATGTATCACAATAGTGTCTTAAATATGCTCAAGACCATCCCAACCAGTCAAGTAACACTAGGAATGCATATCCATGCGCTTAAAGGCGCTTGGGTAGACCATCCATTTTGGAAAACGAAGTTTGTACTTAACGACCCAGATGACCTAAAAAAACTTCAATCAAGCATCATCAAAGAAGTCGTGATTGACGTAACTAAGGGAGTCGATGTTGTCGAAGCAGAAACCATAAGCTCTTCAGAGGAAAACCCTCAACCTCAAGAGTATCCGCAAGATATTCCAGAAGAAAAATTTATTGAAGAAGCCAAAATTTCCCCTACACGTGTTTCAGCAGCAGAAGAAAATGCGCGTGCAAAAAAAATCATTAAGTCATCCAAAAAAGCAGTTGCATCGATGTTTCATGAGATGCGCATGGGCAAGGCAGTGAATCAAGAAGCTGCCATGCAGCTTGTGGACGATATTGCCGAATCAGTTGCGCGTAATGAAGGTGCATTGATTAGCTTGGTGCGCCTCAAAAATAAAGATGATTACACGTATATGCACTCTGTGGCGGTATGCGCGCTCATGGTGGCTTTAGCTAAACAACTGGGTCTTTCTGAAATTGAAACTAAACGTGCTGGTTTGGCGGGTTTGTTGCATGATATTGGTAAAGCAGGTATCCCAAATGAAGTGCTCAATAAACCTGGTGCGCTGACTGACGAAGAATTCACTTTAGTTAAGGAACATCCACAGCGTGGGCATGCGATGTTGATACAAGGTGAAGTGGTGGATGAAGTGGTGTTAGACGTGTGCTTGCATCACCATGAAAAAGTGAATGGCATGGGTTATCCACACAAACTAAAATCGGATGAGATTAGTTTGTTCGCAAAAATGGGCGCAGTTTGCGATGTGTATGATGCCATTACTTCAAATCGTCCATATAAAGCTGGTTGGGAGCCAGGTGTTTCTCTGCATCGGATGGCGCAGTGGGCTGATCATTTCGACGATTCTGTTTTTAAAGCTTTTGTAAAAAGTGTGGGCATATATCCAGTTGGCTCCATGGTGAAGCTTCAATCAGGGCGATTAGCTGTGGTAATCGACCAAAGCCCAAAGTCTTTATTAACGCCAATCGTTAAGGTGTTTTTTTCAACGAAATCTAAATCTCGTATACCAGTTGAAGTATTGGATTTGTCTAAGTCAAATATCAAAGATGAAATTATAGGACATGAAGATCCGGTACTTTGGGGTGTGCATGATATTAACGAGATTTGGAGTCAATTTGAGATTTGGACTTAACACGTTTTGTAGCCAAATTTTGACAATCTGAACCAAATCGCTATAATGCGGTCATTAAATTCAGATTAACCGAGGAACGTTGCAAAGCTTTGCTTTTAAATAAGTAAATGCTCTAGGCTCGGTTAGAGAGAATTGCTTCTCTCAAACGGCGTTCACCTAATTTTTTAACCGTGCCAGACACGGGAAACGGGTGAACAAAACGCCGACAGTTTATAACTTCTCAGTTTTGTTTCAAACTCCTTTCCCTGCTGGATACACCATTTCATTGCTTCGTATTGAAAGCTATTAAGGAAACTAGAATGAATACTGTAACTGACATCAAAGACTACGTCATTGCTGACATCAACTTGGCCGC
>CAYXHH010000147.1:2056-3872 GCA_964464725.1 uncultured Methylotenera sp. | reverse complement strand
TCCATGATTGCCTGGCACCTCAACACCAAACATGGTCGCGATGATTTAGTCATTGTTGACCACATCACGCACGACAATCAATGGCAAAACCTTGTCCACAGAAGCTATATCGAGTACCTCGATAAATACCAGCTTTTTGATTGGTTAGAGAACAATGAAGCCGCGAGTGAAGAAATCACAGCGGTGGTTCACATGGGCGCGATTAGCGCCACCACAGAAACTGATTTCAACAAATTAGTCGAATCAAATATTCAATACTCGCAAGATTTATGGACTTGGTGCGCAATTAACAAAGTGCCATTTTTTTATGCCAGCTCAGCCGCCACATACGGTGGTGGTGAGCAAGGTTATGATGATGCCAGCATTGCTAACTTGCGCCCACTGAATGGTTACGGTTATTCAAAACACTTTTTTGATCAGTGGGTATTAAAACAAGTCGCTAGTAAACAGCCCACACCACCCGCTTGGGCTGGCTTTAAGTTTTTTAACGTGTATGGCCCTAACGAATACCATAAAGAGCGCATGGCAAGTGTGGCATTTCACACCTTTAATCAGTTTAAAGAAACTGGCACTATGAAGCTATTTAAAGGCACCAAAGAAGGTGTTGAAGATGGCATGCAACTACGCGATTTTGTGTATGTAAAAGATGCCGCGAATGTTGTCGTGCACTTTTTATACGCTGCACTTAGCGCTAAACCAGTTGCTAACGGCATTTACAATGTGGGCACTGGGCAAGCACGCAGCTTTAAAGATTTAGCCACCAATGTGATGACGAGCATGGCACGGGAACCGCATATTACATACATCGATATGCCACAAGACTTGCAAGGTAAGTATCAATACTTTACCCAAGCCGAAATGAAAAAGCTACGCGATGCTGGCTATAAAACACCATTTACCAGCTTGGAAGATGGTGTCAAAGACTATGTACAGAATTACTTAATGCAAGACGATCCGTATTGTTAATGGATATTGAATGGACTACATCAATTATTTAAAAGGTGAACACGCTGCGCATATGGCGATGTTTAATGCATTGGAAGCGCTTTTCCCGCAAATTTCAGACGTTGGCGTGTTACTACAAAACATTATTAAGAACGGTGGAAAAATCTTGATTTGTGGCAACGGTGGTAGCGCGGCAGATAGCCAGCATATTGCGGCAGAAATCGTTGGACGCTTTAAAAAAGAGCGTAAAGGCTTACCTGCAATTGCACTGACCACAGACACTTCGATTCTCACTTCCGTTGGCAATGATTACGGTTACGACTATATTTTTGCCCGCCAAGTAGAGGCGCTTTGTACACCCAAAGATGTACTCATTGGCATTACCACATCAGGCAATAGTGCCAATATCGTGCGGGCGATTGAAGCTGCTAATGAAGTTGGTGCAACGACGATAGGCCTCACTGGCGGTTCAGGTGGCAAGCTCAATACATTATGCAAACATAATATTGTTGTACCTGCTAATGTCACTGCCCGTATTCAAGAAGCGCATATTTTTATTGGGCATTGTTTGTGCGAGATTATTGAGTCTGACTAATGCTATCGTTAATTAACACCGTCAAACAATTTGGCAAAAGTACGTCGCAAAAAAACAAACCACACGCGCTGGTGATTGGTGATGTGATGCTAGACCGCTATGTGATTGGCTCAGTTGGGCGCATTTCGCCAGAAGCGCCTGTGCCAGTGGTGTTGATAAAAAGTGAAGAAGCACGTGCTGGCGGTGCCGCCAACGTAGCAGCAAACCTCGCGCTGTTAGGTATAGAGACGCAACTAATTGGCTGTGTTGGCACCGATACTGAAGCAAAAACCTTAA
>CAYXHH010000147.1:0-1956 GCA_964464725.1 uncultured Methylotenera sp. | reverse complement strand
GCAGAAGCATGCGGCCTAAGCACTCAAGATGTTGATTTAATTAAAAAAGCAGGCGCATTAAAAACCAAACTTGGCTTGGCATTTTTAGCCGTGACACGTGGCGAAGAAGGTATTACGCTGATTGAAAGCGAAGCTAAAAACGGCACGCATCACCTACCCGCCACGGCACGTCAAGTATTTGATGTTTCGGGTGCGGGCGATACGGTGATTGCAACCTTGGCCGCTGGTTTAATGCATGACTTAACGCCACTACAAAGTTTAGAACTCGCTAATATTGCGGCTGGTGTTGTGGTCGGCAAGGTCGGCACCGTGCCAATCACAAAAATTGAGCTGATTGAAGCGTTAAGTATCCAAGCCTCCACCGTGCAGGCGCATAAAATTTGCAACTTAAGCGAACTACAACACAAAGTAGAGATTTGGAAACAAACCAAACAGAAAATTGTGTTCACGAACGGCTGTTTTGATTTGCTGCACGCAGGGCATGTGACTTATCTTGAAGCGGCAAAAAAACGTGGCGATAAGTTGGTACTTGGTCTCAATACGGACCGCTCAGTGCGTGCACTTAAAGGCAAAACTAGGCCTGTGGTCAATGAGCAAGACCGTGCGCGCGTGCTGGCTGCGCTCGAAAGTGTGGATGCCGTGATTTTATTTGACGAAGATACGCCGATTAAATTGATTAAAGCAATTAAACCGCAAATCATTGCCAAAGGGAGCGATTACACTGCGGACCAAGTGGTTGGCGGCAAGGAAGTGCTGAGTTGGGGCGGCGAAATTGCATTAATTGACTTAGTGGCAGGCAGAAGCACCACCAACCTCATCAAAAAAATGCATGAATAAAATTCTGGTGATGGGCCCAGCCTGGGTGGGCGACATGGTACTGGCGCAAAGCCTGTTTAAAACGCTCAAAGCGCATTCACCTGATTGCATCATCGACGTAGCAGCTCCTGCATGGACTTTACCTTTACTGGAGCGTATGCCTGAAGTATCAGGCAAAATCGCCTTGCCTTTCAAACACGGCGAGTTGGCTTTTTGGCAGCGCATTGCCTTTGGTAAATCCTTAAAAAATCAAGGCTACACACAAGCCATTATTCTCACTAATTCTTTTAAATCAGCCTTATTACCGTGGGCAGCAGGGATTAAAAAACGCACCAGTTTTTTGGGAGAAATGCGCTATGGTTTGATTAACGATATTCGCCCATTGGATAAAACCAAACTCAAAAAAACCGTCGAGCGTTTTGTGGCGCTGGGTTTGGATAAGGACGATACATCGCCCAATGATTTACCCATCCCTTCGTTAAAAGCATCGCCAGAAGCCGCATGGATATTGGCCGCTAGGCATGGTGTTTTACAGAATAAAAATATTTTAGGCCTTTGCCCAGGAGCAGAATACGGCGAAGCCAAGCGTTGGCCAGCAGAATACTACGCAGAAGTTGCGAATCATGCATTAAAAAATGGCTGGCAAGTGATGCTATTTGGTTCAGAAAAAGACATCCCTGTCACCAATCAAATCAATGCACTGACACAATATCAATGTGTCGATTTAGGGGGAAAAACCAAACTGGGCGAGGCGATTGATTTAATGTCTTTATGCAACACTGTTATCAGTAATGACTCTGGCCTCATGCATATTGCTGCTGCACTTAATAAGAAACTGATTGCCATTTTTGGCAGTAGTGACCCCACACATACACCGCCTATGAATGTGAATGCGGTGATAGAATATTTGGGATTGTCCTGTAGCCCATGCTTTGAAAGAACGTGTCCGCTGAAGCACTTAAATTGTTTAAAACAAATAACGCCAACAAAAGTCATTCAACATATTCAATAAAAAATGTTCAACATTCTGCATAAGTTAGAAAACAAACCAGTTTCAAAATTGCAATTTTGGATTGTGTTAATTGCCATACTGATTGCAGCACAAGTGCAATATATTCAACATGGCTGGATAAACCCAGA
>CAYXHH010000146.1:0-3900 GCA_964464725.1 uncultured Methylotenera sp. | reverse complement strand
GACATACCCAGCAAAAAGCTACCGAATGACACTGCGAAAATCACTTATACCTCAGGCACCACGGGCGCACCGAAAGGCGTTTGTTTGAGTCAGCAGGCAATGTTAAATGTTGCAAATGCGATTAAAACCGCTACAAACTTAACACCAAATGATGCGCATTTATGCGTGTTACCACTATCCACCTTGCTCGAAAATGTAGCTGGCGTATATGCCATTTTGTTGGCTGGCGCCACTGCGCATATTTTGCCCAGCGCGCAAGTAGGTTTAATCGGCAGTAGTTTAAATATTCATCAACTTTGCAAGGCGCTTACCGATACAAAAGCCAGCACTGCGATTTTGATTCCACAGTTACTTAACGCACTTGTTACCGCATGTGAAGGGGGCGTTAAACTGCCACATTTACGCTTTGTAGCCGTAGGTGGCGCGCATGTAGCGATACCGCTCTTGCAACGTGCTGCAGCGCTTAAGTTACCTGTGTTTGAGGGTTATGGCCTTTCTGAAAGTGCATCGGTTGTTGCACTTAACACCCCAAATGCCCAAAAAATTGGTAGTGCAGGCAAGCCCTTACCGCATATTGAAATTGCATTTTCAGCAGAAAATGAAATCTTAGTCAAAGGCGCCAACTTATTGGGCTACACAGGTGATATTGCGGTGGACTCCGCAGACAGTTTTGTAAAAACGGGTGATATTGGTTACTTAGATGCTGATGGCTTTTTGTTTATCAATGGTCGCAAAAAAAATATCTTCATTACCAGTTTTGGTCGCAACGTATCGCCAGAATGGGTAGAGCGCGAACTCACCAGTTGCGACACGATCCTCCAAGCATGCTTGTTTGGTGAGGCAAAACCTTGGAATACCGCAATTATTTTGCCTAAAGAACACGCGACTTTTGCTCAGATTGAGGCATCTATTCAGAAAGTAAATGCGAGCTTGCCAGATTATGCCCGCATCACCGAATGGCTACCCGCATACGCACCTTTTAGTATTCAAAATCAACAATTAACCGCCAACGGACGCCTAAAACGCGATGTCATTTGGCAAGCATATCAACAGCAAATTAATGTGCTTTATGCACTTTCTACAGTTTAAGGATTAATAATGGCTTTTTATGACGATTTACTCAAAGCAACCGAGCAAGAACGCAATACTTTGATGAACTTACCACTGATTCAGCAAGGTGGTGCAGGCAACATTTCGCTGAAAACTTACGTTGCATTTCTTACCCAAGCGTATCACCATGTAAAACACACTACGCCGTTGCTCATGGCTTGCGGTGGCCGTTTAAGCGGTCAATATGAGTGGTTACGTACAGCGATTGGCGAATATATCGAAGAAGAAATGGGGCACCAAGAATGGGTACTCAATGATATTGAAGCCTGTGGCGGCGATAAAGAAGCCGTGCGTCACTCTAAAGATGCCAACACATGCGCCAGCCAAGCTACTGAGCTGATGGTCGCCTATGCTTACGATATGATAAATCGGGTAAACCCAATCGGTTTTTTTGGTATGGTGTTGGTCTTAGAAGGCACCAGTACAGCAGTGGCAACACAAGCGGGTGAAAAATTAATGACCAGCTTAAACTTACCTAAAAAAGCGTTTAGTTATTTACTTTCACATGGCTCTTTAGATATTAGTCATGTATCGTTTTATGAAAGCTTGATGAACCAAGTAACCGACGCAAAAGACCAAGAAATATTGATACACGCCGCTAAAATGTTTTATAAACTTTATGGCGATGTATTCAGAGATGTAGCCGCGCGAACCATGCATTAACGAAAGAATCACTATGAACTTAGCCAATAAACGCATTTTACTCACTGGCGCCACCGGTGGTATTGGCGAACTCATCGCCATGAAACTCGCCAAAAAAGGCGCGATTTTAGTGCTAGTGGGGCGAAATACTGAAAAACTGACTGCCCTGAGAACCAATATCCATGCGGCTTCTGGCAAGGCGTTTTGTATTACTGCAGATTTGAATACAGCAGGTGCAACCCAGCGGGTGGCGCTAGAAGCCAAACAACATTTAGGCCAAATTGACGTGTTAATCAATAACGCTGGCGTGCTCGATTTTATAGAACTGCAACACCAATCAGACGAGAGAATTGCTGAGATGATACATACCAATGTCACCGCGCTCATTCAGCTTACCCGTGCAGTGGCTGGCGATTTTCAAGCGAGAAATTCTGGTCATTTTTTGTTTATCGGCTCAATTTTTGGCTCACTCGGGTTTCCACATTTTGCGACATATTGCGCAACTAAATTTGCCGTGCACGGTTTTTCACAAGCGCTTAGACGCGAGTTAGTCAACACTAACATTGGTGTGACTTACGTTGCACCACGCGGCATTGCCACCCCGATGAACGATGCAAATACTGTGGCGATGTGGGAAGAATCTGGCAACAAATTGGATGAACCAGAAACCGTTGCCAACATTGTGGTACAAGCATTAGAAAAAGAAAAACAAGAAGTGTTTATTGGTCAGCCACAAAGTTTTTTTGCTTGGTTGAATGGCGTAGCGCCTAAGCTAGTGAATATCGGGCTTAAAAAGCAAACGGCGCTTGCTGCGCCGTTTTTACACAAAAAGTAATATGGTTTACAGGTAAAGGACTGCTGGAAAAACCGTTAGCGCAAAAACAAACACTAACCACTCCATATTCCAACGCTCTAAGTGGCCTGTAAAATGTAGGGTTAGCACAGCTATTGCTAGCAAATAGTAAATTGCAATTAGTATCATATTTAACCCGATTAATTTGAATTCTTAATTATCATTATAACTTCTTTTTAGTATAACGGCTTTATAGCACTTTTCTTTAAAAAAATCTATTTCCTAACCCCGCAAAAGCATCGCTTAAAAGACTGATAATCTATTTTCTGTGCTTGTAAATTTAACTGGTCTTTAATTGACTTGTATAATAGGTTTTTTATAGCAAGCTAGAAACACGTGCTACTCATGTTCACTTATCCGCAATTAACTGCTGCTGAACAAAATCATTTACCACAACTACTTGTTAATCCAAGCGCGTTAGCAAGTAGATTTAATGACAGTACACATCATCTTTGGCACTGCAAAACGAATGATGGCGAAATGGTGTTGAAGGTTTGTAATCACAGTAGCGTTACTCACTCTCCCTTTTGGCTAGGACTTAACCATTTATTTGATGCAAATTTTCCAAATAATTTGGGAGAAATCCAATTCACTCATGATTTTTTAACACAGCACGGCACACTTGCTGTGCCCGACTTGATTGCTTCTCAGGCCAACCGATTTGTACTGACCCGTTTTTTAGTTGGCGTGGATCTAGATGCAAACGAAGTGGACGACAAATGGGTGGTCAAGTTAGCCAAACATATCGAGCAGTTACATCGATGCACGCACAAAAATTGGGGTAGTTTGCATACGCCAAAATTTTCGGCTGAAGATTGGGGTAAACGTCTACATGAAACGCTTAAGTTTCTAACTACCAAATTCGAAGCAGATTTTTCTCAGTCGCATCAACTTAACACTTTGGTACTTAACACCTTGGCGCATGCAAAAAATATTCATGAGACCGAGTTTGTACCGATGATGCTGGATTTACGTTGGGATCAATTACGCCAAATCGCTGAGGACGACTTAGCGTTGATTGATTTAGACGCATTTGTGATTGCACCAAAAAATTTGGATTTGGTCTTGCTTGAATATGTGTTATCACCAGCACAATGGGCTTTATTTAAACAGCATTACCAAGCCATCCATCCTTGGCCAAATGATGTTGAACATAAATCTTGCTATCAACTTTTGTTGTTTTTAATGCATATTTTAGGCGAGAAGGATTTAGACAAGTGGATGCAGCGCTTTTAAACTGGTTGTTGCTTGTAGAGTTTAATCCAACTGACATAGCCCGCAATCGCCAACACCGT
>CAYXHH010000145.1:0-3955 GCA_964464725.1 uncultured Methylotenera sp. | reverse complement strand
GCTTTTGCAATGGTGTAAGGCATTAAGTCGATGTCTTTTTGCACTTCTTTTTCATCAAAACGACGGCCGATTAAACGTTTTACTGCAAACAAAGTATTTTTTGGGTTGGTCACTGCCTGACGTTTTGCAGGAGCGCCAACTAGAATTTCACCATCTTCTTGATACGCGATAATCGATGGCGTAGTGCGTGCGCCTTCCGCGTTTTCAATTACGCGAGGCTTGCCGCCTTCCATCACAGCAACACAAGAGTTTGTTGTACCTAAGTCAATACCAATAATTTTTGCCATATCTATATTCCTTTTATTCAATCTTTAGTTTTAAAACAACTTGAAACTAAAGTGGGGTATGTTTAATTAATTTCAATAGCCTTACATCATTAAGGGTTAATTTTTATTTTGCTACGGTGACTAGCGCAGGACGTAACACGCGCTCATTCAGCGTATAGCCTTTTTGCAACACGCTTATCACAGTATTTGGTTCACCACTGTTTTCCAGCATGCTAATCGCTTGATGTTTGTTTGGATCAAACTTCTCACCAAGCGGGTTAATTTCTGCAATACTGAATTTTTCGAAGACTGCGCTTAGTTGCTTAACAGTGAGTTCAACACCATTTTTATAGCTTTCTACATCAGCATTACCTACGTTTAAAGCAGCGTCTAGACTATCTTTGACTGCCAATAATTCGTTGCTGAATTTCTCTAGCGCAAATTTACGCGCTTTATCGATATCATCCATGGCGCGACGGCGAATATTTTCACCTTCAGCTTTAATGTAAAGTACGCTGGCTTTTGCTTCTTCTAATGCGGCTTCTAGTGCCGCAATTTTGTCTTCAGCAGTTTGCTCAGCGGCGCTATCTGGCTGAATTTCTTCATTATTTTGTGTTTCTTGAGCCTGAGTTTCTTGATCTTGCGACATGTGTTTCCCCAATATTTCTAAACCTAAGATTTATAACGTAAATAAATAACACTGTTGCAGATGTGGGGATGTGCTTTTTAATTTCAAGTAAAAATTGAAAAAATTAGTGAAAATTTATGCAGAAACTACTACGAGCGAAAAATGATGCTCTGCAAGCCTTAATTGATAAGACTTGCAGGACTGCTCACTTGATATGCGGTTCACCTAAATGAATTAAGCGCAGTTAACACTTCTTCAACTGTAGGCGTTTGGTCGATGCCGCCCAAGTTAATCACAGGTTTATATGCTCCCGCCATCACGCCTGTGAGCGCAGGGTTGGTGTCAGTGTAAATGGCGATGGTGGGAACATTAAGTGCTGCCGCCAAATGCGATAAGCCAGTATCAACGCCAATGGCGGCTTTTGCCTTGGCAATCACGGCCGCCACTTGTGCGATGGACATTTTTGGCAGTATAAAGCCGTTAAGTATGTGACTGTGAATAGTATTTGCACGCGCATATTCTGCATCGCTTGACCATGGTAGCACCAAGCTCAAACCTTGCTGCGCCAGTTGTTTGCCTAGATTGACCCATAGATCTGTTGGCCAAAGTTTACTATCACGGCTGGTGCCATGTAAGCCAATCACAAATTGTTGCGGCAATTCCAAGTGATTGTCTGTCGCTGTAATACCGTAATCCGGTGCATGAGTGGGAATTGCATAGTCCAAACTCATCGCACAAAGTATGCGGTTACGCGTGACAGCATGTTGTTGATAAGAGATGGCGTACTTTTTTTCATAGAACTGGCTGGCGATAGGCTCGCGTATCGAGTGTTTATCGTAACCGTGTTTCAGTCCTTTTAAGGTCGTTAACGCTTGCTTGGTAATGAGCGCGCTTTTAAGTAAGCCTTGGCAATCAATCACCGCATCATATTGATGTTGCCTAATTGCTTTTTTGAATGTCGAAATCTCTGACCACGTTTTAAGGTTAAAGAGTGTTTTTTTCCAGCGTCGCATGGCCACTGTAACTACTTGGTTCACATGCGGATGCATGCGTGGAATATCTGCGAAACTCTCTTCAACAACCCAATCAATTAGTATGTCAGGATAATGCGCGCGAATATCGTTAATGACTGGCAAACAATGGATCACATCACCAAGTGAAGAGGTTTTAACTAGCAAAATACGTTTCATACGATTATTTTCGCATACAATTAACGTTTTTCATGAAACGCGGATTCAATCTTGAATTGCAACGTCTAAATTAAGTCATGAAGTTCGCCTTTATTATCTTTAAATATTTTCCATTTGGTGGCATGCAGCGCGATATGTTGCGCACCGCCAATGAGTTGGTCAAACGTGGGCATGCGGTTGAGGTGTTTACCATGTCTTGGCAAGGCCAATTTCCAAATGAAAAGTCGCCAACTGGAATTCATGTGCACGTGTTGCCACAGCAAGGTTGGTTTAATTACACGCGCTATCAACGCTTTATTAATGCGAGTTTTGCCATTATTAAAGCAAGTCAATTTGATTATGTATTTGGCTATAACCGCATGGCAGGTCTAGATGCGCACTTTGCTGCCGACCCTTGTTTCGTCGAGCGTGCGCAAGAGCAACGCGGGCGTTTGCATCGATTATTACCACGTTACCGTTGGTTCGCCGCAGTCGAAAAAGCAATTTTCTCGAGCGAATCAACGACTCAAATTTTAGCCGTTTCGCTCACTGAGCAGCCACATTTTACAAAGTGGTACGGCACACAGCCTGAGCGCTTTCATTATATTCCGCCATATTTATCGCCCGAGCGATTTCAATTACAAGACAAAATTGCCATGCGCACACATTTGCGTAAAACGTTTGGGTTTGGTGAGGATGATTTTGTGTATTTGCTTACGGGCTCAGGTTTTGCCATGAAAGGCTTAGACCGTGCAATTTTAGCGATGGCTGCTTTGCCAAAACACTTATTGAGTAATACGCGCTTAGTTGCAGTGGGCCAAGATAATCCAAAATCGTTTGAAAAAATGGCCAATAAACTAGGGTTAAGTCAGCATGTGGTGATTTCAAAAGGCCGTCCAGATATTCCCCAATTGATGCAAGGTGCCGATGTGTGCGTGCATCCAGCATATCGCGAAAATACAGGCTTGGTGATTTTAGAAGGCATGGCCTGCGGCGCGCCCATGTTGGTGAGTGCAAGCTGTGGTTATGCATATCATGTAACAGAGGCGGGTGCTGGGCTGGTTGCGGATGCTCCATTTGACCAAGATAGTTTTAATGCGCAATGGATGTTAATGCGTCAGGCTGACGAAACCCAAAGACAGGAATGGGCGAATAAAGGCTTGCGCTATATTAAAACAATTATGGATGCCAATGACGGTAGTGCAGAGGCAGAGATATTAATTGCACTTGCTAATCAAAAAAACGCAAATCTAGAAAAAGCAGGTCATGCATAAATCAATTTTATCGATACCAGAATCAATTCGTGCGCACCTCCAAGGTGATATGTTTGAGGCGATGATGGCTTTGCAGGGCAAGGCTTTTCGAGACGTGCCTGGCCGTAAAACCATGCGGGTGGAAATAGGAGGTAACTCTTATTTTATCAAGCAACATTTTGGCGTTGGTTGGGGCGAAATCGTTAAAAACTTGCTGAGTTTTAAAGCGCCCATTATAGGCGCGATGACTGAAGTTAAGGCCATACAGAAAATGGAAGCAATCGGCATCCCCACCACGCAATTAGTGGCTTATGGACAACAGGGCTGGAATCCAGCAAGCATTAGATCATTTGTGTTAACTGAGGATTTAGGTGAAATTATTTCCTTAGAAGAGCTCTGCGCGGAATGGCCTAGTAATCCACCAGCACCCGAGATCAAAGCGTCTATAATCAAAGCCTTGGCGCAACTTGCGGCTAAATTTCACGGGGCAGGTTTATGTCATCGCGATTTCTATCTATGTCACTTTGTGATGAAAAAAGCTGATGTAACACAAGCCCATTTCAATCTGCATCTCATTGATTTGCATCGGGTTTTGCAAAATCAGTCGCCAACAGGTAAAACGGTGATGAAAGATATCGC
>CAYXHH010000144.1:0-3957 GCA_964464725.1 uncultured Methylotenera sp. | reverse complement strand
AGTTTTTCTTTATCGTAGTCGCTAGTTGCTTCTTCGATTTGTGCTTTAATTTGGGCAATGCGGCCTTTGATGGTTTTTTCATCGCCTACACCGTCAATGATGATGGTGTTTTCTTTGCCTACTTCGATACGTTTTGCTTGGCCTAACATTTCAAGTGTAACGTTTTCGAGTTTTAAGCCCACTTCTTCAGCAATCACAGTACCACCAGTTAAAATCGCGATATCTTCTAACATGGCCTTACGACGGTCACCAAAGCCTGGTGCTTTAACAGCCGTGGTTTTGAGAATACCGCGGATGTTGTTGACTACTAATGTTGCCAAAGCTTCGCCATCGATATCTTCAGCAATAATCAATAATGGGCGACCTGATTTAGCTACTTGCTCTAAGGTTGGTAATAAATCACGGATGTTTGAGATTTTTTTGTCGTGCAATAATACGAGCGGGTTGTCTAAAAGCGCGATTTGGCGCTCTTGGTTGTTAATGAAGTAAGGTGATAAATAACCACGGTCAAATTGCATACCTTCAACCACATCCAGTTCGCTACCTAAACCAGAACCGTCTTCAACAGTAATCACACCTTCTTTACCTACTTTGTCCATTGCGTCTGCAATGATTTGGCCTACTGAGCTATCTGAGTTAGCTGAGATAGAACCAACTTGTGCGATTTCTTTGCTGGTTGCGCAAGGTTTAGATTGTTTTTGTAAATCTGCAACTGCGGCTTCAACGGCTTTATCGATACCGCGTTTTAAGTCCATTGGATTCATGCCGGCAGCTACTGATTTCATGCCTTCGCGAATAATCGCTTGTGCTAACACGGTTGCGGTTGTTGTACCGTCACCTGCGATGTCATTAGTTTTAGAAGCAACTTCTTTTACCATTTGTGCGCCCATGTTTTCGAACTTATCTTTGAGTTCGATTTCTTTAGCGACTGACACACCGTCTTTAGTGATGGTTGGCGCACCGTATGAGCGCTCTAATACTACGTTGCGGCCTTTAGGGCCTAAAGTAACGCGCACTGCGTTGGCTAATACGTTAACGCCATTTACCATTTTTTGGCGAACGTCATCGCCGAATCTTACGTCTTTTGCTGCCATGTTAAATTCTCCTGAATACTTTTAAATTACAATCTGAATTTTTTAATTAATTGTCGAATTATTCAACAATTGCCATGATGTCTTCTTCGCGCATCACCAATAATTCTTCGCCGTCCACCTTAACGGTTTGACCTGCGTATTTACCAAATAACACTTTGTCGCCAACTTTAACGTCAAGAGCCACTAGTTTGCCGCTATCATCACGTTTGCCGTTACCTACAGCTTGTACTACGCCTTGATCTGGTTTTTCTGTCGCACTGTCTGGAATCACAATGCCAGATGCAGTGGTACGTACTTCTTCAGAGCGCTTTACAATCACGCGATCGTGTAATGGACGAATTTTCATTCAATTTCTCCTGTTAAGTTATGTTATGGTTACTACTTTAAAATAGGGTTGCATAGGCAAGCGATTATTCAGCCAAGCGGGCATTTTAGCACTCGCATGCTCCGATTGCTAATTTTGGGATAATAAAATTATTTTCAAGAGCAAAAATTAATTTTTTTATAAAAAATGTAGAAGGTGAACTTATAGAATGAGTGATCAGTCGGAAATTAAAATGCCAGAAGCGGTAATTCAGCAAATTAATTTGAGTTATAACGTCGAGCAAGACAGGCTGTTGTTGCGTGTGGGGTTGGCTGATAACTCTGAGCTATTGGTTTGGTTGACTTATCGCGTCACGCGGGCGCTTTGGCAATTGTTGAATGGAGAAGCACATATGCCAACAGCAACCTCTATTCAAGTTGAAACGCCACCTCAGCAAGCGGTGACACAGTTTAAGCAAGAAGTAGAAGCGGTTGAAACCTTAAATAAGATGGACTTTTCTACCGCCTACCAGCCTCGAAAAGAAGTGGTGAACAATGCGGCAATGCTGGCGATTAGTGTGTTACTTATTCAAGTGACAGATAAACCGCCTATACTTGAGATGCCATGCGTTGAAGGGGTGAATGTGCGAATGAATTTAACACAGGAGCTGATATTGGCTTTGAGTAATATGCTCCAGCTATCCTCTAAAGAGGCTGCTTGGAATATAGGTGTTCAACAAAAATCAGAACCGCAGATGATATTAATGCCAGAAACTGGTGATAAAAAAGTACTGCATTGAATTGAGTGATTAATGGATTTTGTTAATTTAGGACAGACTGATTTAAAAGTATCAAAAGTATGTTTAGGTACCATGACGTTTGGTGACCAAAACACGCAAGAAGAGGCGCATGCACAGTTAGATTACGCGCTGGCACAAGGCATTAATTTTATTGACACCGCTGAGATGTACCCTGTGCCGCCCAAAGCGGAAACCTTTACGCGCACTGAAACGATGATTGGACATTGGCTTAAACACCAAGCGCGAGACCACATTATATTGGGCACCAAAGTAGCGGGGCGTAATCGTGGGCTTAATTATATTCGTGGGGGTGACGACGTTTTAACCCGCGACAATATTCGCAGTGCAATTCATGATTCGCTTAAGCGCTTGCAAACGGATTATATCGACCTGTACCAAATTCATTGGCCTGAGCGCAATGTGCCACTGTTTGGGCAATACCAGTTTGATCCAAAGCTAGAGCTTGATGCACAAGGCCAGCAAAAAGCATGGGTGAGTATTCACACTCAATTGGAGACAATGGCGGAGTTAATTGAAGAAGGAAAGGTGCGTGCAATTGGTCTTTCCAACGAGCAACCATGGGGCATCATGGAGTTTTTACGGCTTGCCAACGAGTACAATTTGCCTCGCGTTGCCACCTTGCAAAATGCATATCACCTAATGAATCGCACCATTGATTTTGGCATTAGCGAGATTCTGTATCGTGAAAAAATTAGCTTACTTGCTTATTCGCCTTTGGCTTTTGGGCATTTGAGCGGTAAATACGCTGATGACCCTGCAGCAAAAGGGCGTGTGACTTTATTTAGAGGCTATGCACAACGCTATACAAAACCTGGCGTGCCGACAGCTAGTGCCGCATATGCAAAACTCGCGCGTGAACATGGATTAACGCCCACACAATTGGCACTCAGTTTTGTCATGCATCGCTGGTGTGTGAGCAGTACGATTATAGGCGCAACCAGTATGGCGCAATTGCAAGAAAATTTGGCGGCTTATAGTGTTAAGTTAAGTGATGCGGTGCTAGCAGAAATCGAAAAAATCCATCTAACAGCGCCAAATCCAGCACCTTAAATTGACTTAGCCTAAAGACAGTTTTGTTTGCTGAATAATTTCTTCTGCAGTCGCAGCATCGTAAAAAATACCAGTACCCTTTTTAGCAATGACGCGCATACGAGTGGTGTTGGGGCTAATTGGCTCTAATTGAATTTCAATTTTACGTTCAGTCGTCTTTGCGGTGACTAGCCTGATATTACTTTTGTCCTGCAAATTATCAGAAGTTAATTTGATTTGCATGCGATCTAGCGCTTTAATCGTGGCAACTCTTACTTTAGCTTGGGGCGCAGTAAAAGTTCGGTAGGTGATCCCATTCATGGTATGGGTAATGGCTGCAGAACCACCTATACCAGCTGCTGAAGTCGCCACTGCTGCACAGCCAGAGATAAATATCATTTGAATCGATATAATTAAAACCAAGCTTAATCCGCGCATTTAAATCCGCCTTATAATCATTGGATATTAAGGATATACACTATAGATTATTTTTAATTTAATGTCAATAGAAATCAATATAATCAATAGCTTACAAAGGTATAGTTAATCCAATTTTTAGATATAAAGAAAACTAAGCAGTTTGAGTAAAATGCACTGGCAGTTAGGCTAGCGATGCAGATAGAAAATGTTTACTGTGGTCGTTTAGCAACGAAATGAATAGGCTGTGGCGGCGGCAAATTGAGAATGTGTTTACGCACTTTACCCATCAC
>CAYXHH010000143.1:0-3968 GCA_964464725.1 uncultured Methylotenera sp. | reverse complement strand
GCATGCACATGCGTCATCACTTCTTCTAGCGCGTGCGGGCCTGTGACTGCGAGCACGGAAGGATGCGCGTTTTGCACCACATCTTTTTTTGCACCTAAGCAGCCTGTCACAATCACTTTGCCATTTTTGTGTAACGCTTCGCCAATGGCATCTAAAGACTCTTGCACGGCTGAATCAATAAAGCCGCAAGTATTCACCACCACCAAATCGGACTCTTCATAAGTGCTGGAGATTTCATAGCCTTCGGCACGTAATTGGGTGAGGATGCGCTCGGCGTCACTGCCCGCCTTTGGGCAACCAAGTGAGACAAAGCCAACTTTTGGGGCTTGAGAAGTCGTTAAGTTTTTCATAAATTTTCGTTAAATCAGTTTTGTAAACACAATTATTGGATTAAATATTCAGCAAACCAAATGGATGCCACACCGCACGCAATCAAACACAATTGCAACACGCTGGCGCGCAATTCAGTACGCTTATGTAAGGTGGGAATTAAATCGGACACCGCCACATATAAGATGCTAGCTGCCGCCAACCCTAAAATAGTAGGCACCCAGCTTTGCACATGGCTCAATGCAAAATAAGCGATTGTGCCGCCAATGACTGTGGCAAAACTCGACACCAAATTAAACGCAAACGCTTGTTTTTTGCTGTAGCCTGAATGCAAAAGAATTAAAAAGTCGCCGACTTCTTGCGGGATTTCGTGCGCAATAATGGCAAGCGAGGTCACAATACCCACTTTCACATCCACCATAAAGGCTGAGGCAATTAAAATACCATCGACAAAATTATGAAAGGTATCGCCAATCATAATCATCATGCCGCTTCTGCTGTGGTCGTGGCTATGGTCATGCGTAGCTTTAACAGCCCGAGCAGGTTTTGCACCGCTGGAAGCCGCTCTGTACTTGGTTTCCAGAGCCGGTGTTTCGATAACTGCAGCTTTAGTACTCACATTATCAGGGCATTCTGCCTCGGTATGCACTGCATGCACTTCACAATGATTGCCGTGGCAATGGCGCCAAATGACTAATTTTTCTAAGCTAAAAAATAATAAAATGCCAAATAATACAGTTGCGGTCATGTACTGAATACTACTACCGGCTTGAATGGCCGCCTCAATCGCTTCTGGCAGAATCTCAAGAAAAACGGCACCTAGCATCGCACCCATAGCATAGCTAATCAACATGGGGAGTGCCGTTTTATTCGCGTTGAGCGCCACCAGTGCCGCGCCAACTACGCTGAGTACGCCGCCTATTAGACTAAATAGGATAATCCAAACAAGAATGGGTAAATCAGGAATCGACATAGTGTGATAAGTGGTTGCAATGCGGCATTATAACTTAAGCCAACCAGATTAACGTAGCCATGCGCCCAGTTGCGCCATCGCGACGGAACGAGAAAAAGTGTTCTTGATCAGAAAAAGTACACATATCGCCACCATCAATCTGCGTCACCCCCAACTTGTTCAGGCGTTGTCTAGCAATTTGGTATAAATTTCCTAAGAATTTATCGCCATGGCCTATAAAAGCACTTTCAGCTTGCGCATCTTTTGCAATAAACTGCGCGCGTACTTCTGCACCCACTTCAAAAGCGCTTGGGCCAATGGCAGGGCCAAGCCAAGCCATCATGTCTTTTGGGTTTGCTGACATCTTATTTACAGTCGCCTCGATGACACCATCGCATAAACTACGCCAGCCCGCATGCACCGCCGCCACAACGGTACCAGCTGTATCGCATAGCAACACCGGCAAACAATCTGCGGTCATGGTTACACAAACTACATTTTTCTGTGTGGTAAAACTCGCATCAGCATCTGGCAGGCAGCCAGTATTTGCGGCATCTATGACTTGTATGCCATGTACCTGATTCAACCAGACTGGCTCACTTGGTATAAACTCACTTAATAATTGACGATTTTGCGCTACATGGATGGGGTTGTCATTCACATGTAAACCGAAGTTGAGGCTATCATAAGGCGCGTGACTCACACCACCTAAGCGCGTGGTCTGCAAGGCCCGCACATTGGCGGGCGCAGGCCAGTTAGGGATAATAAAGTCAAGTTTACGCTTCATCTAAATCATCCTCAAAATCGTCACCATCATCCCAATCTTCATCATCGTCGCCAATATACAAACCATTCTCATCAACACCAAAATCCATCATTTGGTCTTCATCAATTGGCGTATCTTCATGACGCATCGCTTCTAACAGTTCACGCATATCATCTGCTAAGTCAATTTGCCATTCCATAAAGGTATTGGTTTGTGGGTGAACGAGGCCCAGCTTAATCGCATGCAGTGCCTGCCGATTAAAACTAGCTACCGCATCGCGCAAGGTTTCTGTCATGAGTTTATGCGGGATAATATTGCCAATGCCATATACACTATCACCCACAATAGGCGCTTTTAAAAACTGCATATGTACGCGAATTTGATGCGTGCGGCCTGTTTCTAAATTACAACGCACATAAGTATTAGTACCAAAGCGCTCTAGCACTTCGTAATGGGTAATGGCTGGCTTGCCTGTTCTACTAATTGCCATTTTAGTGCGCGCATGACTATGGCGGCCAATTGGTTGGTTGACCGTACCGTTGCGCCATAACTGACCCCACACAATGGCGCGATATTCCCGTTTCACCGTGCGCGCTTGCAGTTGGCGTACCAAACTGGTTTGCGCTTCTAGCGTTTTTGCCACCACTAATAACCCGCTGGTGTCTTTATCTAGTCGATGTACGATACCTGCGCGCGGCACATCGTTTAACTGTGGCGCATGGTGTAGCAAGGCATTGAGTAAAGTACCGCTCCAGTTCCCCGCAGCTGGGTGCACCACCAAGCCTGCTGGCTTATTAATCACCAAAATCGTGTCATCTTCATACACCACATCTAAAGGTATATTTTCTGGCTTAAAGGCATTCTCTTGCACATTTTCGGGCGGGTTAATCTTAACTGTCTCACCACCCCAAACCTTGCTTTTTGCACTGACAGCTTGATTATCCATACGCACTAAATCGGCCTTAATCCAAGCTTGAATTCGACTACGTGAGTGTTGTGGCATCAATTGCTGCAAGGCGATATCTAAGCGCTCACCGCCCAAGTGCATGGGGATATTAAGTACAATTTCTGTGGTTGTTTGCATGGGTATTGGTTTAGCTTCAGTTATAATGGTATGATTTTCTGAGTATTTTTAAATTTTAAGTCGTTTTTAAGTGAACAGTTTTTTATGAATCGTACGCCACACGCTATTTTACCGCTTTTATCCGCCCTGCTTTTAAGTTTATTCTTATCTGGCTGTGCTATTTTTGGTGCGCCAACCGAATTAGATGAAACCAAAGGCTGGCAAGCAGACCGCATATACCAAGAAGGTGTGCTCAAAATGCAGGATAAAGACTACGATAAAGCGATTGGTTATTTTCAAAAGCTTGAGTCACGCTTTCCGCATGGCGTGTATGCCACACAAGCGCAACTAGAAATTGCGTATGCGTACTATAAAAAAAGCGATCCGATCTCATGCGTCGCGGCGGTAGATCGTTTTATTAAGTTGCACCCAAATCACCCAAATGTCGATTACGCTTATTATTTAAAAGGCTTAGCAACCTTTAACGAGCGCGGCTTTATGGAAAAATACACCGCCCAAGAAATCAGTGACCGCGACCCTAAAACGCTTAAATTATCCTTTGCGGCATTTAAAGAGTTGACTGACCGCTACCCAAAAAGCCGCTATTTTAAAGATGCCACACAACGCATGGTGTACTTAGTAAATACACTTTCTCAGCACGAGATGCATGTGGCGCGCTACTACATGAATCGCCAAGCTTATCTGGCCGCGCTGAACCGTGCCAAATATGTGTTGGAGTTTTATCCAAACTCTGTTTCGGTGGAGGAAGCTTTGGTAATTAGCGTTAGCGCTTACGACTATATGGATTTGCAAGATCTAAAAGAAGACACTTTACGCATACTTAAAACCAATTACCC
>CAYXHH010000142.1:0-3986 GCA_964464725.1 uncultured Methylotenera sp. | reverse complement strand
GAGGAAGAAGGACCAGAAGTATGGGATATCCTCGAGGATGTGATCCGCGAGCATCCAGTTCTGTTGAATCGTGCGCCTACCTTGCACCGTTTAGGTATTCAAGCGTTTGAGCCTATCTTGATTGAAGGTAAAGCTATCCAATTGCATCCGCTCGTCTGTGCGGCATTCAACGCCGACTTTGACGGTGACCAAATGGCGGTTCATGTACCATTAAGCCTAGAAGCCCAAATGGAAGCGCGTACCTTAATGTTAGCTTCAAACAATGTATTGTCACCAGCTAACGGCGAGCCAATTATCGTCCCTTCACAAGATATCGTGTTAGGCCTTTATTACATGACGCGTGACAAAGTTGCTGCGCGTGGTGAAGGTATGCGTTTTGCCGATGTTAAAGAAGTACAGCGTGTATATGATCAGAATATGATTGATCTGCATGCCAAAATCACTGTGCGTGTGAAAGAGTTTGATTTAGATGTTGAAGGTAACAAAACTGAAAAATTAACTCGTTACGAGACTACAGTTGGACGTGCATTACTTTCTGAGATATTGCCTGCTGGTTTGCCATTCAGCTTGATTGATAAAGCGCTTAAGAAGAAAGAAATTTCAAAATTAATTAACGCTTCTTTCCGTAAAGTCGGTATACGCGAAACAGTTATTTTTGCTGATAAATTGATGTACACAGGCTACAGCTATGCGACTAAAGCAGGTATTTCAATTTCAATAAACGATATGCTTGTACCACCAGAAAAAGCTGCTTTAATTGGTGCTGCAGAAGCTGAAGTTAAAGAAATTGAAGACCAATATGTTTCTGGTTTAGTCACGCAAGGTGAGCGCTACAACAAAGTGGTGGACATTTGGGGCCGGGCTGGGGACAAAGTGGCAGACGCCATGATGAAACAACTGCGTGAAGAAAATGTGATTGATGCAGATGGAAATCAAGCAAAAGATAAAGATGGTAAAGCCTTAAAGCAAGAATCATTTAATGCAATCTATATGATGGCGGATTCTGGTGCGCGTGGTTCTGCAGCGCAAGTGCGACAACTGGCTGGTATGCGTGGTTTGATGGCGAAACCAGACGGTTCGATTATTGAAACGCCAATTACAGCTAACTTCCGTGATGGACTTAACGTGTTGCAGTACTTCATTTCTACCCACGGTGCTCGTAAAGGCTTGGCTGATACTGCGTTGAAAACGGCAAACTCAGGTTACTTAACACGTCGTTTAGTGGACGTAACGCAAGACTTAGTTGTTACAGAGCATGATTGTGGCACTAGCGATGGTTTAGTGACTAAAGCGTTGGTAAAAGGCGGTGAAGTAGTTGAGCCTTTACATGATCGTATTCTAGGACGCACAGCGGCATTGGATGTGATTCACCCAGAAACACAAGAGGTCGTATTCCCAGCTGGTACTTTATTAGGTGAAGATGAAGTTGAGAAAATCGATGCACTTGGCATTGACGAGGTGAAAGTGCGTACAGCACTCACCTGTGAAACACGCTACGGTATCTGTGCAACTTGCTATGGCCGCGATTTGGGTCGTGGTAAGTTAATCAGTATGGGTGAAGCAGTGGGTGTGATTGCAGCTCAATCTATTGGTGAGCCAGGCACACAATTGACCATGCGTACATTCCACATCGGTGGTGCAGTATCACGTGCTGCTTCTGTTTCTCAGGTAGAAAGTAAGTCTAATGGCACGTTAAGTTTCACTTCGACAATGCGTTATGTGACGAATAATCGTGGCGAGCAAATCGTGATTTCGCGTAACGGTGAAGTGATTGTTGCTGACGATAACGGCCGTGAGCGTGAGCGTCATAAAGTGCCTTACGGTGCGACGTTAACTGTAACAGATGGAAAAGCAGTTAAGGCTGGTCAAGTCTTAGCAACATGGGATCCACATACTCGTCCAATTATTACAGAATACGCTGGTTTTATTAAGTTTGAAAACGTTGAAGAGGGTATTACAGTCGCGAAACAAATCGATGACGTGACTGGTTTATCATCTTTGGTGGTGATTGATCCAAAACAACGTGCTGGCCAAACAAAAGGTGTGCGTCCTCAAGTGAAATTGTTAGACGCGAATGGCAATGAGGTTAAAATTGCTGGCGGTGAACAATCAGTCAATGTGACATTCCAATTAGGTTGCATCATCACGGTAAAAGACGGTCAAGAAGTGGGTGTGGGTGAAGTGATTGCCCGTATTCCACAAGAGTCTTCTAAGACTCGTGATATTACAGGTGGTTTGCCACGTGTTGCTGAGTTATTTGAAGCGCGTTCACCAAAAGATGCTGGTATGTTGGCAGAAACCACAGGTACTGTTTCATTTGGTAAAGATACCAAAGGTAAACAACGCCTAGTAATTACTGATTTGGATGGTAACGCTAGCGAGTTCTTGATACCAAAAGATAAGCACGTTACTGCACATGACGGTCAAGTGGTGACTAAAGGTGAAACAATTGTAGACGGCCCAGCCGATCCGCAGGATATTTTACGTTTACAAGGTCGCGAAGCACTTGCACGCTATGTGATTGACGAGGTACAAGACGTGTATCGCTTACAAGGCGTGAAAATTAACGATAAACACATTGAAGTGATTGTGCGTCAAATGCTTCGTCGTGTGCGCATTACAGATCCTGGAGATACAAGTTTCATTCAAGGTGAACAAGTAGAGCGCGCAGATGTACTGGCTGAAAACGAAAGTGTCATCGCACAAGATAAACGTCCAGCTGAGTTTGAGTATGTGTTGCTTGGTATTACCAAAGCTTCGCTTTCAACTGACTCGTTTATCTCTGCGGCGTCATTCCAAGAGACAACGCGCGTACTGACAGAGGCGGCGATTTTAGGTAAACGTGATGATTTGCGTGGTCTAAAAGAAAACGTGATTGTTGGTCGTTTGATTCCAGCAGGTACAGGTCTTGCATATCATGAAGCACGTAAACGCGCTTCCCAAGCAGCATTAACGCCACAAGTAGCTACGCCTTCAGCGGAAGTAGCAGCTGCAGAAGCCTTATTTGCCGCTCCAGATGAAGTGAGAGATAGCGAAGCTCAAGATGGTGCTAGTTCAGAGGTGTTAGAGCAAACCATCGCTATAGACACGCCCGCTGAGTAATTAAATTTAGTTAAGTCGATGTGTCAAGATTGATATTAAGTCTTGACACATTCGTCTTTGCTACATAGAATGCTTGGTTTTTCAGAATAGCCTTATTGTCAGATAAGGTTTTAATTTTATAGATAAGATTTTTTAGAGGTTATCGGCAATGCCAACCATCAACCAGTTAATTCGTAAACCACGCGCAAAAGTGGTGACCAAAAGTAAAGTGCCAGCACTTGAGGCATGTCCACAAAAACGTGGTGTTTGTACGCGTGTTTATACAACGACACCTAAAAAACCGAACTCTGCATTACGTAAAGTTGCTAAAGTTCGTTTGACGAATGGCTATGAAGTAATTAGCTATATTGGTGGTGAAGGCCATAACTTGCAAGAGCATAGCGTAGTGTTGCTACGTGGTGGTCGTGTAAAAGACTTGCCAGGTGTGCGTTACCATATGGTGCGCGGTAGCTTGGATACTGCAGGTGTTAAAGATCGTAAACAATCACGCTCTAAATACGGTGCAAAACGTCCTAAAGAAGGTAAAGCGGCTAAATAATTAGCTGTAAATGTAGTTAAGTAGGTTTGGTAGAAATTAAAAGCGGCTGTCCAAAGGCCTTGCTAAACTGTGTTTAATGATACAGGCGCTAGCAAAACATAATTGATAATAGAGTTAAAGAAAGTAGAGTAAAGCATGCCAAGACGTAGAGAAGTTCCCAAACGTAATATATTGCCTGATCCTAAATTTGGAAGCCAAGAAGTTTCTAAGTTTGTGAATGTGTTGATGACGGGCGGTAAAAAATCTGTAGCCGAGCGTATTTTATATGGCGCATTTGATCAAGTAGCTGCAAAAACAAGTAAAGATGCGCTTGAAGTGTTTACTGTGGCTTTAAATAATCTGCGTC
>CAYXHH010000141.1:0-4001 GCA_964464725.1 uncultured Methylotenera sp. | reverse complement strand
GTTGTTGGGTATTAAAAAATTTAAAAATTAAATTTAAGCATTAAAAAATGCTTAGTTTAGCAACTAAATCACCCCGTTAGCCCGCCCGGGCTATAGCATGTTTGAACTTCTACCGCTATGATTTGCCCCATTTATTGAAGTTACATAAATGCCTTTTATATTGATTGCGCAAAAAATTTAACTCAATTTGTAATAAGTTTATGGATTTTTGTAAAAATCACTAATGAAAAGTGAATAAGCAAAATATTAATAGTTTTACAGTTATAAAAACTTGCATTTATATGCATATTGCGATAGTATCAGATTAACTAATTGTCGATTTATAATATCGATTCTGAAAGGTAATAAAATGAGAGCTAAATTATCAGCACTTTTTACAACACTCTTACTACTGTTGCCAATAGCATCTGATGCTGCAGTATACGAAGTAAGAGCTAGACAAAACTCAACTACTGGTGGTTTTGGTGTTAACGTGTCATCATTTTTTAATGTTGGTGATTTGATTACTGTTACCGTTAATCCAAATGATTTATGGAGTTCTGGTGACAGACCTCGCTGGTCAAATGCAGATGGTCAAGTGGATTTGTTTGCTGATGGCAGAAGATTTGATGTGGCTGATGGTCCATCACGTGACAGAATTCCAAGAAGAGGCCGTATTGGTACTGATGCGTTTGGTCAATGGACGCAAGGCGGTTTAACTGCAAACTGGGGTTCACTTGTAGGCTCATGGGGCGACTCAACTGAGTTTTTCTTCATTGGTACAAACAGCAGTTTTAACGCTGAAGACACAGTGCTTAACTTATGGTATTTCGATAGCAATAGATTCGACAATAGAGGTAGTATTATGGCCAATGTAACTGCCGTTCCAGAACCAGAAACATATGCGCTATTACTAGCAGGTTTAGGCATTGTTGGTTACAGCGCACGTCGCAGAAAAAACTAATTAATAAATTTTAAGTGAATTTGATTAATACAAGGGAGCCAAGGCTCCCTTTGTTGTTTATGCTCTGAGACAACCTTCCCTCATCCCCCAAATTGGTTAACCAATAGCAATATCAAGTTTACGTTTCCTTATTCACTGACTTTATTTCATGTGTACAATATGCGTTTTAATGGATATTAAAAATGAAAAGCTATACCGAAATTGAAGCAAAAGATTTGTTTGATCACCTACTTAAAGCAAAAGTACTTTTAGTCGATGTGCGCAATGATGATGAAGTAATACATGGTGTTATTCCAGGCGCAATGCATATTAAACTTTCGATGCTACCCTTACAGTACGATAAATTACTTAATGCTAATTCAGTGGTATTTTATTGTCACAGCGGCATACGCTCTGCCCATGCGGCGGATTTTGCAGTCAGTAAGGGTGTTAAAGATGTGTTTAATCTTATTGGCGGCGTGGTAGCATGGCGTAATGCTGGTTATACTTTAACGCAAAAAAAGTAAATAATATATTGTCTTTGTTCTAATAGGAATATTATGGAATTTGATAAAGAACTAGATGCGACGAATTTAAATTGTCCCTTACCTATTTTGCGCTGTAAAAAAGGTTTAAGTGAAATTAATCCTGACCAAATTTTAAAAATAACTGCAACCGACCCTGGCTCAGTGAAGGATTTTCAGGCATTTTGCAAACAAACTGGTCACGAGTTACTTCAGCTAGATGACGCTGATGGTGTATTCACCTTTTTTATCAAAAAGCATGCTTAACTTAACCACCCAATATGGCTAAAAAACTAGCCCTTATTGCCTCTAAAGGCACGCTAGATTGGGCATACCCGCCTTTTATTTTGGCTTCTACCGCTGCTGCGCTTGATTATGAAGTGCAAATATTTTTCACCTTCTATGGTTTAACACTACTTAAAAAAGACTTGGGTGATTTAAAAGTTTCACCATTAGGCAACCCTGCCATGCCGATGCCAGTACCTATGCCCAACTTAGTGCAAATGTTGCCTGGCATGGAAAACATGGCCACCATGATGATGAAACAAAAAATAGCCAGTAAGGGCGTGGCCAGCATTGAGGATTTACGTACAGCGTGTATTGAAACAGGCGTCAAGTTAATTGCCTGCCAAATGACCGTGGATTTGTTTGATTTTAAAAAATCAGATTTTATTGAAGATATCGAGTTTGGCGGTGCTGCTACATTTTTTGAATTTGCTGGCGCAGCTGACGTACAGCTATTTATTTAGATTTTATGTAAGCTAAGTTTTAATCAAGTGCTCTTGTCACTTTGGGTTTCTAACAGCGCATTCACAAACGTTTGAATTTCCCACTCGCAGCCGCTACACCCTGTATTGACACCTGTCCAACGAGAGATTGCATCAAAATCTTTGCCTTGCATGACTAAATCGTAAATCTGTCCACGTGTCGTGCCACTGCAAGAGCACATCACTTCATCCACGATTTCATTACTTTCGGTCATTTTTTTAAATCTATTTGGTGAGATTTTTTTCTGCTTGTGTTCGGATATGTACAAATAACTGAATCAGCATCGGCAACATCAATAAAATACCTACAATAATGAATGTCATTCCTGTGTCGTCAAGCATCAGGTTTGTTGGCAAAATATCTAAGCCAGCAAACATTTTCGCCAAGCCTAAGCCCAACAATAATGCGCCGATAGCATCTAATATCACTAGACTCAAAGAAGGTTTAAAAGTTTTATTCTCTTGTGCCATCAAAGCTCCTTAAGTGAGTAACTTCGTCAATAAATTAGGCTTAATCCAGCTTATTAAGTTGTAACTGCAGTTTTTCTAAGCTTGCACTAAATTCTGCCACACGCGCCTTTTCTTGTTCTACCACCGCGGCTGGCGCACGCGCCACAAAGCTTTCGTTATTAAGTTTGCCGTTGGCTTTAGCAATTTCACCCTGCAAGCGGGCTATTTCTTTGCCTAAACGCTCTTTCTCAGCAGCTACATCAATCTCGACTTTGAGCATGAGTTTAAAATCACCTGCCAACATCACAGGCGCATCGGCTTCTGGTAGTTCTGCCAAAATGGCAACATCCTCCAGCTTAGCCAACGCTTTTAAATAAGGCGCATAGCTTGCCAATTGTTCGGCATTACCCGCTGCAATCAACGGCACTTTAGATGCTGGCGAAATGCCCATCTCACCACGCAAGCTGCGGCAAGCTTCTACCGCGGTTTTGAGTGTCGCCACCCATGCTTCGGCTTGTTCATCGATTTTTTCTAAATCTGCCTGTGGGTAGACTTGTAACATAATGCTTTCAGTGCCGCGAGATTTGTCTTTCAGCTCGGTCATCGGCGCAATGGTTTGCCAGATTTCTTCAGTAATAAACGGAATAATCGGGTGCGCTAGACGTAAAATTGTTTCCAACACACGCAACAAAGTCCGACGCGTTCCGCGTTGCTCAGCTTCTGTACCATTTTGAATTTGCACTTTGGCAATTTCTAAATACCAATCGCAATATTGGTCCCACACAAATTCGTAAATCGCCTTTGCAGCAAGGTCAAAGCGGTAATCTTCAAATGCACGTTCTACTTCGGCTTCGGTGCGTTGCAAGAGCGAGACTATCCATCTATCCGCTTGGCTAAATTTACGACCACCCGCATCACAGCTTTCTGCACCAAAACCATTGTCTTTACCTTCTGTGTTCATCAACACAAAGCGTGTGGCGTTCCACAATTTATTGCAGAAATTGCGATAACCATCACAGCGTTGCAAATCAAATTTAATGTCGCGGCCTGGGCTTGCGAGTGCGGCAAAGGTAAAACGTAAGGCATCGGTGCCATAGGCCGCAATGCCTTCGGGGAATTCTTTGCGCGTACGTTTCTCGATTTTTTCTGCATCTTTTGGGTTCATCAAACCCGTGGTACGTTTGGCTATTAAATCGTCCAGCCCAATACCATCAATCAAATCAATCGGGTCAAGCACATTGCCCTTAGATTTGGACATTTTTTGGCCTTCGGCATCACGGATTAAGCCATGCACATACACATGCTTAAACGGAATTTTGCCAGTCAGGTGGGTGGTCA
>CAYXHH010000140.1:0-4040 GCA_964464725.1 uncultured Methylotenera sp. | reverse complement strand
TTTTGTGTGAGAAAAATCCGCCATTAGGTAGATATCGGTATATACTATTCGGCATACACCAAATGACATAGGCTATATGATGGAACAAGCTGCTAGCGCGCGTGAGCTCAGACAAACGCTGAAGAAAACACAATCCAATGATGCTTATTTGAGGCTATACCTCAAACTTGGTCAACAATTATTTGAGCATGGTTGGAATCAAGACACCGCTTCTAATCTGCTCGCTGAAGTATGTACATTATTGGCGGCAGAACATGGATTTATCGCCAGCGAAAATATGGGCAAGCTTACAGTCATTTGTAATCGTGGCGCAGCATTACCTATCGGCGCGAGAATCCCTATGATGGGAGTTTTAGCAAATATGCTGAAGAACCCTGTGAAGTTCAATGTACAACAAGCGGCTGGTAACCATTTATGGACGCATGCTGACGCCTCGAACTATCAGGATTGTATTATCCCAATTGCCAACCAGCAGCATTCGCTAGGTATTCTTGCCCTTTCTGGTAAGCAACTGCAGCCGAATCAAGAAGACTTGCAAACCTTACACGCACTAGGTGGATTTATCGGCTTAGCGATGCTACAGCAGCAACCACGTGAACAATCGAGTTTAGATAGAAGCATTTTAGAAAACTTAACACCTAGAGAACGTGAAATTTTTGCGTTAATGCCAGCTGGCTTGAGCAATATCGAGCTTGCGAACAAATTGGGTATTGCGCCTGGTACCGCAAAAATTCATGTTGAACGCATTTTAAATAAGTTAAATGTGAAGGACAGAACACAAGCGGCGGTGAAAGCGGTAGAGCTAGGTTATAAGGCTTAAGGTGTATTAAGCTTCTATTAATATACGTTTAATTATTGCCATCATGAAGATCATTAAATCGCACTAAATTTCTACATGCAATTAAAAGAATTCATCTCATACCCGATTCAATTCATTGCTAAAAAGTGGCAGGATTTTCCTTTAGCCATTAAGGGCGTACTGGTGATTGCTTTGCCATTGAGTATTCTTCTTTTCTCATTTGTAAATCTATATTTCGAAGAGCAAAAAAGTGTTTATCTTGAAAATCGCTTGCGCGAGATTTTAACAAATCAGCAGAATATTAAAGAAATGCATGCGCAACTATTGGAAGCATCTACTGCGGTCAGAGATTATTTACTGACTGGCGATAAGGAGTTTTTAAAAGTATATAAAGTCGCTGACGAAAAAATCCCCTTAATTCTTGCTGACCTTAAACAAAACATCAAAGATGCAGAGGTGAAAAGAAGATGTGACGACCTTACACCACTTATCCTTAAAAATTTAGCGAGCTTAAAGGCCATCTCTGTCTCCAACGTAGATAAATCAACTGACAGCTTAGTCAACAAATTCAAAACTCAAACAGATACATTAAATGAGCTACGTATAGAAATTGAAAAAATAGACAAGCGAGAGTCTTTACTCATCAAAAATAATCTACAGCTGGTTAACGAACAACGCCAGCGTTATATTAATTTAAGCCTCGGATTAGCTTTTTTTAGTATTTTAGGCTCTCTATTTGCAGCTTGGTTCTTTTCACAGGCTATCGTTAACCGTATCAGAGTATTACGTGACAACGCCATTAAACTTGCGCACGGCGAACCAGTTTCACTTGTAACAAACAGCATGGATGAAATTGGTCAACTCTCAGAAGAGCTCGATCATGCCTCCCAATTGCTTTCTAAAAGTGTGAAAGATGCCAATAACGCCAAGGTTGAGGCGTTAGAAGCAAGTAATGAAAAATCTAAGTTTTTATCTCGCACTAGTCACGAACTCAGAACACCATTAAATGCAATCTTGGGATTTTCTTATCTATTAGAGCAAGATTTACCTCAATCTAAACATCGAGATAGCGTTAGCTTAATCAAAGGTGCGGCCGAGCATTTATTAAAATTAATTAATGAAGTACTAGATATTGCAAAAATTGAATCTGGCGATATCTCAATCTCATTAAAATCTGTCGATATTTACCAACTTCTGAATGAGGCCGTAGACTATATTCGACCCCTCGGTAAAATTAGGGATATCGATATTAAAACGGATTATAAGCAAGGCTTGTTTGCTCTTGCAGATCATCAAAAGTTGTTACAAGTCGTGCTGAATCTATTATCCAACGCGTTTAAGTATGGACCACCCAATTCAACAGTCACCCTTAGCGCTTATGAAAAAAACAAAGTCATCTATATTGAAGTATTAGATTTAGGTAAAGGCATATCTGATGAATTAAAAAATAGGGTATTTACCCCATTTGATAGGCTGGGCGCTGAAAACACAAAAATCGAAGGGACTGGGCTAGGCTTAGCACTTTCTAAACAAATTATTAACGCCATGAATGGCACGATTCATATTGCTAAGAACAAAAGTTTATTTTGGTTAGAGTTAACGGCAAGCGAACCTGAAAAATCAACCGTTAGCTCGACTACTCCCCAACCAATCAAAACAGTTGAGGTCTCAAATAAAAAACATACCGTTGTTTATGTAGAAGATAATGCAAGTAATCGCGCATTGGTAGAAGCTATTTTAAGCAGACAAAAAGGTATCAGGCTTTACACCGCAAATACAATAAAGCAAGCAAAAGAATTACTGCCCAATATCCAACCTGAGATATTGCTGATTGATTTAAGTTTACCAGATGGTTCTGGTGAGGATTTCTTGGTTGAATTAAGACAAAATGAAGCATATTCGCAATTGCCAATTTTTATTTTGAGCGCTGATGCGATGTCGGAGACGATTTCGCGCTTAATTTCAAAAGGGGCAACTGATTACTTTACCAAACCCCTCAACATTGCTTTATTTAACCAAAAGTTAAAACAAATTATTGAGAAAGAAAGTACTAAATGACAGAAGCCGAAATGCTTAATGCAAAAATTTTGATCGTGGATGACGCCGAAGCTAATTTGCGTTTATTAGAGGAGCTATTGGCAAGAGAAGGCTTTATGCAAGTCATTAGTACGGCAGACTCAACGCGCGCAATTGATTTATTTACAGCATTTCAGCCTGATTTAATTTTGCTAGATTTAATGATGCCAGAAATGGACGGCTATGCAGTATTGGAAATACTCTCTCGTCATATTGCTAAAGACGAATACTTACCCGTATTAGTGTTAACTGCAGACGCTACCATTGCAGCTAAAAGAAAAGCCCTTGCCTTAGGTGCAAAAGACTTTTTAACCAAGCCATTTGATACGATTGAAGCGATGCTACGTGTGTGGAACTTACTTGAAACGCGTATGTTATATCGTCAGCTTAAAGAACTTAACAGTCAAATCACCCCAATAATTCACAGCACGAAAATTACTGGTTAATTACAACTTTTGACTATATGCAACCATTAATAAGTTGAGTTTGAAGCAAGTTTGAAGTTTGCTAGTTTTGCTGAGATTTTTGACAAGTACTCAGTCGCCTCTACATGGCCACTATCCAATGAAAGTGCTTTTAAAGCATGTGCTTCTGCATTAATGTAATCATGTTTTTCATATTCAGCTGATGCTAAATAAAACCAAGATTCCGCTGTATTTGGTTCACGCGCAACCCACTCTTTTGCAATCGCTAGCAAACTATCCCAATCACCTTTTTGAAACGGATGCACCACGCGCATAAAGTAAGGGCGTTCTTTTTCAGCAGATGCCCAAAATGGTTTTTGACTTGTAGCAGGTGATAATTCATTTTGTTCATGCATCAAGGCTTTAACCCATGCCACTGGCATGTAGTAGTAATAAGCATCGCTACCTTTACTTTTTAGCGTGATAATGCCAACAAGATTACCTGCATCATCAAAAGCGCCTCCACCACTCGCGCCAAGACGGAATTCACTCGTCGCGCGGATGACTACACTGCCATCCATGGGGAACATGCCTTTTACAACGCCATATGTACTAACAGGGCGTGTAGTTTCACCAGGGTAACCAACGGTGAATATAGAGGCTTCATGGCTGAGTTTTTCAGTTGATCCCATATTCACAACTGGCGCATCAAGCCCAGCAACTTTAAGCATGCAAAGATCATGACGCCAATCCGATTTAGA
>CAYXHH010000139.1:0-4069 GCA_964464725.1 uncultured Methylotenera sp. | reverse complement strand
CCGCCATCCACAATAATGTCGCCTTTGCTTAACATTGGGATGAGCGCTTTGATTTGATTTTCGGTGATTTCACCAGCTGGTAACATTAACCAGACAATTTTTTGGCCTTGTAACTTGCTGACTGCATCTTCAACTGAACTTGCAGCTTCCATGCCTTCATTTTGCACAAGTTTGTTAACGAATTCGGTGTTAAAGTCAAAACCAACCACATTGATTTTGTGACGGAGCAAACGTGCAGCCATGTTGCCGCCCATTTTGCCTAAGCCTATCATTGCTAATTTCATTTAGAGTTTTCCTATGGTGTGAGGAGAGTTTAAGAAATATCAACCTTGTGGGTTAATACGCACTCATGAATAATTTAGGAAAATTATTTGCACGAGTTAAATGGAATTATAGCAAATCAAGCAACAAGGCTCAAAGCGCTTGCTATCAATAATAGTTAATACAGCAAAATGCTGATTAGGTATATTGTTTTGGGGTAAAACTTAACTGGTTTTTGAGGCGAAAAATTAATAGGCACTTAGTTGCCTTTGCTTTTGGTGCCTTTAGTTTTTTATAGCTTTTTTTGTTAAGTGTTTTGAATCACAATATTCGGGAATTTGCTGCTATGGTCTAGCGCGGCATTGGCAATTTTAATCGCCGCTTTACGTGCGATCTCTTTGTAAATGCTCGCAATTTTAGAATCAGGCTCTGCAATCACCGTTGGATTTCCGCCATCGGCTTGCTCGCGAATTTTGATATCCAGCGGCAAACTGCCCAATAAATCTACTTTATAGTCGTCACACATTTTTTGGCCGCCACCTGCACCAAAGATATGTTCTTCATGACCACAATTGCTACAAATATGCGTGCTCATGTTTTCGACAATGCCTAAAATCGGAATGCCGACTTTCTCGAACATTTTCAAGCCTTTACGGGCATCTAACAACGCAATATCTTGTGGCGTGGTCACAATAATCGCGCCCGTCACAGGGATTTTTTGTGCCAAGGTGAGTTGAATATCGCCTGTGCCTGGAGGCAAATCAATCACCAAATAGTCTAAATCTTTCCACTTGGTGTCGCGCAATAACTGTTCGAGCGCGCCCGTCACCATTGGGCCACGCCATACCATTGGGGTATCTGTATCCACTAAAAAGCCAATACTCATGGTTTGCAAGCCGTGCGCTAACATTGGCTCCATGCTTTTGCCGTCCATGCTTTCTGGGCGGCCACTGATGCCCAACATCTGCGGTTGGCTAGGGCCGTAAATGTCGGCATCTAACAAACCAACAGTTGCGCCTTCTTGCGCTAATGCTAAGGCCAAATTGACTGAGGTAGTGGATTTACCCACGCCACCTTTGCCAGAAGCCACAGCAATCACGTTTTTGACATTGGGCAATAAGTTCACACCTTGCTGGGCTTTGTGCGCCACGATACGGCTGCCAATATTTACGGTAACTTGAGCTACACCTTCCACAGACTTAACGTGATTTTCAACCAAATTTTTGACATCGTTCATGACGCTATTGGCAGGGTAGCCTAATGCAATATCAAGGCTAACGTGGTCACCATTAATCTGAATATTTTTGGCGGACTTGCTAGAAATAAAATCTCTACCGGTGTTGGGGTCTATGCATAATTTTAATGCGCTTTGAATAAGTAACTCGGAAATGGCCATACGAAGACATCCTAACTAAATAATACAGCTAGTTTAGCGGATGTTGGGCTTGGCGTCATGCCTTAGATAATTGAAAATATTTTCTTTGACTCAAAGCTCAGTAATACTTAAGCATGAAAATGGGTCGAAAAAATATCAAAGCATTGTGACCAACTCCATTTGCTTCTGGCATTTTGTTTAATCTGAGCGCGGTCTAGTTGTTGGCAATGCACAATCGACAAATGCAAGTCGTTGCTATAGAACCCAGTTACGCCGTTTTCTATCACGTCGCGCGGGCCAGCAACATCAAAGCCAGCCACTGGTAAGCCATTGCACATCGCTTCTATCATCACAATACCAAACGTGTCGGTGCGAGAGGGAAAAGCAAAAATATCATGTTGCGCGTAAATGTTAGCCAGTTCTTTACCAAACTTGTAGCCTAGAAATGTCACATTTGGATATTTTTCTTTAAGTTCTTTTAAGTGTGGACCATCGCCAACAATCGTAATATCAAATTGGTCCTGATAAGCACACAAAGCCTCTAAGTTTTTTTCTTTACTCACACGCCCAACGTTAAGCACGCGAAGTTTATCGTTTGTTTTTATTGCATCTTGCTCGCTGATGAGTTGTTCTGAGACGCCACGCGTCCATACGGTTAGATGCTTAAATCCGCGTTGCATCAGCTCTTGCCGAACACTTTCAGTGGTCACAAAAGTGGTTTTAGCTGGTGCGTGAAAACGTCGTAAGTAAGCATATGACCAGCTGAGTGGCACGCCAAGCAACACATTCAGATACTCTGGAAATCGGGTGTGGTAAGAGCTGGTGAATGGTTTGCGATGCACCCTACACCATGTTCTAGCCACTAAACCCATGATGCCTTCAGTCGCAATATGGATTTGTGGTGGGTTTATGCGATTTAACGTGCGCCATAACCTGAAAGGTTGAATTGATAGCTGAATTTCTGGGTATAGTGGCATGGGCACCCAGTTGAACAAACTCGGATGGATGACTTTGAAGCTCAAATTTCGTGATCTAGCGATGCGTTTCAAGTTTTTATAAGTGGTAGAAACGCCGTTAGTTTGGCGAAAGGTATCTGTCACAATAATCATACTTACAACCAATCAGCTTAAATCTTTACAATACAATAGTGAGAAATATTTAAACTTATATGACATTTCCGTTAAGGTTTCATGATAAAAACAAACTTGCGAGCGCAATTTTTAGTGAAGGCTTAGGTTAAGTGCAAGGTATTTGCTAAAATAGCGTTTTAGTTCAACACAGGTTCATTTACCTTATGTCAGTTTCAAGCACACCTCGTAAAATTCTCGTCACTTCCGCACTCCCTTACGCCAATGGCAGTATCCACCTTGGGCATTTAGTCGAGTATATTCAAACCGATATTTGGGTACGGTTTCAAAAAATGCAGGGACATACCGTGCATTATGTGTGTGCGGATGACACGCACGGTACACCAATTATGTTGCGCGCCGAGAAAGAGGGCATTACACCAGAAGCGCTGATTGAGAAAGTGCATGCTGAACACAGCCAAGATTTTGCAGACTTTTTGGTGCAATTTGATAATTACTATTCCACCAACTCAGAAGAAAACCGAGAACTCGCAAGTAACATCTATAAAGCACTAAAACTTAACGGCAAAATTGCCTCAAAAACCATTGAGCAATATTTTGACCCAGTCAAAAATATGTTCCTGCCCGACCGCTTTATTAAAGGCGAATGCCCAAAATGCCATGCCAAAGACCAATATGGTGATAACTGTGAAGTGTGTGGTGCGACTTACAGTCCGACTGATTTAATCAATCCATTTTCTGCGGTATCTGGCGCGACACCAGTACGTAAAGAAACAGAGCATTACTTTTTTAAATTGAGTGAGTGCGCAGACTTTTTGCGTGATTGGACGCGCTCAGGTACTTTGCAAGCCGAAGCCGCCAATAAAATGACCGAGTGGGTGGGTGAAGTTGGTGAGAATAAACTCTCTGACTGGGATATTTCGCGTGATGCGCCGTATTTTGGTTTTGAAATTCCCGATGCACCAGGTAAGTATTTTTATGTGTGGCTAGATGCGCCGATTGGCTACATGGCGAGCTTTAAAAACTTGTGTAGTAAAGCAGGGTTAGATTTTGATGAATATTGGAAAAAAGATTCCAAAACTGAGCTTTATCATTTTATTGGCAAAGATATTCTCTATTTCCACGCCTTGTTCTGGCCAGCAACGCTAGAATATTCTGGCCATCGTACACCTACCAGTGTGTTTGCGCATGGCTTTTTAACTGTCAATGGTGAAAAAATGTCCAAGTCACGTGGTACGTTTATCACTGCGCGTAGCTATTTAGACCATATTAAAAATCCTGAATATTTGCGCTATTACTATGCGGCTAAACTTAACGGCACAATGGAAGATATTGATTTAAACCT
>CAYXHH010000138.1:0-4144 GCA_964464725.1 uncultured Methylotenera sp. | reverse complement strand
GTACCTTCAACGGGGGTTGCTGCTGTTGCAATATTTTGTGCTTGTTGATTACTTAAAACCACATTAGGTGCTGTTAACTTAACTTGCGTACCTGCACTCGCATCAATCACGCGCGCGTTCACGTTTAAACTGCGTGAACTCGATAAATCAACATCACCTGTAAATCGCACTCCATGCTCAGATAGCAAATTCACATCTGCAAAGCCTGCATTTGTAATATTATTTGCTGCAATTTTTGCTACCCCTGGTGCTAGTGAATCTATTGCATTTCCAGCCACTAAGCTAGTTGGGACGAATTTACCTGTTTGCGCAATATCGATGTACCACAATTGATCTGGCAAATATCCCTCTGGTAAAAAAATCGGATCGGGTTGAGTTCCCGGATATGCACCAATCACAGATACTGCGTTAGGGAAACTGCCATTTCGCGTGAGTTCCAATGCCAAACTACCCGCTAAACCGCCAGGTGAACTAGCCTGATAGGTAGCATCTAACAACATCCCTTCACGAGCGCTAATACTAATATCACCGCCATTACTTGCGATTTTTGTGGGGGTAAATTGATTTAAATTTTGAATATCCAAAACTGCCGAAGTCCCAGATACATCCAATACTGATCCAGTTTCAGCAACCACATAACCTTTTTCAGCATCCAGATGAATGCTACCGCCGTCGTAAACAGTACCTTGTCTTAAGCCGTCTTTGTTTGGGACAGTTCTGGTATAACCACCCGCCAATAATTTGGCATTTTTACCTAACCATATGGCTTGGGATGGATTAAAACCTTGGTCACTTTCGTCCGTTGGATTATTACCTGCTCGTAATGAAATATCACCACCTAGTGCGCTTAGTGTTCCATCCACAACTAATTGATTATTCAGCGCAGTTAATGCTATGGTCGGTGCAATTTTTTGTCCGCTGATGTCTTTACGTAATCCGTTGGCATCTACAGTTATTTTAGCTCCAGTTTCTACCTTTAAGCTACCAACATCACTGGATAAGCCTAGGCTAGTAGATTGCCGTAGGTAATTGGGTAAAAATGCCGTGCTAGCGAAATCATATAAACTTGCGCCAGTGGTTTGGAGTTGAAAGCCAGGATTCAGCACAAAGTTTTTAGCAATCACGTCTACATTAGTATTGCTACGCACGATTACATCATTCAAACTACTTAACTGATAACTGGTAAAACCGCCAGTTTGAAAAAATTCTGGTGTAAATAATGCCTCGTTTGGTTTACCGATAGCATTATCCCCAATAGTCACATTACTGGCACTAATCGCTAAATTGCCACCTACACCTAGTGCATAACCGCGTAATTGCACATCTTCACTTAATAGGTTGTTAGTAAAGTTAGCTGCTTCTATATCAATCGCGCCAGCATTTCCCTTGACTAGTTTTTTACTGTTTTGTAACCAGCCACCACCTGAGACATCAACAACGGTACTCTTACCCATTTCTTCAGCTAAGGTAAATTTAACTTCACCACCATCTACTTTGACACGGCTAGAACGCGCACTAATGGTGTCATTCACCCAATTGCCAGAGACATCTAACTTAACACCATCAGCGATTTTAGTAATCCCAGCATTAATTTTACCGCCGTGTGCAGTAATACTTTTATTGATTTCATTTGCTTTTATGTTGCCAGCGCTAGTGCTGAATTGAGCACCATCGGCTAATTTTAATTCAGCATTCACTTTAACTGCACCTGAGGTATTCACATGAATATCTTCAAAGCCACTACGATTAAGCATCGTAGCGCTTAGCTGAGCCTCAGATGTGCGCGAATCTGGTAATGCATCAGTAGCAGTAAAATTAGTCTCAGTGGGCGTTAAGTTTGATATGTTGATATCGCGAATGGATTGTGCCGATTGTGGTTGAAGCAAATTGACTGTCAGCTTACCACCTAAATTAGTAGATTCGCGTTGGCGCTCACCATAAGTAGCTCCACCGGTGAGTTGACCATCTAAGGCCAAATTAACGGCATTAACTTCTATACTACCAGCGGCTTTGACCTCGGTGTAACTAGCTTCTGGTGTTTCAAACGAGTTTTTACCACCTAAGAATCCTGTAAATACGGTATCTACAGGCGCTTCTCCCAGACGATAGGTTTTACCACTTTGCGCTACTAACCAAGTCTCTTTATTCACACCGCTTTTATACAAAAGCGAACCGCCAGATACATCTATTTTAGAACTGCTATTTTGGATTAAATCGCCTTCTGACTGGATTTTTACACTACCTGCAGTCGAAAGTTTTTCACCTAGTGATCTTGGTACTTGCGCTACAAAACCATCTAAATCTGCTACTTTTGAATCTGGCGTATTACGGATATCAAACCAAACACGTTTACGATTTAAAAAGCCGTTTTTATTTAAAGGGTTATCTTTTAAGTCAGTTTGTGTGAGCAATAACTCAACAAAGTTTCTTTCCATGTCGATAGACACATTTTTAAGGCCCGCTACATCAATCAGCGTATTTTTTCCCATAAACAAGCGCGACTCAGGATCGAACGTCGCCTGATTATCATAATTAAAACCTGCACCGTTTTTCTGTGCAGAAATATTGACAAACCCACCTGGCGTTACAATTTTGGCGTTATCACCAATTATTACTTGGCGGCCAACGCCCTCTATGATGGGCGCGCTAAATATTTGGTCTTCTGTTACTGTACCACTTTTGACATTCACCGCTTCTAGCACTTTGGTGACATACGATTTTTCGCCCGCTTTGGCTAATGGCTCACCTACTTGCGGTGCAGCAAACGTTTCGGCTGCCTTGGCTAAAGCGGCACTGTCTTCTGCCAACACGGTGGTAATACTATCTTTACCAATATTCAGTTTGCCAGTTCTCGAACCAATATAAATCTCTTGTGACCTTGTTGATTCTCCTTGCTTTGTAAGTAAATCCGTATATGTCAAAGGTTCTGACCCATCTGGCAATTTACCATTCACTAATTTTGCAGTTGGCTCTGTGGTCGCTTTTTCTTGTTCTAAATTACGATTTACAACAGAATTAAAAACATTATCCTTATCAAAGGTATCGCGAGCGAGCAAACGAATCGAACCTTTTTGGTTGACCGAGGAAGTCGCCGTAGCACGCCCATTTTGGTTCACCATAAAACCTGCCATGGTGATATTGCCACGTTGTGCCAATATTCTACCCATGGTGTCATTGACTACTTCACCGGTAATTTCAGCTGGGATTGTGTCAGCATCGACACCCTCTTTTTTCTTATAAGAATCCACTTCCACAAGCACGCCTGCTAAGGAGCGGTAAGGTGAATCTTTCGCATAAACATAACCATTGCCACGCGCCGAATCAATCAGTTGTGGTGCTACTGATAAATACACTTTATCACCACCTGCCATCACCACTTGGCCTTCAGCAGTTTCTATACTGCCCTGATTAATCACCTTTGGTGCAAACAACATGACTGAACCACCTAATGCCGCTTTAATATTGGCATCTGGCTCGACTTGCACTAATACTTCTTGAAAACCAGCGCCATCCCCACCCCAGACAAATGCAGGGCGAAGTCCATCATTAATCGCGTTAAAATCGCCTAATTGACTTAAAAAGTCACTATCTTGCATATCCAAGGCAGAAGCAACTAAGCCGCCTACATTCACGCGTGCTCCATCTCCAAACAAAATACCATTTTGGTTAATGAGATAAATTTTGCCATTGGGGGCGTTAAGTGCGCCTTCGATCACACTTTTTGGGCCATTTACGCGAATCAGTGTGGATGAACCACTACCTCCCGTGTGCTTAAAGTTCACGGCACTAGCGCCACCAATATTAAAATTAGGACCTTGTAAAATACCCTTTTGCGAGGATTGGATAATATTTAATGCTAAGCCATTAGCATTTGCAGGATTGGCTATTGGAGATTGAATAGTAATAGTACCACTTGTCGACCGTAAACCTGTTGGCACTGTATTCACGGGTAATACCGCTTCAGCAAACGCATGATTAAACGCAGATGAAGCAGTGACTCCCAACAACACAATATATAAGGTAGCGCGTTGTTTGCTCGTTTTACGTTTGCTTGTTTTTGCGCTAAGTTTGCCAGATTGATGACTACGCACATGTTCACCTACTGCCATCCATAAACCACGTGAGGCGTTAAACACTATACGGT
>CAYXHH010000137.1:0-4175 GCA_964464725.1 uncultured Methylotenera sp. | reverse complement strand
GAGCAGCGGATTGAAAATCCGCGTGTCGGCAGTTCGATTCTGCCCCCGGCCACCAAATATTATTTAACTACTGTAGCAATTTCGCTTTTAAATTTCAGCTTGGTCAATCAAGTGCGTTTAAATGATGCACACTCTCGCTTTTAGCTCATCTATCAGTACTTTGTTATTTTCTGAATAATCTACAGGTAAATCTATTAAGTGCACACCACCTTCATCGAAGCATTGGTTAATCAACGGCACAAAGCTTTCTGCATTTTCTACTCGATGACCTTTTGCACCATAACTGTTTGCATACATCACAAAATCTGGATTGTTAAACTCAAGTCCAAAGTCTTGCAAACCCATGGCATATTGCTTCCAACGAATCATGCCAAATGCGCTATCGTTAAGTATTAACACAACCAAATTTACTTTCAAACGAACGGCTGTTTCCAACTCTTGGCTGTTCATCATAAATCCACCATCACCACAAACGGCCATCACTCTTTTATCTGGATACAAACGAGCGGCTTCTATTCCAGAAGGTAAGCCAGCCCCCATCGTGGCAAGCGCGTTATCAAGTAATAGCGTATTAGCCAATTGCGCAGAGTAATTACGTGCAAACCAAACTTTATACACCCCATTATCAAGCGCAAGAATGCCATCGGCTGGCATTGCCTTTCTGACATCAGCGACGAATCGCTGTGGCTTCATAGGGAAGCTATTATCAGTTTCGCCTTCTTTAATATGCTCCAACACATGTTCTCGCACTTTCAAAAAGTAAGAAAAGTCATGTGTTTCTGTGATGCCAACCCTGTTGGCGATACGTTGTATAGAAGTCGCAATATCACCAACCACTTCAAGCTGTGGAAAGTAAACGTTGTCTACTTGGGCTGACTTAAAGTTGACATGGATAACTTTAGCACCGCCATGCGCCATAAAAAAAGGTGGCTTTTCCACGACATCATGCCCAACGTTAATAATTAAATCGGCGCGATCAATCGCACAGTGGATATAGTCGCCGTCTGATAAGGCTGCTGTTCCTAGATATTGTTCAAGACGCCCCCAGATACAGCCTTTACCCATTGGGGTATTGGCAAACGGAATTCTAGTCTGGTCGACAAAGTTGTGTAATGCTTGCCAAATACGTGCACGATTTGCACCTGCGCCTATCATCAATAATGGATGTTTCGCTTCTTTAATCATCGCAGCGGCAGCGTCAAGAATTTCTCGATCTGCATGCGGATATCGACATCTACTTATCTTAAAAACAGGCGTGGTTTTATCTTCAACAGGCTCTGAAGCGACATCTTCTGGCAGCTCTAGCAATGCAGCCCCCGGGCGCTCTTCTGTTGCCAGTCGAAAAGCCTCACGCACCATAGATGGAATCATATCCACATTGACTATTTGTTTGGCGTATTTGGTAATCGGCTTCATCATACTGACGACATCGATAATTTGAAACAGGCCTTGTTTACTATGCTTAATAGGTTTTTGCCCAGTAATCATCACAAGTGGAAAACCACCTAATTGCGCGTAAGCTGCACCTGTCACTAGATTAGTGGCGCCTGGCCCTAAGGTGGATAGGCAGACTCCTGGTTTACCCGTTAACCGACCATACGTAGCCGCCATAAAAGCCGCGCTTTGTTCATGGCGTGTAAGAATAAGCTTAATATTTGATTGGCGCATCGCCTCTAAAAAGTCTAAATTTTCTTCTCCAGGAACGCCGTAAATTCTTTCTACACCTTCGTTTTCTAGAGCTTTAACAAACAAATTAGATGCATTCATATTCACCTTCTACTCGATAATTTATTGATTTTTGCGATTCTGTCAGGGCTTGTTAATAATGTTACTTTCGTTGTTAAACTTCGAAAATGCACCAGCTAAATACGCTCAATATTAATTAATATTTATAAAAGTAATTATGCGCTTTTTTCTCTTGAGTATATTTCAGTTGTTGATTTAATGAGTGAAATGATTGCTGGATGCGTTAATCGACGTTCGGTTGTAATTGCGTAAAGTTGTTCTTGTAATGTATCAATTACTCCAACAACCTCTACTTCGTATTGTTTACATATATATTCGGCAATCGCATTTGGCGCTGCAAAAAACCCTGCACCACTCTGGCCAAATGACTTAAGTAATGCACTGTCATCAAACTCTGCCACAATACGTGGATTAATTTTCTTTGATTCAAACCATTGAAGCAGTTTTTTCTGAATAGCAAAGTCTTCCCCTGGTATTAGAAAGTTTGCATTATTCAAAATCTTTGCTAATGAATCGCCTTCATTTTCTTGTATTAAATTTCTAGTGCCGAATATCGCCAATTTACTTTCCCCGAGAAAATGGTTGTATGCACGCACATTTAGGTTAGTTGGCATGGGACGGTCAGCAATGACCAAGTCAAGTCTATTAATCGACAATTCAGATAATAAATTTGGTAGTTTCCCTTCCTTGCATATCAGTCTTATGGAGTTATCAAGCTTTAAGATAGGTTCAATCACACGATACGCGATAGACTTTGCAACTGAATCAGCAATTCCAATATGAAATGGTTGGCATTTTTTGATGTCCTCATTTTGAGTAAGCTTTAATAATTCATTACCTAATGTAAAAATTTCATCCGCATAACTAAAAATTTTTCGTCCCATATCACTTAGTTCAAGACCACGACCAGCTTTACGAAAAAGCTTCACTTCAAGGCTTTCTTCTAACTCGGCAAGTTGACCACTAATTGACTGTGGTGTTAGGCAAAGCTCTTCACTTGCTCGGACGATGCTGCCAGTTTTGCCAACCATCCAAAAGTAACTTAAATGCTTATAGTTTAATTTAGCCATATTGAATCCTAAGTTAATAAATCATTACATGAGATACATCTAAATTTAAGATGTATCTCATGTAACAACTTAATAAATCAGAAATAAATTGATAGCGTAAGTTTCATTTGTGAAGCGTACATATATCTAAAAAAGAGTTTTAAGTTGTCATCTAATGTTAAGTATGGTCTGCCCAAGCATTTCTGGGGTAATGAGTGTTACCCCTTGAGGAGTGACATGAAATCGTTGTTGATCTTCTTCTAGATTAAATCCTGCAGTAAAGTTGTCTGGGATTTTGCAATGGACATCGACCACCACACGATTTAACCGGACATTTTCACCAATTTCAACGTGTGGCAAGATCACCGAATCTTGTATCTGACTATATTTGCCCACGCGCACTTTGAGTGAAAGCAAAGAGCGCTCAACCTTTGCACCACTGATGATGCAACCTCCTGATATCATCGAATCCATCGCGTGCCCACGCAAATTGTCATCATTAAAGTTGAATTTTGCAGGAGGTAACTGCGATTGATGGGTACGAATTGGCCAATCATCGTCATAAAGATTAAGATCTGGTGTCACCTTAATCAAGTCCATATTCGCCTCCCAGTAAGCGTCTACTGTCCCCACATCTCTCCAATAGGGCTCTTCACCCACCATATTGACGCAGCTTTCTACAAAACGATGCGCATACACTCGATTATTTTTGACTAGTTTTGGAATGATATCTTTACCAAAGTCGTGAGTAGACTTTGGCTCATCATCATCCATCTTAAGCGCTTTATATAAAAAGTTTGCATTGAATACGTAAATACCCATACTCACTAATGCTTTTTTATCGTTACCTGGAATCGGGTTTGGGTTTAGAGGTTTTTCTTTAAAATCAGTTATTTGCCATTGATCATTCACCTCGACCACACCAAAAGCATTTGCACTTTCCAGTGGCACCTCAATACAAGCAACTGTCGCGTCAGCCCCTTTCATTACGTGGTCAGCAATCATTTGGCTGTAATCCATTTTATATATATGGTCACCACCTAAAACCAACACATATTCGGGGTCAGTTTGGCCAATATGTTTTAAATTTTGAAAAACTGCATTCGCCGTACCAGAATAAGCCCCTCCTAGCACATGCTGCTGAGATGGCAAAACTTCTACAAATTCATCAAACTGATCACCAAGAAAATTCCAGCTACGTTGAATATGATGAATTAGGCTATGCGCCATGTACTGAGTTGCTACTCCAATTCTGCGAACGCCTGAATTCACACAATTACTTAGTGTAAAATCAATAATGCGCAATTTTCCACCAAACTGTATCGCTGGCTTGGCGCGCCAATCTGTCAACTGATGTAGTCTGGCACCACGCCCACCAGC
>CAYXHH010000136.1:1978-4283 GCA_964464725.1 uncultured Methylotenera sp. | reverse complement strand
AGTCGTTTACTTTAAGGTATCAAAAAGCTGAAGACTTTCAGAATCTTTTAAATGGACAAGCTGCTATGCAAGGTGGTGCAGGAGCGGGAGCTGGTGGCGCAGGCCTAGGAATGGGTGGACAAAGTCGCATTTTGTCAATGCGTGGTAGCGTGAGTGCGGATAAGCGTACCAACACACTATTCATTCAAGATACGCCAAAACGATTAGAAGAAATTCAACAGATTCTGAACAAAGTTGATGTGGCTGTTAGACAAGTCATGATTGAATCTCGCTTAGTGATAGCGGACGAAAGGTTCGCAAAAAGTTTAGGCGCAAGATTTGGTGTCGAGTCATTCACAACGCCAGGTAGAAATACGCTGGCAGTAGGTGGTAATTTAACTAATACAAGTGCAGTAGAAAGAAGAGATGCTGAGGGAGAAGTAACACAACAAGCAGGTACAGGTGGCTTGGCATCAAACTTACCATCATCAGCCGCTGGAGCTGGTAGTATTGCCTTTAGTTTATTTAGGTTACCAGCAGGTCTACTGCTAAATTTAGAATTGAGTGCTTTAGAAAGTGATAGTCGTGGAAAAATTGTTTCTAGCCCTCGTGTGACTACAGCAAATCAACAGAAGGCTAAAATCGCTCAGGGTACAGAAATTCCCTACTTAGAGGCTTCTGCTAGTGGTGCCGCAACCGTTAGTTTTAAAGAAGCTGTTTTAAGCTTAGACGTTACGCCACAAATTACACCAGATGACAAAATCATCATGGATTTAGAAGTTAAAAAAGATAGGGTTGGTAGAGTATTCCGAGTTGGTCAAGCGGAAATACCTGCAATCGATACACAAAATATTACCACGCAGGTATTGGTTGCAAATGGTGAAACTGCAGTGCTCGGAGGTATATATGAACAAACTGAGAATAATTCTGTTGAAAAGGTGCCTTTCTTTGGAGATTTACCTATAATTGGAAACGCGTTTAAACGAAGAACTAAGCAAGACGATAAGACTGAATTATTGATTTTTATCACGCCAAAAATTATGGATGAAAGTTTAGGTTTAAGATAATTTGTTTTAGCATAGCCTGACAGAATCGTCGCTTTGACTTAAAATGCCTATCATTCACATGATAGGCATTATATTTTGAGCAACACGCGTAATATTTATTTTGTTGGTTTGATGGGGGCAGGTAAAACAACCATTGGTAAATTGCTAGCCAAGCATTTAGGTAGAAGCTTTTACGATACTGATTACGAAGTTGAAAAGCGAACTGGCGTTAAAATCCCCGTCATATTTGAATTAGAAGGTGAATCCGGCTTTCGTAAGCGTGAAACTGCAGTTATTCATGACTTAAGTAAGCTAGACAATATCGTGATGGCAACCGGTGGCGGCGCAGTCATTGCTGAAGAAAATAGACGACTTCTGCAAGATACTGGAACAGTCATTTATTTGCGTGGCAGTGTGAGCGACTTATGCCACAGAATGCGTAACGACAAACATCGGCCATTATTACAAAATGTTGATATTCGTGCTAAGCTCGAACAGCTTTATGCGGAAAGAGACCCATTCTACAGACAAACTGCCACACTCACTTTTGATACTGGTAACCAGCCAGTCACAAGCATACTTAAGCAGATTGAAAAAGCCATTGCTAAACTATGAACATACATTCAAATACGATTCAAACATTACAGGTTGCGCTTGATTCGCGCTCTTACCCAATTCATATTGGTAGTGGTTTGTTAAAAAATGCAGACCTCATAATGCCACATTTAAAGCGCAAACAAGTGGCTATCGTTACTAATACAACAGTCGCGCCGCTCTACTTAAAAGCTTTATCAAAGGTACTTATAGATGCTGGCGTCAATGTGATTGAAATTATATTGCCTGATGGTGAAGCTTATAAAAATAGTGAAACACTTAACAAGATTTACGACGCATTATTAGAAAACCGTTGTGAGCGCAGCACCACACTGATTGCACTGGGTGGTGGCGTGATTGGCGATTTAACAGGGTATGCGGCTGCTACATATTTGCGAGGAGTGCCGTTTATTCAAATTCCGACCACATTGCTTTCGCAAGTCGACTCTAGCGTAGGAGGCAAAACGGGAATTAATCATCCGCTAGGTAAAAATATGATAGGCGCATTTTATCAACCCAAAGTCGTACTGGCAGATATTGATACCCTACAAACCTTGCCAAAGCGAGAGCTTTCAGCAGGTATAGCTGAAGTTGTTAAGTATGGCTTGATAAGAGATGCTGATTTTTTTGATTGGCTGGAAACTAATATTGAACAGCTAATGGCTTTGGATGAAGAAGTGATTAGC
>CAYXHH010000136.1:0-1878 GCA_964464725.1 uncultured Methylotenera sp. | reverse complement strand
CTTAAACAAACATTGGAAGCCATTGAGTAGTAGATGACTGCCAACTCAGTTTTAGCACCTTATGCAGCAAGTCCTGATACTTCTTTGGGTCGTCAGCATCAAGAATTGCCTAGTCAGCTAATAAATGGCATACCAGTTCGGAATGCCTTTCAGCGGGACCGTGATCGCATCATACACTCAACGGCGTTTCGTCGCTTAGAGTACAAAACACAAGTGTTTGTGAACCACGAAGGCGACTTATTTCGTACACGCTTAACACATAGTTTAGAGGTCGCACAACTTGCGCGCGGAATTGCCCGCACACTTAATTTGCATGAAGATTTAACCGAAGCGATTGCGCTAGCACATGATTTAGGTCACACGCCTTTCGGGCATGCAGGGCAAGACGCACTGAACGCATGCATGAAAAACTTTGGTGGTTTTGAGCATAATTTGCAGTCTTTAAGAGTTGTGGACAAGCTTGAACAACGCTATGCAGAATTTGATGGTTTAAACCTCACCTTTGAGCTGCGTGAAGGTATTTTAAAACACTGTGCAATCAAAAATGCTAAACAATTAGGCGATGTTGGATTAAGGTTTATCAATAAAACCAACCCAAGTTTAGAGGCGCAAGTGACAAATTATGCAGATGAAATTGCCTATAATAATCATGATGTTGATGATGGTTTGCGCTCTGGGCTAATTACTATTGAGCAATTGCAACAAGTGGAATTGTTTGCAGAGCAACTTGCCATAGTGCAAAGCAAATACCCAAACTTAGAGCAAAAGCGACTTAGGCACGAAACTATACGCCGCATGATTAACGTGCTCGTAGTGGATTTGTGCGCACAAACAATCAAAAATATCGAAAAACTTAACCCAAAAAATATCCAAGAAATTCGTCAAGCGCCTTATTTGGTGAGTTTTAGTGAAGAAATGACTGCAAAGAACCTCAGCTTAAAACAGTTCTTACGCAAAAATTTATACCAGCACGAAAATGTAAAAAAAATGAGCAACCAAGCAGAGCGCATCATTCGTGAATTATTTGATAAATTTTTGGCAGATATCAGCTTGTTGCCAGAAGAGTTTCAAATTGCCGCAAAAGACGATAAAGCGCGCGCTGTTGCCGATTATATCGCTGGTATGACAGACCGATTTGCTATTAAAGAGCACCGCCGATTATTTGCAGTCGACATTCATCTCTAAACACATATAAGCATAAATAAGGTTAATGTTGTGCGATTACAACATTTGCTTATAAACTGTCGCAAAAAGCCACAAATGACTTGCTTGTTCAGGCTGAGTTTTGTCATACTTGCCATTACCTTCTTAGTAAATGAATTTATATTTGCTTTAATGGATTTATAAATTGAAAGTCTGGGAGAGTTCGCGAACTTTCTCGTTTTTGTAGCTTAATTAACTTGTTGATTAGATTATAAAAATGAGGGTAATTTAGTAGTACTTTTTTGCAGTAAACTAGAACTAAAATTAGGAGATTTATATGAAAACGAAATTAAGTTTAGCAGTAGCTTCAGCTTTATTAGCATCTGCTTCAGCTGCTAACGCTGGTATCATGATCCCAGCTGGCGATTGGACTCTAGACATTGGTGGCGTTGTTAACGCATACTACACACACACTAGCTTCAGTGGAGATGACGATACAGCTGGTGAACGTGGTAATGGTAAAGACGTTGCAAATATCACAACCGGTTTGTTACCTAACTACTTAAGCGTTTCTGGTAAAACACGCCAAAACGATTTAGATGTTGGTTTCACAATTTCAATCAACCCAGGTGCTTCAACAACTGGTTCAGGCCGTCAATCAGCACAACAAGAAAACCGTCAAGCGTTCTTAACATTTGGCGATAAATCTTGGGGTTCTTTCAAATTAGGTAAAGA
>CAYXHH010000135.1:0-4285 GCA_964464725.1 uncultured Methylotenera sp. | reverse complement strand
TATCTGGCACAAATTTCACCAGTTCTTGGATTTCACACTCAAAAAAAGTACACAGTTTATCGACAAGGTCCATGCCAGCACTGTAGTTGGTGTTTTTCATGATGCGGAATAAAGTGGTGCGGCTAATGCCTGTCGCAATGGCCACTTCACACAGGGTGATTTTGCGGCCCCATGCGATTCTTTTTTGTTTCATTACTTCTTGAATTTGTATGTAAATCATGGTGTTAACTCCAATAAAACACATGCGTAAAACGCAGATGTAAAATAAATATTGTTCGCAAATACGCACGAACAAGTTAAATTACTTAAGTTTTATTAAAGTGCTGGGGGTGCCTGTGCAGGCGGAGGAAGTACTGAAAAACGTGTGAATGTATCTTGTGATGTTGCTGCAATCTCTTGCGCTTGTGCTTCTAAAATCCCAATAATTGGCGCATGTGGCGCTTCTAAAGCCGCATCTGTACTTGGGTTTGCGCAGAATGGGCAATGCTCTAGATGATGGTTGATTGATTTTGGAGCGCTTTCGCCAGTATTTTTAGTGGTGAGCTCAGCAGAAAATTGCTGACCTTTTGTTGTCACTACTTGGATGGTGATTTTTTTACCATTGGTGCTACACACTTCTTGGGTAAAGCTATTGGTGCCTTGTTGCGCGGCCAATGCATGCGAAATGCTAGGCGCAAGCGCAGCAAATACAATCGCAAACAACGCGATTTTGTGCATCAACAAGAATAATTTTTTCGACAACATCCTTGCATTCTAGCATTTTTAGTTAAAATGTCGAGTATACAAACAATAGAGGTTACCCTATGGCTGGCGGAAGTTTATTGATGTTGTTAGACGACATCACCACAATGTTGGATGATGTTTCTGTAATGACCAAAGTAGCGGCGAAAAAAACCGCTGGTGTATTGGGCGACGATTTAGCACTGAATGCACAGCAAGTTTCTGGCGTGGATGCGAGTCGCGAGCTACCCGTGGTGTGGGCGGTGGCTAAAGGCTCAGCCATTAATAAAGCCATTTTAGTGCCTACCGCTTTGCTACTCAGTATTGCATCAAAAGAATTTAATATCCCATGGCTAATTACGGGCCTCTTGATGATTGGTGGTGCATTTTTATGCTTTGAAGGTTTTGAGAAAATTGCGCACAAATTGTTTCACTCAAAAGATGAAGATGCGCATCAAGCAGAAATCAAACAAGCCATTGAAGACCCAAAGGCGGATTTAGTTGCTCTAGAAAAAGATAAAATTAAAGGTGCGATTAGAACGGACTTTATTTTATCGGCAGAGATTATCGTGATTGCTTTAGGTACGGTGGCAAATCAACCCATATCTAAAGAAATTGGTGTGCTGATTGGCATCTCAGTTGTAATGACCATCGGTGTGTATGGTTTAGTGGCGGCGATTGTGAAGCTGGATGATGTTGGCTTATACATGATGATGCGCAAAGGCCAAAGTATTTTGAAGCAAATCATCCGCAAGGTGGGAAGTTGGTTATTCGCTGGCACGCCTTATTTAATGCGCGCTTTGAGCGTATTGGGAACAGCGGCGATGTTTTTAGTGGGTGGCAGTATTGTCAGCCATGGTGTGCCCTTTATCCATCATATCAGCCAGAACATCATTGAAAAACTACAACATCTGCCAGCGGGTGGGCTCATCACTGGTATGCTGATCGATGGTTTAGTCGGCTTGCTAGTAGGCGCCATTTGCGTGGCATTTTTTGAGTTATTTAAGAAATTTTCGCCAAAAAATTAAGCCTATTTTGGTGTTAAGTATGACTATACGCTGACTTTTAAGCGCACATTCACGAGGTCATCCACACTAAATTTCTCTTTTTTTCGCACATCAGCTTTTATCGGCAAGATATAAGCATCTAAGCTTTTTGAAGGAAAAATCGACGTTTGCCATTCGCTGCTGCCGATAGTTACACTGACGCGCACCGCACCCCAGCCGCGACGTTTGCCAAAGTGGTTATCGGTGAAAAATTTGATTTCTTCGGAGTGATTTTTTGGCACCGTAATAAAATGCCAAGCACCTTTATCTGCCTGCCAGAGCCAACATTTTTCGGTAAATGTGAAATCTAGCTCTAGCATGACAATTTGACTAAGCGCCTTAAATCGTCAGGATTGAATTTAGGCTTGTCAGGCTAGACACAAATGCGCAGACAGTACGCGTTTGTACGGCCAGCATTTGTAACAACGCATGGCAAGATTTAAATTCAATCATCATCGCTAAAGCGCTCTTCTTTAAACGGGTCGGCATCATTATGGTAACCACGCACTTCCCAAAACCCAGGGCGATCAAACTCATGTAACTCAATCGCTTTGAGCCATTTAGCGCCTTTCCAAGCATAACGCTTAGGCACTACCATACGCACAGGCCCGCCATGTGCGGTGGTGAGCGGATAACCTAACACAGAGTGCGCTACCATCACATCGTCATCCAGCAAAGCTTCTAGTGGCAGATTGGTGGTGTAACCGTCATAACCATGTAGCGTCACATACTTGGCATTTTCTAATGGGCCAGCGCGCATTAAAATCTCTTGCGCTTTCACGCCTACCCAATCCATATCTAAGCGCGTCCAACGTGTCACACAGTGAAAGTCAGACACATCGGTGCTTTGCGGCAAGGCCTGAAACGCCGCCCAATCTAAATTAAGCTCGTTTTCCACCAAGCCATACACACGTAGTTTCCAATTGGTTTGGTTAATCTCGGGCAGAATGCCCAAATCTAAAATCGGGAAGTTTTTGACTTCGGTTTGACCAGCAGGAACGCGTACATTGGCATTGACCTTGCCAGCCGAATTTCCTTTTTTTGCGACTGCAATCTTAGCGGCAATGAGTTTTTTCCAATCTGGCATATTTAATCTCTAATTTCGCGATTCAATCGCTTTACAGATGCAATACTTAACACCTAAAACAGCTTAATTTTTAGCTTGCTTGCTCGTGCTATCTTGCTTAAAACTATCTAGCAATAACAATCCAACCCCTACGCAAATCGCACTATCCGCCACGTTAAATGCGGGCCATGCAAGTTGCTCGTAATGGAAGTATAAAAAGTCCACCACATAACCCAAGGTGATGCGATCGTACAAATTACCAATCGCGCCACCCAAGACTAAGGCAAGCCCCAAGCAAAAAAGTTTATTATGCAAGTTTTTTAATATTAAGTAAGTAATCACTACCACTGCGACAATTGAAATGCCAGTAAAGAACCATTTTTGCCAACCGCCGGCATTGGCTAAAAAACTAAACGCTGCGCCTTCGTTATGGTAGCGCACTAAATCAAAATACGTGTTGATAGTGAGGTGTTCACCATATTGAAACGCCTGTTGAACGAGATGCTTGGTATATAAATCCAGCGCGACGACAATTGCGCTAATGCCAAACCATTGAAATTGTTTAGGCATATTTGCGCACTTCACCTTTGCCAAATAAATTGCTTACACAACGGCCGCAAATAGTTGGGTGTGCAAGGTCAGCACCTACATCGGCACGGTAATGCCAACAGCGGTCGCATTTTTTATGCGCACTGGCTTTTACCACCACTTTTTGCTCTGCATCACTGGCGGCTTTGGTCACTTTGGTGCTCGAGGTTATCATCACAAAACGCAAATCATCTTCTAAGCTATTGAGTGCATCAAAGGTGCTTGCAGAAGCATAAAATTCTAATTCCGCTTGTAGTGAAGAACCCACTTCGCCCGCACTGCGTAACACCTCAATTTCTTTCGCTGCCAATGCGCGAGCAGAAATGATGGCTTGCCAAGCCTCTATTCTATTGGCTTGCAGGCCATGCGCAGGGATGTCATACCAAACGTCCTCAAATACCGTGGCTTCTGCACTTAAGTTAAGTGACTGCCAAATTTCATCCGCAGTAAAGCTTAAAATCGGTGCAATTAAGCGCATAAAGGTGTGCGTAATATGGTGCAAGGCACTTTGTGCGGCGCGGCGTGCTGGTGAGGTTTCGCCAGCCGTATAAAGCCTATCTTTAAGAATATCTAAGTAGAAACTACCTAAGTCATCTGAGCAGAAACTTACCAATTTTTGTACTGCCAAGTGAAACTCATAGCGCTCATAATCAGCCAATACTTGTGTTTGCAATTCACTCGTTAAGTGCAACGCGTAACGGTCGATTTCTAACCATTCGCTGACTGGAAGTAAGTCTTTACTCGCATCAAAATCGGCTAGGTTAGAAAGCAAGAATTTCATCGTGTTGCGGAGTTTGCGATAACTATCCGCCACACGTTTTAAAATCTCATCACTAATCGTCAACTCACCAGAGTAGTCAGTCGA
>CAYXHH010000134.1:0-4305 GCA_964464725.1 uncultured Methylotenera sp. | reverse complement strand
AGAAACTGATGCGGAGATTGGACGCGCTAAATCCGCGCCTGTCATGCGCAAACGCGCTACTAAAAAAGACGCAACGATTGAAGTTTTGCTTACTCAAGGTGGTGCGGATTTGGCTAAACAAGATATCGCAATAGGTAATTTGCGTATACTCAAGCTAGAAATGGCTTCATGCGACAAACTCAGCAAGCATGAGCAGCGTGATGCTGCTACCAACTACAAAGTCGAGGTGATTAATGCGTGTGAATTAGATGCTAATTTACTACAAAAAGAAGTTGATGCTTACAACCAAACTATGTTGAATTGGCAGCAAAACCTTAAAGAATAAAGTGTGACTTAACAACAAAATTAACCAATTAATTCTTTTAATTCAGCAATATCCGCGCGCTCTGCATTGCTACCATCGCTGGTTTTTTTGGTGGCCACGCGTAGGTCATCAAACTCAAACACGCTTATTTTTTGCAAACCAAGTTCAGTTTCTAAGGTAAACACAGGGACAGTTTTGCGGACTTTTTCTTTTTTATCTTTGCTGGGTTTGTCTGAAATGCGGTAGGATTTTTCAGAGCTCTCAAATGGGATTTGTTGGCTCAGTAGAAAAATCTCAATCTCTTTTGCGCTATCGGCAAATAAATGAATCTCTGTTTGGGCAAATTTTCCTGCAGTGCCATCTAAAACGCTACCCGTTAAACGTGGATTAAAACGCTCGAATAATTGCATCGTCATCAATGCTGCTTTGCGCAGCCTTTCAAGCTCTGTGGGCTGTTCATCGGCATTATAAATTTCATGATAAAGCCGAATTTCCTCTTCAATTTCTGCATTGGTGGGTAAAACGCTATTTTCACTAAACCCTAGTTGTCGCCCCGCTTTCTTTTTGGCGTAGGCGTAATCATGTACGCCCTCTTCTGCCATCATCCGTGCGGCTTGCTGGGCAATCATTTGCCGAATGTGTTCTGAATTTTCGCGTGCCATAAAAATTAACCATCAAATAGTGTTAAGTCTAAAAACCAGAAGGATTCAGCGCGCGTGTCACAACATCGGCGTCATTGGGCTCATTGTGATTTTGAGGCGCTGGGGCAGGCGGCGGCGCTTGTAAATCAGGCGGCTGCGGCTGCAAAGGGTTATTTGTCATGCTATTAGGAAAAGCGCTATCTGATGGGTCTTCCATTGGCGGCAAATCTCTTTGCATGACTGGGGGTGGATTTTCATGGTAAAAGTATTCGTAAATCCCTTCTTCGTCTTCTTCTGCGAGTGTGCCTGTGAGTGCGTCAATTTTAACTGTCATCACCCCATCAGGAATAGTATATGGCTCATCAGGAACGCCTTTAAGTGCGGTTGCCATGTAATGTATCCACATTGGAAGTGCTGCTTTTCCGCCTGTTTCGTCCTTGCCTAGAGAGCGCGGCTGATCATAACCAATCCAACTGACAGCAACTTGTTTTGGGCTGTAACCAGCAAACCATGCATCTACCAGATTATTGGTCGTGCCTGTTTTGCCCGCTAAATCTTGTCTGCCTAGTACTCTAGCTCTTGTTGCAGTGCCTCTTGATATCACATCATGCATCATCGATGTCATCAGAAATGCATTTCTGCTATCAATCACTCTTGGCGCGTCTAAACCTGCTTTCGGATAATGTAGTTTTTGTAAAACTTTGCCCTCGCTATCTGTGATTTTGCTAATCAGGTGAGGTGTCACGCGGTAACCGCCATTGGCAAACACGGCATAACCTTTTGCAATTTCCCAAGGTGTTGTTTGACCAGCTCCTAATGCCATTGTGAGGTAGGCGGGATGATCTTTGCGGGCAAAGCCAAATTTTGTAATGTAATCTTGCGCATAACGTGCGCCTATACTTTGTAAGATGCGAATTGAAACCATATTCTTAGATTTGGTTAACGCAGTTCGCATTCTGATTGGGCCATCGTATTTAGCATCAAAGTTTTTGGGTTCCCAAATTTTATTACTACCATTCTCTTCGGCAGACATCATGATGGGCTCATCTTCGATAATACTTGCAGGGGTAAAGCCTTTTTCTAGTGCCGCAGAATACACAAATGGCTTAAAGCTTGAGCCAGGTTGTCGACGCGCTTGAGTGACATGATTAAATTTATTTTTCTTGTAATCAAAACCACCTACTAAGGCAGTAATTGCACCATTTTCAGGGTTAAGTGCAATGAGTGCAGACTCTACTTTTGGCAACTCAACAATATGCCAAATCTGTTGGCTTTTGATGATTCTAACCACCGAGCCAACTTTAATTTTATGATTCTTAACGTCTTTGTCGGCCAGATTTTTTTCTAATAAGCTTAATCCAGCACCAGAGATTTCAAGCTTATCGCCGTTTTTGCTCAATACATACACTTTTTTAGGCGCAATTTCTGTCACAACGGCTGGGATAAATCCACCATATTCTTCGATGTCGCTGAGTTGTGCCAGCAAGTTTTCTTCGAGATTTGACGATGAATATTGCGTTAAGTCGATATATTTCTCAGGTTTTTGATAACCTTGACGACGCTGATAATCCAATATTCCTTTGATAACGGCGCTATTCGCTGCTTCTTGGTTGGCTTTGTATATCGTGGTATAAACTTTTAGTCCGCTGCTGTAAATGCCTTCTTGATATCGTTCAAACAAAGCTTGGCGCACTATTTCTGCCACATAGTCGGCATCTAAATCACGCGATAACTTGGAAGCCTTGAACTTTAATTTCTGCTTCATGGCTTCATTAAATTGTTCCTCATTAATAAAGCCATAACGCTTCATATCACGTAACACTTCGTGTTGTCTTGCGATTGCGCGTGTTGGGTTAATGTAAGGGTTATATCCGCTGGGTGCTTTAGGCAAACCTGCTAGCAATGCGGACTCTGCAAGGCTGAGCTTATTCAGGGGTTTACCATAATAAACTTGTGACGCCGCAGCAAAACCATATGAACGTTGACCCAAATAGATTTGGTTGAGATAAAGCTCTAGAATCTGGTCTTTAGTTAATGCTTTTTCGATTTTAATCGCCAGTAAAGCTTCTTTTACCTTAGTGACCATGGTGCGTTTTCCACCTGGCACTGTAAAAAAATTCTTGGCGACCTGCATGGTGATGGTGCTCGCGCCTTCATGGCTTTTGCCTGTCAGGTTGTTTTTGATGGCGCGCATCACGCCTGTCGTGTCAATCCCGTTATGTTGGTAAAAGCGTCTATCTTCTATAGCCAACACCGCATCTTTAAGATTTTTTGGCACTTTATCTATTTTGATAAAAGCACGCCGCTCCTCGCCAAACTCGCTAATTAAAAAGCCATCAGCAGAGTAAACGCGTAAAGGAAGCTTAGGTTTATAGTTGGTTAAGGCCTCAAGCGAAGGCAAGGTGGGATAGATGATCGTAACCGCCAACGCTGTCAGCGCAGTCAGCGTAAGACCGCCAACAATAAAAAATAGGATAAGAAATTGCCACCACTTTTTTGGAATCATAAACGTGCTTTAACAAATGTATTCTTACTAAATTGCATTATAGACAGTATATAAGCATATGCTAAATAACCAAAACCTAAATGCCAATCGGCAGGAATAAAAAATTAATTATAAAGATATATTTCTTCATTTATTTTGATTATAAAGAGTGTATTAAAAATGATACATATGCAGTGAATATGAAGTTTTGATAAATTTAAAATAATAATTTGCTTTACAGGGCGATAAGTTGTTGCTAGGATTTAATGTAAATTATCACTATTACGCGTAACCCAATGAATATAGAAAGAGAATTTTAATTTGAAATTCGATTTTTTTAACGAAAGTACACCACCTTTAATCGGGGTGGATATTAGTACTTCTGCCGTCAAAATGGTAGAGCTTTCTGCCCATGGCAAAGGGGGATATCGTTTAGAAGGATATTCAATCGCTGCGATTCCTAAAGACGCAATAGTGGATGGCAATATCACGGGCTTGGAACAAGTTTCTGATGCAGTGAAATTGGCATGGAAACTCTTGGGCACTAGGGAAAAACGTGCTGCTTTGGCATTGCCCTCAGCTGCTGTGATTACCAAGAAGGTATTAATGTCTGCAGACTTACGTGAAACCGACATGGAGGCTCAGGTCGAGGCAGAAGCAAATCAGTATATTCCCTTCCCGTTGGAGGAAGTGAATATTGATTTCCAGGTGATAGGCCCAGCACCTAACAATCCTGATGAAGTTGAAGTGCTAATTGCAGCAGCGCGTAAGGAGAAAATTGAAGACCGTATAGCAGCTGCGGAGGACGCAGGGCTTAAAGTGACGGTAATGGATGTAGATTCTTATGCAACAGAGGCTGCTTACAGTATGACAGC
>CAYXHH010000133.1:0-4315 GCA_964464725.1 uncultured Methylotenera sp. | reverse complement strand
AATCTCATTAATCACAATGACACCAAAAGCGCGTAAATCTTACGCCAAATCAAGTGTAGAAAACATCTCCAAGTTTGATGCTAAAAAAACTATAGACACATATCTATCTATATATGCACAGGTATTGGATTGTTACCAAAACGATATTAAAAATAATTCTAAATTGCAGAGTGCTCAACAATGAAAATACTACATATCATTCCATCTGTTGACCCAAAAGGTGGTGGACCTATGGAGGGTGTTAAGCAATATGGTGGTGTGTCCATAAAGCTTGGGCATACAGTTGAAGTTGCAACTCTAGACGATCCAAAAGAAGCTTTTTTGGCAGATTACCCACTTAAAGTTTATGCATTAGGGCCAGGAAATACCAGCTATCGCTATTCACCAAAATTTACTCCATGGTTGATAGCACATGCGCGAGATTACGACGCTATTATCATCAATGGCTTATGGCAATATCATGGTTTTGGCTCATGGCGCGTGTTGAGTCGCATGAAAGTGCCATATTTTGTATTTACTCATGGCATGTTAGACCCTTGGTTTAAACATACTTATCCACTTAAACACCTCAAAAAATGGTTGTATTGGCCTTGGGCAGAATACCGCTTATTGCGCGATGCAGAAGCGGTGCTTTTCACCTGTGAGGAAGAGCGTATTCTCGCTAGAAAATCATTTTGGTTATACAAAGTCCGTGAGGCAGTCATTAATTATGGTGCTGGGACACCTCCAAAAAATTCAGATTCGCTTAAAGCCATTTTTCTTACAGCATACCCTCAGCTCAAAGACAAAAGGGTGCTTTTGTTTTTAAGTCGCATTCATGAAAAAAAAGGATGTGATTTATTGATTGCAGCGTTTGCAAAAGTGGCGACGCTATCTGAAAGCTTGCATTTGGTGATGGCTGGACCATGCCACAATAGTTTAATTGACGAACTAAAACAACAAGCAAATGAATTAGGTATATCCAATCGCATTACATGGCCTGGCATGTTGCAGGGGGATATGAAATGGGGCGCTTTTTATACAAGCGAAGCCTTTGTCTTGCCATCACACCAAGAAAATTTTGGAATCGCTGTGGCTGAAGCATTAGGTTGCGGTTTACCTGTACTTATTTCTGACAAGGTCAATATTTGGCGAGAAATTCAACAAGATGGGGCCGGTATTGTGAATAGCGACAGTTTAGAAGGGACTGTAAAAACTTTGCAAGATTGGCTTGCATTGGATGATATCAGTCAAAGAAAAATGGCTTTACAAGCTAAAGCTTCATTTGAGCAGCGCTTCACTGTAGAAGCAATGACATCTAGTTTGCTAAATGTCATCAAGACGAACAAACAAGTCATTAATTAGATATCAATATGATTATTCAAGATAATGATCCATTTACTGAACCTTCGTTTAGTCTTGGTAACCGCCTATTGCGATTGCTATGGGGGCTGATTTGGCTTGTTTTTTTCATGCCTAGTCCGCGCCCATTTCACGCTTGGAGGGCTTTTTTATTAAGACTATTTGGTGCAAATCTTGGTCAGTATGTACATGTTTACCCTCATGTTAAAGTTTGGGCACCTTGGCAACTTACCTTGGGAAATAGGGTAGGTATTGCCGATGGTGTGACGCTTTACAATATGGCGCCCATAACGATAGGCGATGATTGTGTTATTTCGCAAGGTGCTCACCTTTGTGGCGGGTCACATGACATCGACTCAGAAAACTTTCAGCTGATTACTAAGCCAATCAAATTAGAAAAAAAAGTATGGGTATGCGCGGATGCATTTATAGGGCCAGGTGTTTCGGTGGCAGAAGGGTGCGTGTTGGGTGCACGGGCTGTCGTTGTGAAAACCATCACTGAACCTTGGTCAGTGTGGGTTGGCAATCCGGCGGTAATTAAAAAAATGCGTAAAAAGAGATAATGCCAATGACAAATGTTTCCATATTAATTCTTACCAAGAATGAAGAGCAAGATTTGCCCGGTTGCCTCGCCAGCGTAGCTTGGTCGGATGATATTCACGTCTACGACTCTGTGAGTACAGATAAGACTGTAGAGATTGCAGAAAAATTTGGGGCTAAGGTGACGAGTAGGCCATTTGATAATTGGGCATCACATCAAAACTGGGGCTTGCAACACATTCAATTTAAACATCCTTGGGTGTTTTATATCGATGCAGATGAACGCATGACGCCAGAGTTAGCTGCTGAAGTAAAGTCAATAGTCAATAATTCTAAAGATTATGTGGCTTTTCGTATTCAAAGAAGAGATTTTTATTTGGGAACATGGCTTAAACATGTACAGACTTCTCCATTTTACATGCGTTTGTTTCAACCAAGTAAGATGCGCTATGAGCGTATGGTGAATCCGATTTCAATTGCAGATGGGCCTGTCGGCCAATTGAAAGGCTACCTAGATCATTTTCCATTTAGCAAAGGTGCATCGCATTGGATAGAAAGACATAATTCGTATAGCACGTTTGAGGCTAGGCAAATTATGGAAAATAGAAAAAATCATGCAGAATTTTCATTGATTAAGGCGTTCTCAGCAAAAGATTTTCACGAACGCAGATTTCACCAAAAAGAATTATTTTATCGGTTGCCGTGTAGACCACTGATTAAGTTTTTACTGTTATATGTGTTTAAGCTTGGATTTTTGGATGGTAAAGCTGGCTTAAATTACGCTATTTTACAGTCAATTTACGAGCATTTTATTGTGATTAAGACAAAAGAGATGCAGTCGTCCGTGAAGCAAAGTTAAAGTGCAATATTGAAGTATTTATCAATCGCTTTCGATTTTTGCGCTCTGAGCGAGTTAAGTTGCGCGTTTGTCTTATTGAATGACCTTAAACTGTAACTTATACATATTAAAATCAATCCCATTTTTTATATTGATAGATCTAACATCATGAAAGACTGGAAGCAGCGCTTATACGATAATTATGTTTCAACAGGGCAGGCTGGTGGACATATCAACCGCGGACAAGGCTTGGACATTAAGCAGTTTCCTCAGCTTTCTCACATTATTAAGAAACACATGCCAAGTAAAAAAGATATCACCATCTTAGATTTAGCATGCGGTCACGGTTCGCTCATATATTGTCTCAAGCAACATGGATATTCCAATGTGCATGGGGTAGACATCTCTGCGCAGCAGGTTAATTTAGCACATGAATTGGGCTTAACAGAAGTTAAGTGTCAAGATATTAAAGAATTTTTATCAGGTAAGAAAAATGAATTTGATGTGATTTTCTTAATGGACATCCTCGAGCATTTTACCAAACAAGAACTCTTTGATTATCTTGATATAGTAAACCAATCGTTAAAGCAAAGTGGTAAGGTGATAATACACGTTCCGAATGCCGAAGGCATTTTTGGCATGCGAATACGGTATGGCGATTTGACCCATGAAAACTGTTTTACTCCACAGTCTATTAATCAACTCTTAGCTGCATGTGGTTTTACTAGTGTAACTTGCCATGAAGACAAGCCAATTCCACACGGTCTAAAAAGTTTTATTAGAGCTATTTTGTGGAAAGTATTTAGTTTTCCATTTCGATTATTGTTTGCTGCAGAGACAGGTAATACCCACATGATCCTCACGCAAAACATGTTAGTGACTGCCCATAAAAAAGCAACTTAACAGCTAAAAGTGTCTAACTTTTTACTTGTCATTCAATAATAGTTCAAACGGACTATATCCAGTTCACGAAAGCGTCATCCTCGAAGCATATTATGCCTCTCATGGTAGTTGGAATGTGATTTAAATCATGTTCTAACTTATTCAAGTCTAATGTTGATCTTGAGATGAGGCTAGTTTTGAAAATTTTACTTTACACGGTTAATTTTGCACCAGAACCTACAGGTATAGGTAAATATTCTGGAGAAATGGCAGCATGGCTTGCCGCACAAGGACACGAGGTGAGAGTAGTAGCTGCGCCTCCTTATTATCCATTATGGAAACTAGGCGAGGGCTATGATAAGCCTATGTACCGCCGTGAAAAATGGCAAGGCGTAGAGATTTGGCGTGCGCCAATATGGGTGCCAAGCAAACCAAATGGTATTACACGTATCTTACATCTACTTTCATTTGCAGTGTCATCGCTGCCTGTGATGTTGAGGCAAGTATTTTGGAAGCCAAATATCGTCATGACAGTGGCGCCAGCGATGGTGTGTGCTCCGACAGGCTGGTTAGTGGCGAGATTATCTGGCGGTAAAGCATGGTTGCATATTCAGGACTTCGAATTAGATGTCGCCTTTCAAATGAATATGCTTAAAGGTAAATGGTTAAAACAGTTTATGTTTAATGCTGAGCGCTGGTTGTTAAGTTGGTTTG
>CAYXHH010000132.1:1630-4321 GCA_964464725.1 uncultured Methylotenera sp. | reverse complement strand
CCTGCAATGTCTAACACGTCATCGGTTTTGCGGAATGCATCGCGCATGGTGTTGACCACAGTGATGTTGTCATTCACCAATTGCGAAATGTCTTTATCGCCCGTGGAAATAACCGTTTTAATGCCTTGGCTTTCGGCTTGTTTAGCGAGTGCGCCAATCACGTCATCCGCCTCAACACCATCTTCGATAATCAGTGGCCAACCCATGGCGCGGATGGTTTCAAATAGCGGCTCAATTTGCACGCGTAAATCGTCTGGCATGCTGGCACGATTGGCCTTGTATTCGGGGTAAATATCATCTCTAAACGTTTTGCCTTTGGCATCAAAAACACATGCGCTATAATCTGCCGGATAATCTTTATGTAGGCGGCGAAGCATATTCAGCACGCCTTGAATCGCGCCTACGGGTTCATTTTTACTATTACGTAAATCGGGCATGGCGTGAAAGGCGCGGTAGAGGTAAGATGAGCCATCTACAAGCAATAATCTTTTCATAAATATTGAGTACCTAAAATATGTCTAAAACAAAAAAACTGCCAAAAATTACTGACCCAGATGTGCAGGGTAAAAGCCATAGTGGAAATGAAGCATGGCATGCTTTTGAGATTATGGCAGAATTTGTGGCGGCTACCGAAAAGTTAAAAGAAATTACACCTGCAGTTTCAATTTTCGGCAGTGCTCGCACCAAGCCTGATCACCCATATTATAAGCTTACCGAAGATATCGCGAGACGCTTATCAGATGCTGGTTTTAGCGTAATTTCTGGCGGTGGACCAGGCATTATGGAAGCGGCGAATAAAGGCGCATTTGTAGGAAAATCCTCTAGTGTCGGGCTGAATATTGAGTTGCCGCATGAGCAAACTGGTAATCCGTATCAAGATATTAGCCAAAACTTTCAGCACTTTTTTATGCGCAAAGTCATGTTTGTTAAATATGCCAGTGCTTATGTAGTGATGCCAGGTGGTTTTGGTACGCTAGACGAATTGATGGAGGCGATTACCTTAGTGCAAACAGGTAAAACGCTCAGAATTCCAATTATTTTAGTGTGCGAGCCATTTTGGCGCGGTTTAGTAGATTGGATTAAAACAACGCTGGTGAATGAAGGCATGATAGCGCCAGAGGATGTGAACTTAATTCAAGTGATTGACGAACCAGATCAGGTAGTTGAAGCCATCTTTAAACATTATGAAACACGCGGCTTTAAACTATCACCAGAGGAAGAGCGCATTCAGCTTTATTTATAATTTTTATCAAAACTTTTTATTAAGACTTGCTTTATTTGATGTTAATCATGTCTTTGTGTCTTGCGTTTTGCTAGAATGAGTCAACTATTTAATTGCGAGAATGACATGCAAAAATTAACACTTTCTATTTTGCTTTTAAGCATGTTTTTATTACCGCATGCTGCGCTTGCAGGTAAAACGCCCGATAACCTAGATCTGCTTGAAGAGGTGCCGCCGCCCCCAAAAGTGGTAGATGGTGAACCACTTGAGGGTGAACCGCAAGTGACGATACGTAAAAAAGGCAAAGAAACCATTGAAGAATATAGTATCAATGGTCAAGTGTATATGATGAAAGTCACCCCTGAGCATGGCGTGCCTTATTATCTGCATAAAGAAGAAGATGGCGGTTGGGTAAATGATGGACCTAATAAGCCATTAAGTGTTCCAAGTTGGATTCTTTTTAGATTCTAAACAATGTTGAGTTAGACAATAGAAGTTTGCCTAACTTATCTTTTCGTATAAGCAATAATCAACGTATATGTCTGTATTTACCACCTTAAGCCATGAAGAAGTGAGTGATTGGCTGCGCAATTTTTCAATAGGCGAACTGGTTAAGTTGAAAGGGATTGCGGCAGGTATTACCAATACCAATTATTTTGTCATTACTAATCAGCAAAAATATGTGCTGACTATCTTCGAAAAACATACGGCTGAAGAGCTTCCTTATTTTGTGAACTTAATGGCGCATTTAGCAAACTATGGAGTGCCATGCCCCAGCCCTGTGCCAGATAAAAACGGCATTACCTTGCACCAACTCAAAGGTAAACCAGCCTTAATGGTGACTTGCCTGAATGGTGAGGACGTCGCGACTCCAAATTTAGCGCAAGTGAAACAAGTGGCAACTACCTTGGCGAAGATGCATTTGGCGGGTGAAAACTTTAGCCAAACCAGCATCAATCAGCGTGGCAAAGATTGGTTTGAAGCAACAGCCAAGTTGGTGATGCCCAAGCTGGATGTTGCAGATGCACAATTGCTCACAGCAGAACTTGCTTACCAAAACGCGTTAAGTACTCAGGGCTTGCCGCGCGGAGTGGTTCATGGTGATTTGTTTCGTGACAATGTGTTGTTCGATGGTGATACGCTGGGTGGTTTTATTGATTTTTATTATGCATGCAATGATATTTTGGCGTATGACGTTGCGATTGCGATGAACGAATGGTGTTTGCATCATAACGGCAGCGATTTAGGCAATGTAGACCACGAAAAAGCACAAGCTTTTTTAGCAGCTTATCAAACATTAAGACCGTTTACAGCTCAAGAGCAAACATTTTGGCCAGCAATGCTAAGGCGGGCTGCGCTTAGGTTTTGGTTATCTCGTTTGTATGATTTGCATTTTCCGCAAGCGGGCGAGTTAACCTATACCAAAGATCCCAATCACTTTAAAAAACTCTTGCAGCAATATATTCAAA
>CAYXHH010000132.1:0-1530 GCA_964464725.1 uncultured Methylotenera sp. | reverse complement strand
TAAGACAGTATGGCAATTTTAGAATCACGGACGAAAACAGGGGTAAGTTGGGTGACAGAAAGCGTTGCTTTGTTTAAAACTGCACCCAGAAAATGGCTGATGATCAGTTTGGCTTATGTTGGATTTTTTATTATTTTGCCCTCTACGCCCACCTTTCAGTTTTTGTCTTTTATTAGCGTGCTACTGTGGCCCGTGTTTTTGGCGATTGCCTTGGCTTTTTATCGCAATGCAGAGCTGAAAAAGGTGCAGAATTTGGGCGAGATTTTCAATCAGATGAAACCCAAAATTCCGCAACTAATGGGTTTGGGCGGCGCATGTTTGCTCTATGCGGCATTGGTGAGTTTATTGCTCAATAGTGATTTGCAGGGTTTGGCGGTATTTGCGCAAAACAAAGAAGAAATGACAGAGTCACAGATGATGGAATTTTTGCAAAAAATGATGCCGATTCTGCTTAAGCTTTCTTTATTGTTAATCCCATTAATGATGGCGACATGGTTTGCGCCTATGCTGATTGCATTTAATCATTACAGCGTCGTGAAAGCCATCAAATCAAGTATTGCGGGCTCAATTCAATATATGGTGGCTTTGGGTGCCGCTTGGCTCGTACTTACCTTGGGTATTCTCGCCATTATGCTGGTTGTGGGTATCGTAGCAGGCATTTTAAGTAGTTTGCTTCCTGGTATCGGCCAAATGCTCATGTCTTTTGTTTTATTTGGCATATTCTTAATGGCGACTTCGCTCATGTTGGCATTTCAATATGTGAGCTATCGCGATGTGTTTAGAGCAGCTTAAATTTGTTTTTATGGCAGCGGCAGCTGTCACGTTAACCGCTTGTGATTTTCTAGATTTTAGCGAAAACACGCCAAATGACGACCTTAAAGTGGTCATTATTCGCCATGCTGAAAAAGCCAAAGACGGCGATAACTTGTCCTGCCAAGGGCAAAATCGTGCTTTGCAACTCGCCAATGTGCTTCACCAAAAAATCAACAAGCCAGATTTTACTTATGTACCCGCACTTAAGTTAGACAAAGCCACCAAACATAGCCGCATGTTTCAAACAGTGACGCCGTTTGCGGTGAAGTATGACCTAACTATTAACAGCAAATACGCTACTGATGATTATGACGCGCTTGCTAAAAGCGTGCTTAAAAAAGAGGGCACAGTACTCATGGTTTGGAGCCATAGCGAAATTGCAAATGTGGCTAAAGCGCTGGGTGTAGAAGATGCGCCAGAATGGCAAGATAGCGATTTTGATTCGATGTGGGAAATTAGCTATCACAAGGGTAAGGCGAACTTAACGGTGAGCCAAGAAGGACTTAACCCTACAACCGCATGTAATTTTTAGATTTTTTAGGTTTATATCTTTTCGAGCTTGGCGTATTCCATCGCCAGCGTTTTCAGGCCATTATTGCCAAAATTAATTTTAATCACCAAGTTTGCGCCATTGCCTTCGTAAGTCACCACCACGCCATCTCCAAATTTGGCATGGCGCACGCTAGAGCCGATTTTAAACGGGTAACTGCTGGCTTG
>CAYXHH010000131.1:0-4371 GCA_964464725.1 uncultured Methylotenera sp. | reverse complement strand
TGGTGGAGCTGGCGGGAATCGAACCCGCGTCCGCAAATCCTCCACAGACAGTTCTACATACTTAGCCTTGTTGTTTAATTTAAACTACGCCTCACCAACAGACAAGCAGTGCGTAGCCGAGTCACCTTAAGGTTAATTCTACGCTAAGTAACCCAACGTAAAACGTATCCCGTGTATATGACGCTGCGTATGGGTTACCCCAATCCACCCCACGGGAGAGATGGTGCAGCGTCCAGCCGGTCTTAAGCGGCTAGAGCGTAAGTTTCGTCGTTTGCGACTATACTTGTTTCAGCTGTATTTACGAGGTAATCTGAGCCTCGGTATGCCCTGCACTGCTTTGTAACCCACGTCGAAACCTGGTCAGCCCCAAAACAATTGCATTATAACTGATAAGACAACGATTAAAACTGAAGATTCAATGTTGTGGATAAAACGTGGTTTTCTCTATCAAAATTTCTAGTGTTGATATATTGATTAAGATAGCCCACTTCAAGTGCTATTTGCGGGTTGATTTTAGCATTTACCCCAATAAACGCGCGGTTTTGATCGAAACCGCGGACTGCTCCCCAATCGGTATCATTGAGGTGAACAAAATACTCGTCCCATAATACAAATGAGTAAGCAGTTGATTTGATTGGGACAGTTGCTCTAAACAGTTGACGCATGCGGTAGCCCGTATCGCTGGCTTGTTCGAAATGGCGTTGCTCAAAACGTGTTCGACTTTGTATGTGAATATTTTCAAAGGGCTCAAACTTATATAAATATTGCTGCCAAAGTCGATTTTCTTCTCTTGATGAGCGTCCGGCCGGATGAAATCTCACGTTGGCATAGCCTAACCAAAGACTTGCATTTGGATTTAATGTATAAAAAATCGCAGGCCTAATAATAGACACATCCAAATGTTTACCTTCTTCTCGCCAGCGTGGTTGATACTCAGCATACCAATTCAATTTATCTACAGGCAGCTTGCCTTGTGCATTCAGGTTTATCCAAAATGCACCATCCTCTTCGACTTCTGCATACAAATGGGCTGTTAAGGTAAAACTACAAACCATCAATAAAAATTGATATATCTTTTTCATGTTGATTTCTTACAGTCTATTAATCAATTAACTGCGTCGATTATGACTTTTCATAATCGCGCCTTGTTCACGTTTCCAATCTTTTTCTCGTTCAGCATCACGCTTGTCATGTTGTTTTTTACCCTTGGCTAAACCAATTTGAATTTTGATGCGCCCTTTTGAAAAATGCAGATCAAGCGGCACAATTGTATAGCCCGCACGGTCTACTTTAGCAATTAATTTCATAATTTCGGCATTATGCAAGAGTAATTTGCGCGTACGAATCGCATCTGGTCGGATATGCGTAGAAGCCGCACCCATTGGGGTAACATGACAACCGATGAGGTAAATTTCTCCACGCTGAATAATCACATAGGCTTCTTTTAGGTTGGCACGGTTATCGCGAATAGCCTTAACTTCCCAGCCTTCTAGCACGATGCCAGCTTCGTATTTTTCTTCAATAAAATAATCGAAGAATGCTTTTTTATTTTGCGCAATGCTCATTTTACAAACGTTTAGGGTTTTATGACTTAAAATAGCATTTTACGCGAGTATTGAATAATTGAATGAATAAGGTTGAAAAATCGGTATTGGTTTTACACTCAGCAGAGCAAATGTTCGCGCTTGTGGATGCCGTTGAAGATTACCCCAAATTTTTACCTTGGTGTGGTGGCGTGGACTTACAAGAACGCACTGATACAAGTACGGTAGCAACCTTGCACATTAACTATCATGGCTTAAAGCAACATTTCACCACTCAAAACGCGAAGATTTACCCAACCAGCATGGACATTAATTTAAAAGATGGCCCTTTTAAACACCTAGAAGGTAGTTGGCGGTTTATTCCTTTAAAATCCAATGCCTGTAAAATAGAATTTAGATTAAATTATGTATTTGCCAATAGTTTTTTAGAAAAAATTATTTCGCCCGTGTTTAACCATATCGCTACCACCTTTGTGGATGGCTTTGTATCACGCGCTGATGCCATATATAGCAATAAGGAAATATCTTGAAGAATGAAAACCACATTACGGTAGAAGTTGCTTACGCCCTACCAAATCAGCAATTGATTATCCCCATTCAAGTGGAGGCAGGTAGCACTGCAGAAGCGGCTATTCAGGCTTCAGGGATTTTACAAAAATTCCCTGAAATTGATTTAAATACACAACAAATCGGCATTTTTGGTAAACTCACTCGCCTAGATGCACCTTTACGTCATCTGGATCGCGTTGAAATTTATCGACCTTTGATTGCAGACCCTAAGGAAGTGCGTAAGCAACGCGCGGAAGAAGCTAAATCAAGTAAATAATTCTTACTGCAAAATTGTTGGTCTAAATACAATTCATGTTGATTTCGCGTTGAGCTTGGGCTTTTGCCGAAGCTAAATCGTTATCACCCATGAATTCTCGTTCGCCTTTTGCATTCAGTTTAAAAACGCGCCCACCTTGAGAATATGTTTCATAATTTGTTCTTGCAGCTCTGCAATTTTCAGCTTTTCTTTTTGCCTCAGCTTCTTTTTCTTGCTTAGCACGTTTTTCATCTTCAGCTTTTCGTTGTCGCATTTGAGCGGCCGCAGCTTCAGCCTCTGGCGAAGGGGCTTCTTTAATAGCATTACTTGGATTAGATGCTTGTGCAGGATTTTGTCCTTGTGGAGGCGCAGGGCTCACTACAGGAGTTTCAGTCTTTTTTTTGATGATTGTTTCTTGTTGAATATTCGAAGGCGGCGGCGTATCCGTATACCGAATAGAGCCATCTTTATCTTTCCACTTATATACCTGAGCGTTACTTAACTGTGGCTGCACACTTGCTAACAACACTATCAAAAATAATGGAATCGATTTCATTTCTGCCCAATCTACTCGTATAAAAACTATGTCAAATAACGGTTAAGTCTAAAAATGAGTTTACCTAAACGCAATAATATTTAGAGTTTAATTGATGAATTTAAGATTAATTCATGTTTTTAATGAATATTTAGCTTACCAACTTTTAATAAGCAATGCAAATCTGTATAATTTCGTTTTGGATGAGGATACCCTATGCGTTTGTTGCAACAAGCCCTTACTTTTGACGATGTCTTACTCGTACCCGCACACTCAGTGGTCATGCCACGTGAAGTTAACTTAAGCACCCAACTCACTCGTACGATTAAACTTAACATTCCATTGCTTTCAGCAGCAATGGATACAGTGACCGAAGCCAGAATGGCGATTGCACTTGCCCAAGTCGGTGGTATGGGCATTATTCATAAAAACATGTCGATTGAGATGCAAGCCTCACGCGTCTCACGCGTCAAGCGTTTTGAATCTGGCGTGGTGATTGACCCTGTGACAATCCATCCGCAAATGAGCGTGCGCCAAGTGATTGAGCTCACAAAGCAACATAAAATCTCTGGTTTACCCGTCGTTCAAGATGGTAAAGTGGTCGGGATTGTGACAAATCGCGACTTGCGGTTTGAAACTAATTTAGACCAAGCTATACATAACATCATGACCCCACAAGCGCGCCTAGTGACTGTGCGCGAAGGTGCTAGCCGCGAAGAAATTATGGGTTTGCTTCACAAACACCGCCTAGAGCGTTTGTTGGTTGTGAGTGATGATTTTGAATTAAAAGGTCTGATTACAGTTAAAGATATTCAGAAGTCACATGACCATCCACTTGCATGTAAAGATAGCAAAGGTCGCTTACGCGTAGGTGCGGCTGTAGGTGTTGGCGAAGGTACGGATGAACGTATTGCCGCATTGGTTGAAGCAGGTGTCGATGCGATTGTGGTCGATACAGCGCATGGTCACTCACAAGGCGTGCTTGACCGCGTGAAATGGGCAAAAACGCGTTACCCTAAATTGCAAGTCATTGGTGGCAACATCGCCACTGCCGATGCTGCTTTAGCATTGGTTGACCACGGTGCAGATTGCGTTAAGGTCGGCATCGGCCCTGGCTCTATATGTACCACACGTATTGTGGCAGGCGTTGGTGTACCGCAAATTACCGCAATCAGCAATGTTGCCAAAGCATTAGAAAAATCTGGCGTACCATTTATTGCAGATGGCGGTATACGCTTTTCTGGCGACATTTCTAAAGCCATTGCAGCTGGTGCACACTCGGTGATGTTAGGCGGTATGTTCGCAGGTACAGAAGAAGCCCCAGGTGAAGTCGAGTTATTCCAAGGCCGTTCTTATAAATCTTACCGTGGGATGGGCTCAGTGGGCGCCATGCAAAAAGGTTCTTCAGATAGATATTTCCAAGAGTCTGACGGCAATCCAGATAAATTAGTACCTGAGGGCATCGAAGGACGTGTACCTTACAAAGG
>CAYXHH010000130.1:0-4380 GCA_964464725.1 uncultured Methylotenera sp. | reverse complement strand
TAAAAAGCCGCCATCACTTGGCGGCTTTTTTATTGATTGATTAGAAACTACCAGTTGAGATAAATCTAAATAAGTAAAAGGCTCCGATTGCCATCATGATATACATCGGGGTATTACCAGCTTTTTTAATTTCACCTTTGGCAGAGGATGTGATCCAATTATTAAACAACCAAAGTGCAAAAATGACAGCAGGAATAGCAATTAAGTGAGTTGTATCTTCCCACAACCAATCCCATATCTTGCCAATTGCACCATCTTCTTTAAAAAACTCCAACGCAATCCCAAGGATGCCAACTACCATCAAACCCATGCCAGCGACAGATAACGCAGTTTTAAGTGGCGTGTCGGCTTGTATATCAGCATTTTTAGCATATTTGTTAGGTTCTTTTTTTGGTGCTGCCATGACAATCTCCTAAAAATTCGTTTGCGCTAATTGGGTTCAAATACTAGTTAAGATATTTTGCAGGGTCAACGGATTTTCCAAGTCGTCTAATCTCAAAATGGAGTTTAACTGAGTTAGTGTCAGTATTGCCCATTTCTGCAATTTTTTGACCGGCACTTACCAACTGCCCTTCTTTAACGATAATTTTACTATTGTGTGCGTAAACAGATAAATAAGTTTTATTGTGTTTAATAATCACTAATTTGCCATAGCCGCGTAAATCCGATCCACTATAAATGACTTTGCCCGTGCTGGCCGCATTAATGGCTTGCCCCATGGTGCCTGCAATATCAATGCCTTTATTGCTTCCTTCATTAAATCTTGCACTCACTTTACCTTGCGTTGGCCAAGCCCAAGTAATTGATTCATCATCAGGCACATTGCTGTCACTTGGTTTTGCAACATCATTGGTTTTAGGCTCGACCGTGGTGCTGGATGCAACTGGTTTGTTGTTAACACGATTAAGTGCCTCGAGACTATAGGGCTCTCTAATGGCTTTAGGCTCGTTGAGTACTGGGGTGATTGCTGAAGGATTAGGAGCATTGGAGTCTGGTATGGGTTTCGACTCAGCAATTGGCCCATCCGTTTTGATTGGTGTTACCACCACACTGTCATCTTGAGGGATTGTATTATCAGCCGTCGTGGTAGTGCTAGATTTGGCTTTAAAACTCGTTAAGTCTAGTTTTTGGCCTATTTGTATCGGGTAAGGTGCAACAATATTGTTGGCTGCTGCGATTTCTTTATAGTCGATGCCATACTCCAGACCGATAGCAAACAAGGTATCGCCTTTTTTGACGATATGGCTGTCTGGCCGCCAATCTTTGGTTTGTGTGGCACTTGGTTTTGCAGTGACAGGCGGTTTAGGTTTAGTCGTTTGAGGCGTGCGCACAATCACTGGTGCGGGTGGATTGCTACCGCAAGACGCTAACAACAATATCATCAGGCTTGCAAAAATACGTATTGTGCGCTGCGTCATACGCTAGTCCCGCCCAATAATGGCACAAATTTAACGGGTTCTAGTTTGGTTTGCTTGTATTCAGTTTGCGTACGTTCAATTAAATATAAGGTTTGCTCACTGGTACCAATTGGAATCACCATGCGTCCGCCAATGGCAAGTTGCGCGAGTAGGTCTTGGGGAATATGGCTTGCGGCTGCTGTCACGATAATGCCGTCAAACGGTGCAAATTCATTTAAGCCATTGCTTCCATCTGCATGATCTAATTTAACATTGGTGCACTTGAGTGTACGTAAATGACCTCGCGCTTTCATCACCAAAGGTCGAATACGCTCAAGCGATAGTACCTCTTTTGCAACACGCGATAAAACTGCAGTTTGGTAGCCACATCCAGTGCCAATTTCTAGTACTTTGCCAAGCTGTTTGCCATTACGCAAAACTTCTGTCATTCGCGCCACAATGTATGGTTGTGAGATGGTTTGTGCAAAACCAATCGGTAGCGCGACATCTTCATAAGCGCGTGTAGAGAGAGCTTCATCTACAAATATATGCCGCGGAATCTCGCCCATGGCATGCAATACCACTTCATCTTTAATGCCTTGCTCGCGTAAGCGCGAGAGCATACGCTCGCGCGTGCGTAATGAGGTCATGCCGATACCAATTTTTTTGGGAGGTGCTAAAGCCATAAAACTAACTCTATCATGATGTACTTAACCAGTTTTTCAGCTCATTTATTTGACTGTGTTTGGTTAAATCGACTTGAATCGGAGATATTGATACTTGGTGTTGTGCAATTGCGTAAAAATCTGTGCCCTCACCACCATCGTAAGGTTGGCCTGCAGCGCCCACCCAATAAACTGTTTCGTTACGTGGCGTTTTAAGTTTGATGGCTGGTTCGGCCTTGTGGCGTTTTCCTAAGCGAGTAATGACTTTACCTTTGAGTTCATCGTAGGGGATGTCTGGTACGTTCACATTTAACAACGTTGGTTTTAAAGGTCCTGCTTTAAGGTATTGTTTGACTAGCTCAACTGTGACACGTGCCGCTGTTTCAAAATGTGTAGCTTCGTGTTGTGACATAGAAATCGCAAAAGAAGGAATATCGAGCAAAAAACCTTCCATCGCAGCGGCGACTGTCCCGCTGTAAATGGTGTCATCTCCCATATTGGCGCCATCGTTAATTCCGCTAATCACCATATCTGGCGGACTCTCCATTAAGCCTGTGAGCGCCAAATGCACACAATCAGTGGGTGTTCCGTTCACATAAAAAAAACCATTACTGGCTTTTTTAACACTCAGAGGACGATCTAAAGTCAAAGAGTTACTGGCACCACTTCGGTTACGTTCTGGTGCGACTACGATAATTTCAGCAATTTTTGCAAGATGTGTCGCTAAGATGTTTAGGCCAGGTGCAAAGTAGCCATCATCATTCGAAAGAAGTATTTTCATGTATAGCTGATGATTTGAGTTCTCATGAGCTTATTATAAAGGAAGGACGCTTTATTGCGATGGCTGTCGCGTTAGTTTCGCGTAAAAAATTGCGCAGAAGAAAAATATGAGCGAAAGTACAACTTCAAATATCGCTAAATTGCTTGAAACCCCAGTGTCAGACCAAGCGCGTACTGCGCCCTCGGTAAAATAGAGCAAGATAAACATGCTTGCCCATTGGTAAGTATAGCGGCGACCTTTTAGCACGCCAAATAAGGGTAACAAAAGTGGCGCTGCCTTAAGCATTAGCAATGTGCCGCCTGGTTTTAAAGGCGCCAGTACACTTTCCCATAACAAGCATAAAAAAATCAAGGCAATCAGGCTAACTGAAGCACCCATTTGTAAGTATCGTGTCATCGGCAAGCCTTGGCCATGCTCACTAATACTGCACGTGCTTCTTGTGCGTTTGAAATAGGAGTATCAAAATGAAAACGCAATAATTTTTCGCTATCCACGCAAACATCAAAGCCTAAACTGTCGATGCCTATCATCTCCACCGTATTCGCGGACACCTGATGGAAGTGTTGGCAATATGCCTTGAGGTTATCCACATGGTCTTCGTTCATGTGCGCCAAAATGCTTGGCTCTTCAATAAACAACGGGTTAGTAGGGATTTGCATGCTGTCGCCTTCGATCCAGCCCATTTTGCCAAAGCCCGCGATATAGCGCGCATGGGTGATATGCAATGTGTAAAAGCTAAAATCATGCATATCAAAGTATTGTTCGGCTTGCGGTAGGTAGCGCAAGTAACGTTGGCGCATGAGGTCGTTGTTTTTGTCGGTCTGTTCAGCATTCGCCAGCAAGGTCAGGCGGGCATTGGCTTGCAAGTCAGCTTCATTTTCAAATACCACGAGTGAGACTTTGCAATTTTGAACGATGTTTTTGGTGTGCTCGGCAATGCTACTAATCAAAATGGTTGGCATGCCTTGATGGTTTAAGACAAATGGCGCCACTGAGCCAAAAGGGTAGCCCACAAACTTACTCGAGTGAGTACTTAAAATACCTTTGTGAGCGCTGAATAAAAATTGCTGTGCTTCGAGTGTTAAGTTCATGCGACCAATTTGATTGCGGTTTCGGCCAAACGTTTACCCAATGCCAAGCATAATTTGCGCTCATCTTCAGAAATCGGCTGGTCGTCCATTGCGCCACCAATATGGCTAGCCCCATATGGGGTTCCGCCCGTTTTGGTGGTGCCGAGTTGTGGTTCAGAGTAAGGCAATCCCAATATCATGGCGCCGTGATGCAGTAGAGGTAGCATCATGGTCAGCAAGGTACTTTCATTACCACCGTGCATCGAGCCACTAGAAGTAAACACGCAGGCAGGTTTGCCGATTAGCGCGCCCTTCATCCACAGCCCTGAAGTCCCATCCAAAAAATACTTCATCGGCGCCGCCATATTGCCAAAGCGGGTCGGGCTGCCTAACGCAATACCAGCACATTCCTCTAAATCAGAGAGCTCTACATAAGGCGCACCTGTGCTTGGCACTTCAGGTTCAGT
>CAYXHH010000129.1:1930-4435 GCA_964464725.1 uncultured Methylotenera sp. | reverse complement strand
TGGCCGGTTTATTGGGCAATATCGGCTTTAAAGATGGTGAAAGCGAGTCCTATGCGGGTGCGCGAGGGATACGATTTCATATTGTACCTGGTTCAGCCCTTAAAAAAACACGCCCCAAATGGGTAATGGCCGCAGAGTTGGTAGATACCACCAAGTTGTACGCGCGTTGTGTGGCAAAAATAGAGCCAGACTGGATAGAACCTCTCGCGCGTGGCTTGACCGAAAGCCATTATTCCGACCCGCGCTGGGATAGAAAAATGGGCATGGTGAATGCGTGGGAGCGTGTGAGCTTATATGGTCTCACCATTATTCCCAAACGTCGCGTGCATTATGGGCCAATCAATCCACAAGAATCGCGCGAAATCTTTATTCGTGAAGCGCTTGCCAATGGTGAGTTTGATACGCGCGCGCCATTTTTTATCGCAAATGAACGCCTGATAGCCGAGGTGGAAGAGCTCGAGCATAAAGCACGTCGTCAGGATGTGTTGGTAGATGAGCATCAGCTCTTTGCGTTTTATGATGCCAAAATCCCTGCAGATATATTTAATGCTGCGAGTTTTGAAAAATGGCGAACAGAAGCTGAAAAAATCAATCCGAAGTTGCTTTATTTAACCCGCGACGATTTAATGCGTCATGGCGCTGATGCGATTACCGCAGTTCAGTTTCCTGAAAAAATGCTATTAGACGGCGTGGAAATCCCACTGAAATACCGTTTTGAGCCCGGTCATGTGTTAGATGGTGTGACCGCGACCATTCCGCTGGCCTTACTTAACCAGCTTAACCCAGTCAAAACTGAGTGGTTAGTGCCGGGCATGTTACGTGAAAAGCTGACCTATTTAATCAAAGCGCTGCCAAAAACCTATCGTCGTGTGTGTGTACCAGTGCCAGAGTTTGTCACAGGTTTTTTGGAACATGCTGAGCATCAATTTAACCAGCCTATTTTAGAAATACTGGCGGCATATATTCAACACAAAACCACGCTCAAAATCAGCAAAGACGACTGGGATTTAAGTGACATGCCAGCACATCACATGATGAATTTTAGTGTGCTAGATGATGCCGGGCGCGAGTTAGCGATGGGACGCAATTGGCTAGCGCTTAAAAAGCAGTTGGGCTCAGCAGCGCAATTGACGTTTAGAAACACCTCGCCCGACATTGAAAAAACGGGTCTCAAACAATGGGATTTTGGAGATTTGCCAGAAACTTTGAGTTTTGAGCGCGATGGTTTGCAAGTGACGGGCTACCCAGCGCTTGAAGATAATGGCGATACTGTGGCTGTTAAGTTATTTGATACCGCGCGTGAGGCTATTGTAAATCATCGCAAAGGGGTATGTCGTTTAATGCGTTTTGAGCTGAAAGAGCAGATCAAGCAACTAGAAAAAGGGCTGCCCAATTTTAACCAATATGCACTTTTGCTCAGAAACGTGGTCTCTCCTGACGATTTGCGAGAAGATATGTTGAACGCGATTGCTGACCGTGCCTTTATTGGTGAAGACGACTTGCCCAGAACCAATGACGCGTTTATGAAGCTTAAACAACGCGCACGGGCGCGCCTGCCAGCAGTGACTGAGGGCATTACAAGGCAAGCGCAATTGATTGCCAACGAGTATCAAGCATTGGTGAATCAACAAGCCAAAATGCCAGCGACGGTCAATCGCCTCAAACGTGATGTGGAAGCACAAATTGGTTTGCTGGTGTATAAAGGCTGTTTTAGTCAAACGCCTTGGGAATATTTGCAACATTTACCGCGCTACCTCAAAGCATTGAATCTTCGTATACAAAAACAGCCCGCTAACCCAGAGCGTGACGGTAAAAATGCCGCCAGTATTGGCGTACTTGCGCAAAAATGGCAAGATAAAGTGAGTAGTTTACAGCAAGCGCACCGTGAGGTTCCGCAAGCCTTGGTAGATTATCGCTGGCTCATAGAAGAGCTAAGAGTTTCTCTGTTTGCGCAAGAACTTAAAACACCATTTCCAGTCTCGGTTAAAAGACTAGAAAAAATTTGGGCTGATATTAACCATTAAGTCTGACGACCTCACCCATGCTTGAACAAAACTCATTAGAAGCTTATTTAGAAAAGCCACGTGGCGATAAGGTTGTTCGTTTAAATTTAAGCCGCAACACCCTGATTGCGTTTGTTGTTTCTATTGTGTTGCACTTATTGGTGTTCATGATTTTTGTGCCAAAAATAGACTTAAGTCCTCCTTCATCAAGCACAACAATAGAAGTGAGTTTAGCTCCACAACCTAAAGCGCCAGAACCAGCGCCAGAACCTATACCTATACCGCCGCAACCAGAGGTAAAGCCTGAGCCTAAGATAATCGCTAAAAAGCCTACAAGCAAACCTAGCAAGCCACAACCTAAAGATTTTTCTGTGCCAAAAGTCTTAACGCAAGAAAGTAATGAAAAAAGTTTGCCGACACCGCCCACACAACCGCAACCACAAACCCCTGCAGATGTGCCGACAGATATGGCTTCTTATATTGCGCAACAGCGCGCTAAACG